>NZ_JBSHAO010000001.1:0-432688 GCF_053611545.1 Streptomyces sp. NPDC054796 | reverse complement strand
GTCCTGGTCTGTACAGAAGTGGGGGGGGGGGGGGGGGGGGGGGGGGGGGGGGGGGGGGGGGGGCCGCGGGGGGGGGGGGGGGGCGGGGCGCCCCCGCCACGTCAGGCGGCGCGCTCGGCCCCGGCCAGGTCCGCGTTGACGGCCTCGATGAGGGCGCGCGGGGTGACGGCGTCGGTCAGCGCGGCGTCGTCGAGCGTGATGCCGTACTCGCGCTCGATGCGGCCCCCGGTCTCCAGGAGCGCCAGCGACTCGTAGCCCAGCTCCTCGAAGCCGGTGTCGAGGATGTCGCCGTCGAGGTCCACGGTCTCGCCCGCGCCCTCGCGGAGGATGCGGCGCAGGTCGTCGAGGGTGAATTCCTTGGTGGACACGTGAGTTCCTTTCGTCGTCGGTGAGGTGGTGCGCGATGACACATGGCGCGGTGGCACATGGCGCGGTGACGCATGGCGGTGTGCGGTCCGCACCGGCACGTTCCTAGGCGTCTCCCGCCGCGCTCCCCGCGCGGGCGACGACGGCCGAGTTGAAGCCGCCCTGGCCCCTGGCCAGGACGACGGCCGTACGCACCCGCGCCGCGCGCGGCCGGGAGGTCACGAGGTCGAGCCCGTACTCCGGCAGGGCCTCGACGTTCGTCGTCGGCGGGATCTCGTCCTCCTCCATGGCCAGGAAGGCGGTGGCGAGGTCGAGCGGAGCGGCGCCCGAGTAGAGGCGCCCCGTCATCGTCTTCGGCGCGGTGACCGGGACCCCGCGGCGCCCGAACACGGCGCTGACGGCCTCGGCCTCCGTACGGTCCAGCTCGGGCACGGCGGCGGCGTCGGCGAACACCACGTCGACCTCGCCGGGCACCACCTTCGCGTCCTCCAGGGCGAGTTCGACGGCCCGGCGCAGCGCGGGCCCCCGCGCCGACCCAGGGCGGGGGTCGAAGGTGGCGCCGTAGCCCGCGATCTCGCCGTAGATCCGCGCCCCGCGCTCCCGCGCCGCGGTCGCGTCCTCCATGACGAGGATGGCGCCTCCCTCGCCGGGCACATGTCCGCGCGCGCCGGCGTCGAAGGGCAGATACGCGCGCTCGGGCTCGTCGCTGGTGCTCATGCGGCCACCCGTCATCTGCGCGACCCAGCCCCAGGGGCAGATGGAGGCGTCGACGGCGCCGGAGAGGATCAGCGGTGTGCCCTTGCGGATCTGACGGCGTGCCTGGGCCACCGCGTCGAGACCGCCCGCCTGGTCGCTGACGACGACGCCGCTGGGGCCCTTCAGCCCGTTGCGGATGGAGATCTGGCCGCTGTTGACGGCGTAGAACCAGGCGAAGGACTGGTACGCGCTGACGTACTGGCTGCCCTGGCTCCACAGCTTGCGCAGCTCGTTCTGGCCGAACTCGAAGCCGCCGGCCGAGCTCGCGGTGACCACACCCATGTCGAAGGCGGACAGCTCGCCGGGGACGACCTTCGCGTCCTCCAGCGCCCAGTCCGCCGCCGTCAGCGCGAGCCGGGTCATCCGGTCGGTCTGCGGCAGCAGCCTGCTGGGCAGGTGGTCCTCCGCGACGAACCCGGGGATCTCCCCCGCCAGCCGCGAGGGGTACGGGGTGGGGTCGAAGCGGGTGACACGGCCGATGCCGCTCCGGCCCTCCTGAACGGCCGTCCAGTAGTCCCGCGCGCCGAGCCCGTTGGGTGACATCACACCCATGCCGGTCACCACCACGGAGGCGGTCATGCCTTGCTCCTCTCGGGCCTGGCGAGCACCACGGCGCTCTGGAATCCGCCGAACCCGCTGCCCACGCTGAGGACGGCGTCGGTGATCTGGTCGCGCGCGGTGAGCGGCACGTAGTCCAGGTCGCACTCGGGGTCCGGTGTGTGCAGGTTCGCCGTCGGCGGCACCACGTGGTGTTCCATGGCGAGCGCGGAGGCCGCGATCTCGATGGAACCGATGGCACCCAGCGAGTGGCCGACCATCGACTTGATGGAGCTGACAGGCGTACGGCGCGCGTGCTCGCCCAGGCTCTTCTTGAACGCGGCGGTCTCGTGCCGGTCGTTCTGCTTGGTGCCCGAGCCGTGCGCGTTGATGTAGTCGATGTCCTCGGGATTCATCCGGGCCTCGCCGAGCGCGGCGTCGATGGCCTCGGCCATCTCCAGCCCGTCGGGGCGCAGCCCGGTCATGTGGTACGCGTTGCTGCGGGTGGCGTAGCCCGCGACCTCGGCGTAGATGTGTGCGCCGCGACGCTTCGCGCTCTCCAGCTCCTCCAGGACGAAGACGGCGGAGCCCTCGCCGAGGACGAAGCCGTTGCGTGTCGCGTCGAACGGGCGCGAGGCGCGCTCGGGCTCGTCGTGGCGGGGTGTGGTCGCCTTGATGGCGTCGAAGCACGCCATCGTGATCGGCGAGATGGGTGCGTCGGAGGAGCCCGCGATCATGATGTCGGCGCTGCCCTCGCGGATGACGTCGGCGGCGTAGCCGACGGAGTCGATGCCGGAGGTGCAGCCCGTGGACACCACGGTGTTGGGGCCCTCGGCGCCGACGGCCCAGGCCACCTCGGCCGAGAAGGAGCTGGGCACCAGGTAGTTGTAGAGGTGGGGCACGGCGTAGGCGTGGTCGACGAGGTCGAGGCGCCCGCCGTCGCTGACGACGCGGTACTCCTCGTCGAGCCCCATGGTGGCGCCGACGGCGCTGCCCACGGTGACACCGACGCGGTACGGGTCGGTCTCCGACAGCTCGATGCCGCTGTCGGCGACCGCACCGCGCGCCGCGACGACGGCGAACTGCGCCGCCCTGTCCATGCGCCGCACCTCTTGCGGGGTGAGGCCGTGCTCCTCGGGGTCGAAGTCGATCTCGGCGGCCACCTGGGAGCGGAAGGGCGAGGGGTCGAAGAAGGTGATCCTCCTGGTGGCCGTCGCGCCCTCGGTGAGCAGGCTCCAGAAGCTCTTGACGCCGACGCCGCCCGGAGCGAGCACCTCGATGCCCGTGATGGCCACGCGACGCCCGGTCACGCGGACGCCTCCCAGTTGTAGAACCGGGTGGCCATGGCGTCGGCGGGCGAGCGCCATGTGGCCGGGTCGTACGCCTCGATGTAGGGCTTCAGATCCTCGCTGATCCGCACGAAGCGGGGGTCGGTCTTCGCCTCCTCGATCAGTTCGCCGCCGTTGTCGGAGTCGAAGTCCTGAAGGTGGAAGTAGAGACCCCGGTAAGCGAAGAGCTGGCGGCGCCTGGTGCCCATGAGGTGCGGCATCTCGGTGGCGTCGAACTCGGTGAACAGCTTGGCGACATCGCCGCTGGCGGCGGGAGTCATGCGGGCCACGATCAACGTACTGTGCATGCGTTCTCTCTCCTCCATGACCGAAGTGCTCCGGGAGTGACACGTGCAGGCGGGCAGGCCTGCTCCGCGGCGGGCGCCGGACGGCGCCGCCGGAAGCCGGACGTGAACACACTGCGCGGGCGGTACGGCGGCCTGATGTGCCCGTCGGCCGCGCGGAGACGGCGGTGAGACACATCGCGCGGAGCGGTCACGCTCCTCCGCACGCACCTGCGGCGGACACCGCAGGCCCCCGGCCGTCTCGCCTCGCTGACCACTGCCCCGGGAGCTGGTCAACAGCTTGTTCGCTCCCCGGACACACCTCAAGTCAACTCAGGTCAGACCTTGGTGAAGTTGGGTCATCGCTTTGTCCGAGGAATGAACGTGTCACTGCGGATACGCTGCGTAGCCGGTGCGCACCCGGTGCGGGAAAGGACGGCGCGGGTTGCGGAAAGAGTTCACACAAAGAGAGTTGACGTGGCGCGGGCCAATTACCCAAGCTGTGCGGTGAGTTCACGGGGCGGCTCACCGCGACGGGGTGCGTGTGGCGGTGCCCCGTGAAAGTGCCACCGCCGCGCGAAACGTCCGCGGGATGTCACGGAACGTGGCGGCGCGCGTGCGTTTCCCGAACGGGCCCGGACGACCGGACGGGCTCAGACGAGAAGCGTGGACGGCGGCGTCTCCGCACCTTCCAGCGCTGTGGATTCCGCGTCGTCCAGAACGGCGGAGGCGTCGTCGGGAAGGCCGCAGGAATCGTCCTCGGCGAGGACACAGGAGTCCTTCTCGGGTGTGCCGTCGAGAGTGTCCAGGCGGTCGGGCGACAGATCGAGCGCGGCGAGGATCGCGGGCACGGCGATGCTGGGCAGGAGGTGGTGCAGGAGGACGGAAAGCCGTCGCGGCAGGTCCTCGTCCTCGTGCGGCGCGCGCGTGGTGAGCTGGAGCCCGGCGAAGGCGCTGACGCACAGGTCCGCCGTCTCAGCGGGCTTGACGTGCGGCAGCAGCTCGCCCTGCGCCTCGGCCGCGCGCAGGGACCGCAGCACGCAGGCGGTCCACTCCTTGAACGGGCTCCGGTCGGCCAGCCCTTGGCGGGTGCGCGAGTCGAGGGAGATGCGGACGCTGGCCCTGATGAGGGATTCCGTCGCGAGGCGGCGCGCGAAGATATAGGTGCCGTCGACGAGTTCCTGGAGCTTCACGGGCTGGGGGCGCACCAGCACATCGAGATCCTGCGCGTCGAAGATTCCCTGGACCAGGTCCTCCTTCGACGGGAAGTGGAAATACAGCGCACCTTTGGTGACATTCGCCACCTCGACAATCTCGGTGACGGTGGCCGCCTGATAGCCTTCTTTTTCGAAAACTTCTGCCGCGGCCTCAAGAATTCGCCGCCGGGTGATGATCCCCCGATCCCGCTTAGCCAACGTCGCTCCTCAGTCACACGGGCTGCGCCGCACCGTCCCGGTGTGGACGCGGTGCTTCGGCCGGCTGCCGCACGGGCCCGGCCTGAGAGGGGGGTGGGATTTTCGACCTTTACGGTAACAAGCCCTTAGTGGCCCTTCGGTCTCCCCGTCATGGGAACGACCAGAGTTTGACCATCCTTACCCCCCACTTGACCCGCGCTTTACAACGTTGTAGCCGCGGGCACACGGACAACACGCACTTCCTCTCACGCCTTTCTCATGCCGCGGCCCCGCACGGATCCAGCCGGTCCGCGAAATCCGCCCCGGCGAGCTGAGGAAGAACGAGCCGCCAGAAGCCGGTGACCGAACTCCCCGAAAGCCACTCGGTGTCGCTCCGGCCCAGCGTCATGAGTCCGACGGTCGCGAGGGTGACGG
This sequence comes from Streptomyces sp. NPDC054796, assembly GCF_053611545.1. NCBI lineage: Bacteria > Bacillati > Actinomycetota > Actinomycetes > Kitasatosporales > Streptomycetaceae > Streptomyces > Streptomyces sp. NPDC054796. Next base: position 427,588 of record NZ_JBSHAO010000001.1, on the reverse strand, counting down.
TGGCGGCCACCTCGGCGACGGAAACCCCGGGGGCGAGCGAACCGTCCTCCTTCGCCTCCTCCAGGAGTGCGCGCACCCGCACCTGCCACTCCTGCCGGAAGGCGGGCCCGCCCTGGCGCGCGATGTCGTGGCTCAGCCGCACTCCGGAGCGGACGATGAGGTCGTCGCGCAACTGCGCCACCAGCACGTGCGAGGTGTCGATCAGCTCCTGCAACGCACCCGCTCTGCGCGGGCGTTGACGGGACACGGTGTGGCGCAGCGTGCTGGACGCCTTCTCCTCGATGGCGTTGGCGATGGCGGCCTTGTTCTCGAAGTGGAAGTGCAGCGCTCCGCTGCTCACCCCCACTTCACGGCAGATTCCGTTGAGCGTCGTCTGGGCGAATCCCTGCTGCTCGAACAGCACCGCCGCGGCGTGAACCAGCTCGCACCGTGTGCGCGCGGCCCGCTCCTGTCTGGTCACCGACCGGCCCCTCCCCTTCCGTCCCACCCCGCTGGCTCGGCGGCGATATGCCGCGTCAGCCGAGAGCTTCCGTACCGACTTCCTGGTTTTAACGGGCGGCCCCTCGTCCCGACAAGGGGCCTTTCAGCTACCTGGACCGCACCGGAAGGGCAGACAACGTTGACACCCCGGGAGCGGCTTCCGCCAGGTGTATGCCACCTGGACACAGCAAACAAACCAGGCTGCCGGTATGTTTCCTTTTTTACGGAAAGCGAATACCTCAAGCCTCGCGACCCCGCGGAACGATCCACGGAACGGCCCCGCGGAACGACCATGGAACAGACCGCCGGACGGCACCGCGACGCCCCGGTCACGGCGCACCCCCCGGACGGGATATACATGCGTCCCGGGCGGTTCCACATCGCCAGGCTACAATGTATATTGTAATCAATACAGTGCGCGTCGTACCCCATTGAGCGGCGTCGCACAGAGCAACGAGAAAGAGGTGCGCCGTGGGAGGCAGGCTGGCGGAGAAGCGCGAGGCCATCACACGGGGAGCCCGTACGGTCTTCGGCCGCGACGGATACACGCGGACCAGCATCGATGCCATCGCCAAGGAGGCGGGCGTCTCCACCCGGACCATCTACAACCACTTCGAGGGCGGCAAGGCCGAGCTGTTCCGCCTCATCGTGGAGGAGGGCGCGACCCAGATCCACGACGTGCAGCTCGACGTCATCGACCGCTGGCTGCGCAAGGTGACCGATCTGGAGGCCGATCTCATCGACTTCGGCCGCGCCTGGGTCGAGCCGCTGGGCACCTTCCCCGACCACTTCGCGCTGGTACGCCAGTTGCGCGCCGAGGTCGGACACCTCCCGTCCGAGCTGCTGCGCGCGTGGGAGGAGGCGGGGCCCGTCCGTGTGGAGTACGCGCTCGCCGACCGGTTCCGCAGCTTCGCCGACGAGGGACTGCTCCAGACCGACGACCCGCGACAGGCGGCCAGCCACTTCATCCAGCTCATCTCGGGCGAGATCATCGACCGCTCGTACTACGGTGCGCTGCCGCTCCCGGCCGACGAGGTCACCCGTCTCATCACGTCCGGCGTCCACGCGTTCCTGAACGGATATCTGCCGCGCTAGACCCCGCCGGGCGCAGTTGCCTCGTGAAGGGATTCCCCCATGTCCCCGTGCACGGACCGCCCCGGATCCGCCTTGCCCCCGGGTTCCGCTTTCCTCCGCCGCGCCGACCGTGCCGACCGCGTCGGCCCCGTCGACGGTATCGGCGGCACGGTTCGCGCCGGCCGCATCGCCGGCCGCATCGTCGGCCGGACCACCGGCCGCGTGCGTCGCATCCGTCACGCGCGTCGTATCCGTCACGCTCGCCGCGTACGCCGCTCGCCGGTGGCCGCGGCGGAGGGGCCCGGCCCCGCCCTTGTCGTCGCGGGGCCGGGGGTCTCAGCCCTGTCCGAGCCGGAAGCCCACACCGCGCACGGTGATGATCCAGCCGCTGGCGCCGAGCTTGTTGCGCAGGCTGCTCACGTGCGTGTCGACGGTGCGCCGGGACCAGGAGTCGCCCCACACCTGCTGCATGAGCCGTTTCCGCGGAATCACCGTGTCCGGGTGCGAGGCCAGCAGGAAGAGCAGATCGAACTCCTTGCGCGTCACCTCGACCTGACGCCCGTGCAGGCTGACCTCACGGGTGCTCGCGTCGATGCGGAGCGGGCCGTGGCACACCACGACGCCCGTCGGCGCCTTGGCCCGCGCGCGCCGCATCACGGCTTCCATACGGGCCATCAGTTCCCGGAAGCCGTACGGCTTCACCAGATAGTCGTCCGCGCCGGCCTGGAGGCCGAGCACGCAGTCCAGTTCGCTTCCGCGACCGGTCATGGCGATCACGGGAACATCGCTCATCGAGCGGATGCCCCGGCACACCCCGAGACCGTCGAGATCCGGCAGTTCGAGGCCCAGGAGGATCACGTCGGCGTCACCGCACCTGGCGATGGCCTCGCTGCCCGTACCCACACAGCGCACTTCGTGTCCGTGCCGACGGAGTCCACCGGCAAGATCCTCGGCCTCGACCCCGTCGCTCTCGACCACCAGTACGCGCCACACGCTTTCCCGCTCCGGCCAACTCGCCGGCGTGCTGCCCTCGATCATCCGAGGTCCCGCTATGTGCGGCTCCAATACGTCCGCCGAACGCTGGTTCACAGGCTCCCCCTAGCTCACCCAGCTCACGATCCGATCCGGACCGTGATCCAGGACGTTACAAACCGCGCTCCCGGTTTGTCAAAGGTTCCACGTCCTCGGCACGTGCACCAGAAAATAGGACAAAGCCTGACCAAATCACGGAATGAAATCCTCCGTACGCGGAGCAAAGCCGCGAGCGAACGCATTCTTCCCAATTGCCCATCAAGTCCACTCGATTAACCGACCGTTCATACCAACGAAGCAGACTTCCACCTCACGGGACGTCATGCTTTGGGCAAGGGTGAGGCGATGGGTGAGTGCGCTTCGACGTGTTTCCCGCGCCTAGCAGAAGAGGAGCGGGGCGGGGGAGGAAAGCGGAGAAGGAGGGGAGAAGAGTGGCGCGATCTCGACCAGCCCCGGCCCGCAGGGAGCTGACGGCGCGTCCGCTCGGGGGCCGGAGCGGCGGCGGCTCTTGTCAGTACACGCTCCTCCTGTTTGTCTCTGCGGGCACCGGAGCCGACAGAGGAGTGTGGTGTGTGTGCGCTCAGGGAGACCGGTTCTCGTCGCGGCCGTCTGCGCCGCCGTGCTCGCGATGCTCGCGGTCCTGGGAGGCGTCACTCCGGCGTCCGGGACGACGCCGCTGCTGCCGGGGGCCCGTACGGGCGTGGGCCCCGGAACCAGAGCGGAAGGCGAGCCGCCCCGCGCGCCCCGGGCTCCCCGGGCTCCCCGGGTGACCGACTCGCGGGGGCGCGCCCTGACGCTGCGCGGCTGGAACGTCGAGGACAAGACGCACCGCGGCGAAGCCGCCCTCTCCTCCATCACCGAGAAGCACTTCCGCGACATGCGCGGGCACGGCTTCAACTTCGCCCGGCTGCTGGTCTTCTGGGACGACCTGGAGCCCCGGCGCGGGCACTACAGCGCGGGCTACCTCCGTAAGATCGAGCGGATCCTGGACTGGGCCGCGAAGTACCGCGTGCACGTCCTCCTCGACGCCCATCAGGACGTCTTCGGCCCGGCGTTCGGCCACCGCGGCATCCCGGAGTGGGCGACCCGCACCGACGGGCTGCCCTTCACACCCCAGCCCGACGACTGGTTCTCCGAGTACTTCCAGCCCGCCGTGCAGCGTGCCTTCACCCATCTCTACGAGGACGCCGACCTCCGGCGCGCCCAGGCGTCGATGTGGCGTGTGCTCGCCGAGCGCTTCGGCGGGCATCCGGCGCTGCTCGGCTACGACCCCCTCAACGAGCCGATGGGCGAACTGCGGGAGGGCGAGGACCTGCCGACGGCGGCCCGGCGCATCGAGGCCGAGCAGATCACCCCGATGCACCGCCGCGCGGCCCGCGCGATCCGCTCGGCCGACCGCGACGGCTGGCTGTTCGTCGAGCCCACCCCCATCGTGGGCGAGGGCGTGCCGACGGGACTCGGGAGGATCGAGGACCCGAGGGTGGTGTACGCGCCGCACTTCTACAACACCGCGATGGAGGCGGGCGCCGACTACGACCCCTCGGCGGGCTGGATCGAGTCCTACGAGGCGGCCGTCACCGCCTACCCCCGGCGCCACGGCCTCCCCGTGGTGATCGGCGAGTGGGGACCGCTCAACAACGGCCTCCCGCACATGCGTGAGTTCTACGAGGACGCGCTCGCCTCCTTCGGCCGGTACAGCGCGGGCTGGGCCGGATACGTGTGGTGCTACGGCGGTGGCTACTGCGCCGCCGACGAATCGGGCGCGCTGCGGCCGAACAAGGAGCTGACCGCCACTCCGTACGCCGCGGCCGTCGCGGGGAAGGTGCGCGCCGACACCTACGACCCCGACGGGCGCGTGCACCGGCTCTCCTACACGGCGGGCCCCCTGCGCCAGGGCGCGACCGAACTCTCCCTGCCGCCCTCGCCCGACGGCTGGCGGATCGCGGTGGACGGCCGGGCCGTGAGCGACAGGCGGACCGTCGCTCCGGGCACCTCGGCGCTCGTGCGCGTGCGGGCGCTGCCGGGGGCACGGGTGACGGTCACTGTGACGCCGTAGGGCTGTGCCGTGATGTGACGTGACGTGGCCGTGCGGGGGTGGGGTGGGCGGGCGGGGTCACACGTCCAGGAGGTGGCCCGGTGCCGCCTGCCTCCAGGAGTCCTGGATGATGTCCCGCAGCTCGTCCCGGTCCTCCAGCGCGGCCAGCCGCGCCCGCACCCACGACGAACTGGCCTCGTGCGGCGGCACCCAGAACTTCTCGGGCTCCGCCGCTATCAGCTCGCCCCGCTCCAGGACGGGGCAGCGCACGGCGAACGAGGATTCGTCGTCAGGCATCGTGACGAACATCTTCCCCGCCACGCGGAAGGTGGGCATGCCCCAAGCCAGCACCTCTGTGGTCTCCGGGAGGGAGAGGGCGATACGGCGTACGTCATCCGGACCGATCATGTGTGCCACCCTAGCGAGCGGGTCTGACAACGCGGCCCTGGTTCTCCTCGCTTCTCCGCTCTTCCCCCTTCTTCCGCCCTCGTCCGTTCCCTTCCGTTCCGTTCCATTCCGCTTGGGAGCGTGCGCGGTGCATGCCTCTCACCCCGTCGCTGCCGGCCCCTTCCGCAAGGGCCCGGCAGCGGCGCGAACACGACCGCCGCCACCTCGTCAGGGCCTCAACGGCCCTGTCCCGCATGCCACTTCTCTACTCGGTTCCGCTCTCGGTTCACGCCACGCCGATACCCCACATACTGAGACGCGGATTCCACAACGTGGCAATACGCACGGACGATAGCCCGCCCCCGTACACCGGAACAAGAGGTTCCACGCAGGTCGGCGGCGTTTACGTGCCGCTGTGATGACTGTGCGGTGCCCGTGCGGCGCCCGCCTGGTGCCCGCCCGGACGCTGCCGCGTACCCCCGTGTTGGCGATTCCCACGCGACGACGTAACGTGCTCGCCCTCACCCCGTAACGCGACACACGACGCTCAGGGCGCGCACGCCGCGCCGGACGCCCCACCCCCTTCCGCGCCCGCACGCACGACCCGGAACGGGGAGAGGGAAGCGATGGGAAACGCGGCACCGCTGGTGCACACGGCGATCGCGATCGCCGGAGTGGTCCTGCTCATTCTGAGAGCGAAGGTCAATCCTGCTCTCGCCCTCGTCCTCGGCGCCGTCTACCTCGGGCTGGCGGGCGGACTCGGCCCCGAGCGCACGGTGGCCACCATCAGCAAGGGCTTCGGCGACCTGATGGCCGAGGTCGGACTGCTCATCGTCTTCGGAGTGCTGCTGGGGACGCTGCTCTCCTCCCTGGGCGCCATCGAGAAACTCGTGGCCGTGCTGCTGCGGCTCCTCGGTCCGAAGCGGCTGCCGTACTCTTTCGCCGTGACGATGGGGACGGTGCTCCAGTCGATCTTCGCCGATGTGCTGCTGGTGATGACGGCGCCGATCGCCCGCTCGCTGGGCCGGAAGATCGGGCCCTACGGCACAGCGCGCATGGCAGCCGCCATGGCGCTGGGCGTGGAGGTCGGCATCGCCCTGTCCGTACCCGGCATCGGCGCGCTCGCGCTGGCCGGGCTGCTGGACATACCGCTGGGTGTGATGCTCGTGTACGGGTTCCCCGTCGCGGCCGTGACCATAGTGCTCGCGTTGTTCCTGTTCAGCGCCCTCAGCAGGCGTGGCCTGTGGAACGCCGAACGCGACGAGGTCGACGAGGCGGCGGCCGACGTGCCCGAGCCCGCCCCGGCTACGGCCCCGGCGTCGGCCCCCGCCTCAGCGTCGATGTCGACGGGAGCCGGGGCGCCGACGGGGACAGGGGCGCCGACTCAGGCGGCGACAGAGGCGGAAGCGGAGGCACCGACGGGCAGCACTCCCCCGCCCGCCTCCCCTCCCCTCGCCCTGTCGCTCGCTCCCCTGCTGCTCGCCCTCGTGATGATCGCGACCGGCGCCTTCGCGGAGATCGCCGGGTGGACCTCGCCCGTCGTCGGCTTCCTCGGCGACCCGGTGATCGGGCTGCTGACGGGCCTCGTCGGCGCCTGCCTCGTCGCGCGCAAGTGCCTGCCGCAGGGCGCGGTGGGCGAGTCCTTCAACCAGGGGTTCCGTACGAGCGGCCAGATCCTGGTGCTGACCGGCGTGGGCGGCTCGCTGGCCGCCGTGGTGGAGAAGGCGGGGCTCGGGGACATCGTCAAGGACTCCTTCTCCGCGAGCACGTGGGCGCCGCTGGCGCTCGTCTGGGTCATCGCGGCCGTCCTCCACATGGCGATCGGCTCGGTGACCACCTCGGCGATCACGGCGGCGGGCATCCTGGCGCCTGTGGCGCCAGGTCTCGACGTACCGCCCGTCCTCATCGCGCTGGCCGCGGGCGCCGGGTCCCTGTTCGCCATCCACGCCACCAGCAACACCTTCTGGCTGCTCCAGACCCTCATGGGCCAGACCACCCGCGGCACCCTCAAGACCTGCACCCTCACGGTCTCCGGCGCCTCGGTGATCGCGTTGCTGCTGGTCCAGGCGTTGAGCTTCGTGATGTGAGCGATGTGTATGCGGGGCGGGGAGGCCGCCCTGGCCCTCGTCCGGCTCAGCCCGCGACGGCCGTGACCGCCTCGACGAGGGACCAGACGGCGAGCCCGAGCATGCACACTCCGCCGATGCGCTGCACGGTCTTGAGGGGGACGCGCTTGGCGATGAAGCGCCCGGCGAGCAGTGCCAGCGCGGAGACGGACATGAGCGCGGCGGCGGAGCCGATGGCCGTGGACCAGGTGCCGTTGGAGGCGGCGAGGTTGGCTGTGGTGATCTGGGTCAGGTCGCCCCACTCGCTGATGAAGACGGCCATGAAGGCGGTGGAGTAGACGGGCAGGAAGCCGGTCACGGTCTTGCCGCCGCTGTCGTCCGACTCGCCGTCGCCGTCGCCGCCGCGCAGGAGCATGAACGCGCCGAAGCCGAAGAGGGCGGCGGAGACGAGCTTGACGATCCAGTCGGGCAGCAGCCCGATCAGGCTGCCCGCGCCCACGGCGATGGCGACGTGCACGACGAAGGCGCTCGACGTGCCGAGCCACACGTACAGGGGGCGCATGCGGGTGCCCATGGCCAGAGAGGCGAACATCGTCTTGTCGGGCAGTTCCGCGAGGAAGATCAGGCCGAAGGCGGTGAGGATCGCCAGGAGGTCGAGGTGCATTCCGGGGGCTTTCTGTAAGGGCCGGGCCCGGGTCTTCGCGAGGCGCCGCAGACGGGCGACGGGAGGACCGCTCGGCCCGGCACGACGGGTGTGCCCGCGCGAGCGGGCACGTCAATGCCTGGCCGAAGGTCTCGTCCACCGCCACGCCGGTCCGGCGCCACGGCCCGGCGGCCGGGCCGTCCGCCATGCGGACGTCCAGTATGTCGACCAGCCGGTGTTTCGGGACTACTCCCCTTCGCTGCGTGTCAGGGTACCCCCCACGTGGACGGAAGGTCGATCGAGGGCACGTCCCCGCCCGGAACCACCCGCCCCCGCTCGGCCCGGCCCCGCTTGTCGGGCACCTCCGCACCTGTTTGACTGCGCACCGTCAGGCTCGCTCCGCTGCGTTCGTTCGCTCCCGGTGAGGAGGGCCAGGGCCCATGGAGATCACGCGCAGACACGTGCTGTCCCTCCTGGCGGCGGCCGGGCTGTCAGGGGTGCTTCCGGCGCACGGCGCGGCCGCCGCCCCCGGGGCGGGCCCGGCGGCCCGGAGCAGCGGCAGCGGCACCGGCACCGAGCGCCTGCTCGCCAACGCGCTGGCCGTCCTCGCCGGTACGTCCGAGTCCAACGCGCGGGCCGAGACCGCGGCCAAGCTGGCCGCCGTCGAGAAGGCCGCCCGCACACACCTTGCGGCCATGGACGCGGCGGGCGCCGACGAGCTGTTCGCCGGGCTGCCGCTCGGCAGCAGTGACGGCAACCTCAACACCACCTTCCGGCAGCTCTACGAGATCGCGCTCGCGGCCCGTACGCCCGGTGGCGCGCTGGACGGCGATGCCGAGGCGCGGCGCCGCGTCGTCGACGGGCTCGCGCTGCTCCACTCGCGCTACTACGGCGACCAGGACCGTGGCTACTACGGCAACTGGTACCACTGGGAGATCGGCATCTCCACCAGCGCCACCGCCACGCTCGCCCTCCTCGCCGACGAACTCGCCGCGCAGCGGCCCGAGTTGACGTCCGCTTACCTCGCCTCCATGGACGCGTACCTGCGCAACGGCAAGGACGGTGACGTCGACCTCGACTCGCGTTTCCACACCGGCGCCAACCTCGCCGACATCACCACCAACCGCCTGCTCCAGGGCGCCTTGATCGGCGGTGACTCCGGCGAGGCCCGTATCCGCAAGGCGCTGGAGGACCAGCTCACCGTCTACGCCACCATCGACCCGTACGCGCTGCGGCACGGGGTCACGGACGGGTACTACGCGGACGGCTCCTTCATCCAGCACCACTCGGTGGCCTACACCGGGTCGTACGGAAAGGCGCTGCTCACTCGCGTCACGCAGACACTCAAGCTCCTCGACGGCACGGGTTACGCCGACACCTCGGCGCTCGTCCCCGTCGTCCACCGCTGGGTGGCCGACGGATTCGCGCCGCTGATCTTCGAGGGCTGGATGATGGAGTCCGTCAAGGGCCGCGCGGTCTCCCGTACGGGCACGGGGTACGCGGACACCGCCGTGGTCGCCGAGGCGGTCACCGATCTGTCCGGCTACGCGACGGGCGAGCGTGCCACCGCGCTCAAGAGCTATGTGAAACACCTGCACACCGCCTCGCGCACCAAGCCGGACCCGGCCCGCTTCGCCTCCCCGCTGACCGTCGTGCGCTACGCCGACGTGCTCGCCGACACCTCCGTACCGGCCGCCGATCTCAACCCGGTGGCACGCAGCACCGCGTTCAACGCCATGGACCGGACGGTGCACCGCCGCCCCGGCTACGCCTTCTCGCTCGCGCGCAGTTCGGAGCGGATCAGCAAGTACGAGTACATGAGCGGCGAGAACCTGATGCCCTGGTTCCAGGGCGACGGCGCGCACTACCTGTACCTGGCGGGGCAGGACCAGAGCCACGCGTACGGTGTCGACTACTACACCACCGTCTCGCCGTACGGGCTCGCCGGTGTCACGGCACCTGTGGAGCGGCGCCGGACGGTGCCCGAGCTGTACGGCACCCCGTACTACGACAACCCGGACCACCCGCTGCACTTCACCGCGTCGTCGGAGTCGCAGAACACCTATGTGTACTTCCCGCGCGGCACCAACACGCACTCGGGCGGCGCTGTGCTCGACGCCTACGGTGTGGCGGGGATGACGCAGTCCGACGATGTGGCGTACGCCCAACGCGACCTGCTCCCCGAGGACTTCACCGTCTACCGCAACGCGACGGCGACGAAGTCGTGGTTCCTGCTGGACGACGAGATCGTGGTACTCGCCGCCGGGGTGGGCGACCAGGCGGGCCGCGCGGTGACCACCACCGTCGACGCGCGCATCGCCGCACCGGACGACCGGCTCACCCTCACCGGGGCTCACACCGACGGCACCCCCTGGGCAGGGCCCGGCGACGGCGCCCACACCGCCCGTCTGCGGTGGCTGCGCTACGCGAACGTCACCGAGGGCACGGCCGTCGGCTATGTCTTCCTCGACGCCCGGCACCCGGTCACCGTCGGCCTGGAGAAGGTGACGCGCAGCCGTCGCGCCGTACGCACGGCGAACCCCGACACCCCCGTGACGCGTCAGGTGTTCGACGCCTCGTTCCGGCAGGCACCCGGCGCGGAGCCGCTGGCCCTCGCCTACGCGCTCGTCCCGCACGCGAGCGAGCGGGCACTGCGCGCGTACGGCGGGGGCGGCGAAGACGGGGGCGGGGGCAGGGGCGGGCCGCTCAGCGTCCTCGCCAACACCACACGGCTCCAGGCCGTCCGTCACACCGGCCTCGGCCTGACCGCGGCCAACTCCTTCGCTGACGGCCGTCACGAGGCCGGCGGACTGCTGCGGCTCGACGGTCAGGCCAGCGTCCTCGTCCGCCGAGCGGACGGCCGTGACCAGGGCCGTGACCGTGACCGAGGCCGCATTCGCGGAGAGGTCACGGTCGCCGCGAGCGACCCGACCATGCGCCGTGACACACTCACCGTGCTGCTGCGCGGGCGCCCGCTGCGCGTGGTGTCCGGCGACCCTGGCGTGCGCGCGAGCGCGGTGCGCGGCGGCACGCTGCTGCGCTTCCCCACCCGCCACGCCTACGGGCGCACCTTCACCGTCACCCTGCGGGAGGGATGAGGCGCCGGTGCGAACGCCGGTGCCGGTTCCGGTGCCGACGCGAGGGCTGGAAGGTGGCGAAAACAGCCTTCCACGATAAGTTTTCGGTCATTTCCCTTCACAACCTATATAGCCGTATCCCTCGACGGCGAACACGCGCGGTACCGCTCCCACGCGCTCCACCAGTGCCCGTACACGCAGTTCAGATGCCCTGCGCACTCGCTCGGACGCCGACAGTTACCACCCGTACCACACGACCAAGCGTTACTTGAACGCACAATCAAAAAGGGGAAAACGGGAGATACTCCCCCGCATCAGAATTCAGCCGCGCCTCAGAACGCCTTATACGTTTCATGCGTTGATGCGGAGCTTCGCCCCGCCGCCGTTCCTCTGGGGGGAGGTACGTTGCCCGCTGCGCCCGCCGCCATGGCCCCGTCGTCCGCCGTCGCGCCGTCGGCCTTATCGCTTGATGTCGCTCAGGATGCCCGTCACGTTGACCACCTCGTTGCACTCGGAGGCGCGGTCGCCGGACGCGGGAGTGCCGGTCTTCTCGCAGGTCACGCTCGCCCTGACGGTCTGGCCCTCGGTGACCTCGATCGGGGTCACCCAGTGGTAGTCCTGGTTGCGGAACGTCTCCAGGGCGATGGTGGTGATCTTCCGCTCGCCGAAGGTGACGGTCAACAGCCCTTCGTCGCCCTGGAAGTTGGCGACCACCATGTCGGTCACCCCGAAGACCTTGCCCTCCGGAACACGGTAGGTGCCGTCCTTCTCCGCGCCGCCGCCGGTGCGGATGTCGATGGTCTCGGAGGTCTGGGTGCCGGTGCCGGGGACGCCGGAGCTAGTCGCGGCGTTGCCCGATCCGCCGCCACCGCCGCCGTTCTGGCCCGCGCCCTCCTGCCCCTGCTGCCCCTGGCCGTTGCCCTGCTCCTGCGCGTCCGGCACACCGTCGCCGTCGGAGTCGCCCGCCTCCCGCGCTGCGGCGGCGTTCTCCTTCGCCCGGTCGTCGGCGGCCTCCTTGGCCGCGCTGCGCACCGCGGGCCGCACCAGCGCGAACCACGCGAGCAGCAGCGCGAGGAGCGCGGCGAGCACGATGAGCAGCCACTTCGGGAAGATGACGAGCTGGACGAACTCGCCCTCCAGAGTGGTGCGTTGCTCCGTCTGCTTCCGGTCGGCGAGAACGCTCTCCTCGCCCCGGTCGACGGCGACCTCGAAGGGCCACGTCGCGGGCTGGCCGAGCCACACGGGCTTGCCCGCGCGTGCCCGCAGCCGTACCTCCGTGGACTCGCCGGGGGCGAGGTGCGGGTTGCTCGGGGCGAAGTCGAAGGTCAGGTCCTCGCCCGCCTGGTCGGCGGCGAACACGATGCCGACGGGTGTGTTGCCCAGGTTCTGCACCGAGGTGCGGTAGCGGGCACGCAGCAGTCCCCGGCGGCGCCTGGGCGTCAGCTCGGCCCGCAGCTCGTGGAACGGCGTGACGGTGACGGTGGTCTCCGGGACCCGCACCGCCTCGGGGCGCTCCGCGGGCAGCACACGCACCCCGAGCGGGACCTCGCCCGCACGCACGCCGGAGGACCTCGGGGGTGCGAGCCGGATCGTCACCGTCTCGGACGTGCCGGGGTACAGGGAGACGCGGGCGGGCTCGACGGTGCTCCAGGGGGCGCAGTCACCGACCACCTCGAAGGTGTAAGCCTCGACGATGTCGGTGTCGTTGCGCACGGTGAGGGTCGTCGTCGCTTCACCACCCGGCGACACCGTAACCGTCGGGATCTCGAGTTCGGCAGATGTGGTCACAACGGGACGGTAGGACGCCGCGCCACCCCCGCGAGAGAGGTACGAGGGCAACGCACGGGCACGGGCGCTGCCCTGACGGCACATCACGCGACGGACCCGGTGGAGCGGTCCCGTCCCGCTCCCCCACCCGCACCCCGTTCCTGTCCACGCCCCCACGTTCCCCTGCCCGCGCGGCCCGCGCACGGCGGTTGTCGCCCGTAGGCCCGGCGGGGACACCGCACCACACTCCACACCCGACCCGTAGGGACACCGACCCCACATCCCGCAACCCCGCACACCCGCAGTCAGACACCGCACCGCGTGGTCAGCGTCGCCCGCGCGGACTCCCCCACCCGCAGACCAGGCACCTCGAAGAGGAACGGATCGGCTCATGACGTCGGTTGAAAAGCACCAGGTCGACAGCGCCCACCGGACGGAGCACACGGGACGACGCGAGATCGCCGGGCAGGCAGGGCAGGCCGGGCAGTACCGCGAGGCACGGCACCGCTGGGTGGCCGTGCGCGAGGGCGGGGCCGCCGTTGCCACGCGCTCGTCGGTCGCCGTGTACGCGGAGGACCATGTCCTGCACTCCGGGATCACCCATCTGCTGCGGCAGCGGCCCGAGGTGGAGCTGCTCCGCGACGCGGAGACCGACCGCGCACAGATATCCCTGGTGGTCGTGGACCAACTGGACGACCAGACGGTGCAGTTATTGCGCCGTCTCCAGCGCAACACCGGGACCCGTACGGGCCTGGTCGTCGGGCGGTTCGAGACCGGGGCGCTCCAGACGATGATCGAGTGCGGTGCCGCGGCCGTGCTGCGCCGCTCCGAGGCCGACGAGGACCGGCTCGTACACCTGATCACCGCGCTGGCACGCGGCGAGGGTGTGCTGCCCGGCGATCTGCTCGGCCAGCTCCTCGACCACGTCGGCAGCCTCCAGCGCACCGTACTCGACCCGCGCGGCCTCACCCTCTCGCCCCTGACGGCCCGCGAGGCGGACATGCTGCGGCTGGTCGCCGAGGGGTACGACACGGCCGAGATCGCGGCGAAGACCTCGTACTCGGAGCGGACCGTCAAGAACGTGCTGCACGAGGTCGCCAGCAGGCTCGGGCTGCGCAACCGGGCGCACGCGGTGGGCTACGCCATGCGGCACGGGCTGATCTGACCGTCCGGCGGCCTGTGCGCCGACGCGAGCACGTAGGTGAGCACGTAGGTGAGCACGTATGCGCGTGCGGCTCGGATACGGGCAGGGGGCCGGGCGGCCCGGGGGCGGTTGCCCTCGGGGTCACCGCCCGTTACCCCCGGCACGGGTACTCCGGCCCTGTGCCCGCGCCCCCGCAGCCCCGAGACTGCGGCGGGGAACCGTGCGAAGACGTGAACGTACGGAAACGCGAACGTGGGCGCCCGGGCACGCAGGCGCGCCGAAGGCACGTGGCGCACGGCCCGGAAAACCCTTCGGACCAGGGGAGTTGGCGGACGTGGCGGGGATGGCCGAAGCAACTGGAGTGGCCGCACTGTGAAGTGGAGAGCGCGCGGCACCAACGGCACCAACGCCCCCACCGGGCATGCCCGGTGGGCCAGGAGCGCCGTCGCCGGGGTGGTGCTGCTGGCCTCGATGACGGCCGCTTCGGCACAACCGGCCACCGGGCGGGGCAGCCAGGAGGCCCCCGCGGTGACCGCCGCGGCCGACTCCGTGCGGATCACGTACGCGGGCACCGACCACCGCAGCCTGGGCCGGGTCACCGGCACCGCCACCAGCGAGCCCTTCTTCGGCCCCGGGCCCCAGCACTTCGACAAGCATCCGTTCTCCCGTGACGGCGCCACCGTCTTCATCAGCCTGCGCGACAGCAGACAGCCACAGGTGTACCTGCGCACCGCGTCGGGCGAGATCCGCAAGCTCACGGACGGACGCAACGCGGCGCACCCGCAACTGACCCCGGACGGACGCTCCGTGGTCTTCGACTCCTCCGAGCCCGGTGGCCCCGACGGGCAGAGTCAGCGCGACCTGTGGATCGTGGGCACCGACGGCACGGGCATGCGCAAGCTGACGGACTCCCCCGACGACGAGCAGTGGCCGACGGTCTCGCCCGACGGCACCCGGATCGCCTACGTCAGCGACGACGTGTGCGCCTGCGGCCAGGTCTACGTCCGCGATCTGGCGGGCGGCGAGGCCACCCAGGTCACCCAGGTGGGCGCCGGCGACGCCCTCGACCCGGTCTGGAACCCGGTGAACGACGCCGAGCACCGCGATCTGATCGCCTACACCCTCGACGCGGGCGGCGACACCGGCCCACGGCTGCGCGTCACCACCCCGGCCGGAGAGGAGGGGCCGCTGCTCGCGGGCGCCCAGGCCGACTGGCGCACCAGCGCGGCGGACTGGCTCCCGGACGGGGACGGCCTGCTCTTCCTCGGCGAGAGCGGGTACGTCGGCGAGGGGAACCACGAGCGCGCCTACCGGTCAGCGGCGGGCTCGGCCGCCGAGCCCCAGTTGCTGCTCGACGAGGACCGCAACGTGGGCGACCCGACCCTGCTGACCCCCGGCGCCGACCCGGGCTCCGGCGGGGACGTGCTCGTCTCCCGTACGAGCGCGGCGGCACCCAACATCGCCCACCTCCAGGACGTCAGGCCCGACGGCGCCGACCCACGGGACCTCGGGGTCACCGTCCTGGAGGAGGACCCGTCGGCGCTCACCAACACCGACCCGGCCGCCGACCCCCTGTTCAATCCGGCCGAGGGCTACGACCCGTGGACCGAGCGGCAGAGCTACACACCGGACGGCCGGGAGATCGTGGTGACCCGGTTCGAGGACTCGGCGGCCGGACGTGTCGAGCGGATCTGGCTCACCGGCGCCGACGGCTCCGACCCGCGCCCCATGGAGCTGGCGGACCGCGAGCCCGGCGACTGGGACACCGACCCCGCCTTCTCGCCCGACGGCGAGTACCTCGCCTTCACCAGGACCTCGCCCGGCGGCGTCGGCGAGGCGTCGGGTCCGGGGCGCATCCTCGTCGCCGAGGTGGCGACGGGCGAGATCGTCGGCACCGTCGAACCGCCCGAGGGGCAGGGCGACGCCAGCGACGCGCAGCCCACCTGGTCCTCGGACGGCAAGCTGCTCGCGTTCACCAGGACGGCGGTCATCAACGGCAACGGCGGCAACAAGCACATCTGGACCGCGCCCGCCGGCGCGCTCGGCGAACAGACCGACCTGAGCGCGACGATGTGTCCCGGCGCCTGCGAAGTCATCGACGACAGCCCCGCGTTCTCTCCCGACGGCAACTCCCTCGCCTTCAACCGCAAGGACGGCGGCGGCCGGGTCAACGAGCGCAACGGTGTGCTGCTCGCCCAGCTCGGCGCCGGCACCTGCCAGGTCGTCCTGCCCGAGGGACTGCGCGAGACGCCGAACGCGTGCGCACAGGACCTGCCCGACACCTCGGCGTCCGGGCCCTTCCAGCCGCGCGACGTGGCCTGGTCGCCCGACGCGTCGCAACTGGTGCTGTCCTCGCGCCGCTCGGCCGCGCCGAACTCGCCTGAGGCACTGTCGGTGCTGAACCTCGGGAGCGGCGAACTGACGCGTATCACCGGCTATATGCCGGGCCGTCAGAAGGAGCCCGCCTTCCAGCAGTCGGTCGATCTGGCGCTCACCGCGCCGGGCACCTCGGACACGGTGCGGACAGGTGGCGGCACCTCGGTCACCGTCACCGTGACCAACAACGGGCCCTCACCCTCGCCCGGCACCACCTTCACGGTGGCACCGCCCGCCGGGGTACGCCTCGACGAGCTGACCACGTCCACGGGACAGTGCGCGGCGGAGACCCTCCAGTGCGACCTGGGCACGCTCGCGCCCGGCGCTTCGGTCCAGGTCACCGCGCGGATCGTCGGTGTGACGGAGGGCGAACACCGCGTGGGCTGGTCGGTCACGGGCACCGTGCTCGATCCCAGCCCGAGCGACAACGCCGGGGAGACGGTCGTGCCCGTCGAGGCCGAGGAGCCCACACCCACTCCGACGCCCACACCCACCGACGAGCCGACACCGACCCCCACCCCCACACCGACCGACGAGCCGACACCCACACCCACCCCGGGGCCCGGCGAACCCTCCCCCACACCACCCCCGCCGGACGCCACCGAGGCCGGTCCCGGAGTGTCGCTGAACGCGCAGCCCAACCCGGGCTACGTCGGCGGCCGGGTGACCCTCAGCTACACCGTGCGCAACCGTGGCGACGCGCTCGCCACCGGGCTGCGGCTGCGGCTCGGACTGCCCGAGGGTGTGCCCACGGAACGGCTTCCTGGCGGCTGCACCCGTACCGCGTGCGAACTGGGCGATCTGAAGCCGGGTGCCTCGTCGGTGATACGGGTCGTGCTGGCGCCGAAGAAGGCGCTGAAGACCACGGTCACCGGACGCCTGACGACCACCGGCACGGACGCGGACCGCTCGGACAACACCGCGAAGGAGCCGCTGCGCATCCTCCAGCCGCGCATCGTGGCCGTGCCCGACATCGGCAAGCCGGGCTTCGTCACCTCCGTACGCGGCAAGGACTTCCCGCCGGGCGCGCCGGTGAAGCTGCGCTGGAAGCCGGGCATCACCGCCTCGGCGGCGCCCGCCCGCCCCGCCGGGAGCGGGAAGTTCACGGCGCAGTTGCTGATCCTCGCCAAGGACCAGACGGGTCCGCGCACCATCACCGCGAGGGGCCCCGGCTTCAGCGCGGTGAAGACGGACTTCCTCGTCGTCAACGGCAGCGTCCAGCCGCCGGACGAGGTGGCGCGCCGATGATCCACGAGGTGGACGAGGCGCTGCGGCTGCTCCTGACGGAGGGCGGACTGACGGGCGGCGGCGTGGAGCTGGCCTTCGACGCGCCCACTTCGGACTGGGTCGCGCGCCGCAACGCGCCCACGATCAGCGTCTTCCTGCACGGCATCCGCGAGGACGCGGCGCGGCGTCAGACGGGCACGGCCGAGGAGTACGACGAGGACGGCACGGTCACGGGGTGGCGCACCCCGCCGCGCTGGTTCGAGCTCGCCTACCTCGTCACGACGTGGACCAGCCGCCCGCAGGACGAGCACCGGCTGCTGTCCGAGACCCTGCGCTGCCTGGTCGCCGTCGACGTGCTGCCCCAACGGCTGCTGACCGGCACCCTCGCCGAACTGGGCCTCGCCGTCTCCCTGGACGCGGGTGGCCAGAGCGAGCGCGGCCCTTCGGTGCCGGATGTGTGGTCGGCGCTCGGGGGCGAACTGAAGCCGTCGCTGGACGTGCGCGTACTGGCGCCGCTCTCCGGCCCGCGCATCCCCGCGGGGCCGCCGGTCACCGAGGGCATGGTGGTGCGGACCGGCCCCCACGGGGGGTCGGAGGAAAGCGGCGGGAACGGTCCGGACGGTGGCGGGGGCCCGGTGGAGGGCCCCGGCCGAAGGCTGCGCTACGACGGCGCGACGGACCCGGGCTCCGACGGCTTCGCGGCCCCCCGCGAACGCCCGCTCCCCTCTGGCCGACGGCGCCGGGGCGGTGCCCGCCGGTGAGCCTCGACGTCACGGCGGCGACGGACGGCAGGGACGGTACGAACGGTACGGACGAGGTGACGGGGCCCCAGGACGGCGCGCCCTCGAACGGCACGCCGGACCCGGCGGACTCCGCCCCCGCAGCCTCGGCAGGCACCAGCAGGGGTGCGCGCGGCACACCGACGCACGACACGGCACACACCCAGCCCACGACGAACGGAACGGGCACGACCGGGACGACGGCCACGGCGGGCTCGGCGCACACCGACCCCGCAGATACCAGCGGGGGTGCGCGCGGCACACCCACGCACGACACGGCACACACCCAGCCCACGACGAACGGAACGGCGCCCACGTCGGGCGCCGGCCGCGCGGTCCCGGTCGCCTCCGGGCCCGGGACCGCGTCGGACCCGTTCTGGGCGCTGCTGCGGCGCGTCGAGCAGCGGGTGCGGGACGCGGTGGCCGCGCGCAGGGCGGGTGACCCCGACCCGGACGACCCGTACCGTGGCCAGTATCTGAGCGCGGAGGCCGTCGAGCGCATCCTGCGCACCCCCACTGCGGCACCGGCCGCCGCCGAGCCCGTCGAACCCGCCGAGTCCGTCGAACCCGGCGCGGCGGAGCTGCCGGCGCCGGGCACCAGGACCGGGCGGCTCGCCGACGCCTTCGCGCTGTCGCCGCTCGACGTCGACCTGCTGTTCGTCGCGCTGGCCCCGGACATCGACGCACGGTTCGAGCAGCTCTACGGCTATCTCAACGACGACCTGACCCGGCGCAGGCCGACCATCGGGCTGGCCCTGGAACTGTGCGGGCTGCACGGTGCCTCCCCTGGCCGGTTCCGGTTCGGCGCGGACGCGCCGCTGATCGCGGGCGGGCTCCTGGAGGTCACGGAGCCGGAACGGCCGCTCCTGTCCAGGGGGCTGCGGGTGCCCGACCGGGTGACCGCGCATCTGCTCGGCGACGACGCACCCGACGGCAGGCTGCGCGGGCTCGCCACCCTGGCCGCCCCCGACGACGGCACCGCCCGCTCCGGCACGGACCCCCGCACCGCGCTCGCCCACCGCGTCGGCGCGGCGGCGACGACCGGCAGCGGCACCGTCCATCTGCTCGACGGGGGAGGCGACGCGGAACGGCTCGCCGTGACGGCGCTGGTGGCCGCCGGCCGTCGCCCCCTCGTGCTCGATCCGACGGCGTTCACCGCCGACCACGCGCCGCTCCGCTCGGCCCGTGCCCTGGCGCTGGAGGCGCGGCTGAGCGACGGCGGCGTCGTCCTGGGACCGCTGGAGCGCTGCGAGCCGGAGCGCCCCGAGCACGCGCGGCTGCTGCGCGAACTGTGCGCGGCGCTCGCCGGTGTCCCGCTCGTCACGTACGGGGCGAAGGTGTGGGACCCGTGGTGGGCGGCGGAGAGCCCGGTGACGTTCGCCGTTCCGCCGCTCGACGCGGCCCAGCGCACCGCGCGCTGGGAGCGGGAGCTCGTCGCCGCCGCACGGCGCAACGGCGTCCCCGACCCCGACCACGACCACGAGGGCAACGGGACCAGCACCGGCACCGACACCGGAGCGGCCCGTGAACTGGCCGCCGCCGTCGCCTCGTACCGGCTCGACGCGTCGCAGGTGCGCCGAGCGGCCACCGTCGCCGTGCGGACGGCGGCGAGCGAGCGCCGCCCCGTGGACGGCGCCGACCTGCGGGCCGCCGTACGGGCGCAGAACGGCGCCGGACTGGCCAGGCTGGCGCGGCGGTTCGAACCCGCCGTCACCTGGGACGACCTCGTGCTCCCCCCGGAGACCCGGCGCCAGCTCGGCGAACTCGCGCTGCGCGCCAAGCACCGTGACCAGGTGCTGGGCCAGTGGGGGATGCGGCCCGGCGGCGGGCGCGGACGCGGCGTGATCGCGCTGTTCGCGGGCGAGTCGGGCACCGGCAAGACGATGTCGGCCGAGGTGGTCGCCGCCGAGCTGGGCATGGAACTGTACGTGGTGGAGCTGTCCACCGTCGTCGACAAGTACATCGGCGAGACGGAGAAGAACCTGGAGCGCATCTTCACCGAGGCGTCGGAGGTGAACGGGGTGCTGCTCTTCGATGAGGCGGACGCGATCTTCGGCAAGCGCTCCGAGGTGAAGGACGCACACGACCGGCACGCGAACGTCGAGTCGGCCTATCTGCTCCAGCGCATGGAGTCCTTCGACGGGATCGCCATCCTCACCACCAACCTGCGCGCCAACCTGGACGAGGCGTTCACCCGTCGGCTCGACGTCATCGCGGAGTTCCCCGTGCCCGACGCACGTCAGCGGCTCGCGCTGTGGGACCGGTGCCTCGGCGGCGGGCTGCCGCGCGCCGACGACCTGGACCTGGAGTTCTGCGCCGAGCGCTTCGAGCTGGCGGGCGGGTCGATCCGGGCCTGCGCGGTGACGGCCGCGTATCTGGCGGCTGAGGCAGGCACGCCGCTGCGCATGGAGCAGCTCGTCTCGGCGATCCTCCAGGAGTACCGCAAGCTCGGGCGCCTGGCGCTGGCGGGCGAGTTCGGGCCCTGGCTCCAGTCGGCGCTCAACGACGGACCGGGGTCGGAACCGGCACCGGGTACGTCGGCGCGGGCGCGGGCGCACCGGACGTAGACGTGCCGATGCGACCGTAGACGCGGACGTAGCCGCCGTGCGGAGGCGGCACCGCTGGTTCGCGGACGGCCCGTCCGTGCCGTGCCCCGTGCCCGGGGCGCCGAGGCGCACTGCACGCGCGCACCCCCGTGCGGGACCGGAAGGGCAGGAGCTGCGGGGCGCGGACCTGCCCTTCGGCGCGGCGGCGCTCCTCGCGGCGCCCCCGCCCTCGGCGGAACGGGCGGGCGGCGGGGTCCGGCCAGGGCCCGGACGGGTCCGCGCGGCGCACGCGTGTGCCCGGGAAGGCAGCTTCGTTGCCCCTGTCCCGGGGCGAAGAGACCTGCTGCCGGGCGGGGTCCCCGCGCGAGACTCGTCGTCGCCGACCGACCGTCCACCCGAAGGAGCCAGCATGCCGACGTACCTCACCCCGGGCGTCTACGTGGAGGAGGTGCAGTCCGGAGCCCGGCCGATCGAGGGTGTGGGCACCGCCGTCGCCGCGTTCGTCGGCTTCGCCGAGACGGGCCCCTTCCACCAGCCCACCCTGGTGACCAACTGGGACCAGTACGTGCAGGGCTTCGGCGGCTTCACCGAGGGCACCTTCCTCGCGCACGCCGTCTACGGCTACTTCGCGAACGGCGGCGGCAGCGCGTACGTGGTGCGCGTCGGCGGCCCGGCCGCGAGCGAGGCCCCGGCAGCCGAGCAGTTGCCCCCGCCGGTGGCGACGGGCGGCTTCCTGTTCTCCGCGCTTCCCGGCGCCGGGCAGGACCTCTCCGTCGAGATCACCGACCCCGAGGGGGAGAACCCGCCGGACGACCGCTTCCGGGTGCTCATCCGCAAGGGCACCAAGGTGGTCGAGACCCTCGATGTGACGACCCGTAAGAACGCGAAGGGGTATCTGGTCACCCAGGCGCGGGAGTCGACGCTGGTCGAGGTGACCGAGCAGCCCGGCACGGCCCAGCGCCGCCCGGAGAACCAGACGCTCACCCTCGCCGCCGCGCCCGCGCAGGTCGCGGTGCCAGGGCGTCCCGCGGCCACTCCCGCCGAGTACGTCGGCGACGCGTCGGCCCGTACCGGGTTCGCCGGGCTGGAGGCCATCGACGAGGTCACGATGGTCGCGGTGCCCGACCTGATGAGCGCCTACCAGCGCGGGGACATCGACACCGAGGGTGTGAAGACGGTGCAGCTCGCCGTGCTCTCGCACTGCGAGCAGATGGGCGACCGGGTCGCCGTTCTCGACGCCCCGCCCGGCCTGAACGCGCAGCAGGCCAGAACGTGGCGCAACGAGGAGGCCGGGTTCGACTCCCGCTACGGCACCGCCTACTACCCGTGGATCAAGGTGTTCGACCCGGCTACGGGGCGCAACTCCATGGTCCCGCCGAGCGGCCACGTAGCGGGCGTGTGGGCGCGCAGCGACGGTGAACGCGGTGTGCACAAGGCCCCGGCGAACGAGGTGCTGCGCGGCGCCGTCGACCTGGAGATCCGGCTCAGCCGTGGCGAGCAGGACCTGCTCAACCCGATCGGGCTGAACTGCATCCGCTCCTTCCCCGGACGCGGCGTCCGCATCTGGGGAGCGCGCACCCTCTCCTCCGACCCGGCCTGGCGCTATCTGAACGTGCGCCGCCTGTTCAACTACCTGGAGGAGTCCATCCTCATCGGCACCCAGTGGGTGGTGTTCGAGCCGAACGACGACCGGCTGTGGTCGAGCATCCGCCGCAACGTGACCGCGTTCCTCACCGAGGAGTGGCGCAGGGGCGCGCTGTTCGGGCGGACGGCGGCCGAGGCGTTCTACGTGAAGTGCGACCGGGAGAACAACCCGCAGGAGTCCATCGACCTCGGGCAGGTGGTGTGCGAGATCGGTGTCGCGCCCGTCAAGCCCGCCGAGTTCGTGGTCTTCCGGCTGTCGCAGTTCTCGGACAGCACCAGCCTCGTCGACGAGTGACCGGCCCCTCCCCCTCCCCCTCCCGTTCTCGGCTTTTCCACTCCACGCGCCACGCGTTCATTACCGGAAGGTGACCAGCAGTCATGGCAGAAGGCGATGCTCTCTCCACACATATCTTCGGCGTGCAGCTCGGCGGCTATCTCGTGGAGTCCATCCAGGAGATCAGCGGCATGACCGTCGAGGAGGAAGTGGTCGAGGTCCGCCAGGTGACCGCCGAGGGCAAGCAGATCATCCGCAAGCAGCCCGGCGCGCGCCAGGCGGGCGAGGTGACGATCACTCGGGGCCTGGACCAGAGCAGCGAGTTCACGACCTGGATCAAGGAGACGCTGAACAACGGCGCCGTCGACACCGCGCGGCAGAACCTCACCATCGAGATCAAGGACTCGACGGGCGAGACCGTCCGCCGCATCCAGCTCATGCAGGGCTGGGCCAGCAAGTGGGAGGGCCCCTCCCTGAAGGCGGGCGAATCGAGCGCGGCGACCGAGTCGGTGACCATCACGTTCGAGGAGATCATCGTCGAATGAGGCGCCGTACGGTCACCACCGGCATCGACGTCGGGGAACTCCTCGATACGCCAGGGCCCGGTGCCGCCGGGGCCACGGCGGCACCGGGGCCGGCTCCGGCTCCGGATCCCGCGCCACAGACCGTGGCGCGGGACGGGGGACGCGATACGCGGGAACTGCGTACCGAGTTCGAGTTCGAGCTGCCGCGCGGATACGTGGACGACGAGGGCACGGTGCACCGCCGCGGGTCGATGCGGCTGGCGACGGCGCGCGACGAGCTGCGTCCGCAGATCGATCTGCGCGTCAAGGAGAACCCGGCGTATCTGAGCGTGGTGCTGCTGAGCCAGGTGATCACCCAGCTCGGCAGCATCACGGACGTGCACGCGGGCGTCGTCGAGCGGATGTACGCCACCGACGTCGCCTTCCTCCAGGACTTCTACCAGCGCATCAACAGCGAGGGCCACACGCACGCCTCGGTGACCTGCCCGATGTGCCACGGTTCGTTCGAGGTCGACCTCTCCGGGGGGCGCCTGGGGGAATCGTGACGTACGCGCTCCCCCGGCTACGGGAGGAGATCGCGTACGTCGCCTATCACTTCCACTGGCAACGGGACGACATTCTCGACCTCACCCACGGCGAACGGCAGCAGTGGGTGCGGGAGATAGCGCGGATCAACACCCGCGTGAACGAAGGCGGGTGAGCGCATGGGATTCCTGGAGAGGGTTCGCGAAGGGCTGCGGCGCGTGCCCCGTGACGGATCCCGTGACCGGGTTCGTTCCGGGGCGGATGCGGGTGCGGGTGCGGGTTCCGGTATCGGTTCCGGTTCCGGTACGGAGTCCGGTGACGTTTCCGGTGCCGCTTCGGGTTCGGGTGTGGGTTCGGGTGCGGGTGGTGGGGCCGACGCGTCGTGGGACGGCGGGTGGCGCGCCGTCGCACCTCCGACGGTGACCGTGGCGCGGGCGTCGATCGGCGTCAGCGACGGGCTGCGGTTCCGCTCGCGGCTCGCCGCGTGGCAGAACCCCTCCTTCGGTACCGGGCTCGGTCACGCGGTACTGCCGAACGCCCCCGCGGGGCTCGTGCGCGGGGTGGCCCGCGCGGCCACCCCGACGACCCGCGCGAGCGGTGCGCCGCTGCTGCTGCGCGTCGCCGCGCCGGAGGCGCAGCCCGGTCCTGACGGGGAGTCCGAGGCGCCCCGGGAGGCGGAGGCGGGCCCCGTGACGGTGCGCCCGTCCGCCTCCACTGCCAGGTCCACGCCCACGCCCAAGTCCGCACCTTCCCCGGCGTCCTCCGCTTCTCCGGTTTCTGCCGCGTCCTCCGCGAGCGGGACTCCCGTGCCGTCCAGCGGTACGGCGCCGGACGTCGTACGGGCGACGCCTCCGGAACGTGTAAGGGCGCGTCCGGCCGGGCCGCCGCTGACGGTGGCTCGGCGCACGGTGCTGCCCGCGCGCCCTGTGACGGCGGTCCCCTCCACGGCACGCCCCGCCTCCGGTGCGTCCCGTACGGCGCCGGGCGCCTCCCCTGCCCGCGGCAGCGGGGGGACCGGTGCCCCCGGTGCGGGTTCCGCTTCAGGGGGCGCGGGGCCCACGCACGAGGCGGCCCCCGGCAGCGGCGGTGCGCCGGAGAAGGGTGCGGAGCGGCACGGGGTCACGCCTGGTCCGCGCGGTGGACGGGGTGGGCACAGTGTGGAGGTCCAGCGTCGTGCGGAGGGCGGTGACGGGGAGGGTGCGCCGTCGGCGTCGAGGGCGACCGGTGTGCCGGGGGCCGGCACGTCCGCGCCCTCGACCCCGTCACGTCCGACGCTCGGGGAAGCCCTGCACACCCTCCCCGCGAGCGCGGTACCGCTGACCACTGCTGACGGGCCCACCACGTCGCCGGGCTCCCCGACGACGCACCCTGCCACCGGCTCCGGCCCGCTCCCCGTGGTGCAGCGCCAGACGGACACCCCGCACGACACGACGGCCCAGCACGGGGCCACGGGTACGGGTACGGGAACGGGAACGGGTACGGGAACGGGCACCCCGATTAGGGCAACTCCGCCTGGTACGGGGCCAGTTGAGCCGCCCGCGACCACTCCGTCACGCCCGGCCCGCGAGGAAGGACCGGGCCGCCCCGGCGACGCCGTACCGCCGTCAGGGGAAACATCGCGTGCCGCCTCCCGCCCGCGTACGGGGCTGGGCGCGCCCCTCCCCACACTGCCGGGCACGGCGGCGACGCCGGAGACCGCACCGTTGACGGGCGGGATGCGCCCGGTGCTGCGGGCACCGGAGCCCGACCGGCGCGGCCCGGCACAGGCACCGGCAACGCCCCCCGTCACCGGATCGCAGCCCCTCCCCGTGCGCGCGGGCGGCGAGGGCGCGACGTCGCACCCCAGCGCCACCCCGGTCACCACCGCACCCGGCACCGGCGAAGCCCCGCACGTACAACGCACCCTGACGCCGCATCAGTCAGCGCCGCACGGCGGAACGACAGGTGACACGGTGCGCCCCGCACCCGTCCAGCGAGCCGTTGCCGGGCTCAGGGACACAGGGGCCACCGGCACCCGCACCGGCACCCATGCGGTCACCACGGCACACACACCCACCCCCACATCCGCACCCGCACCCGCACCCGCACCGCAGGCAGGAGTCGTGCGGCGGACGCGGGCCCTGCTCGCCGAGCGCCAGCTCCCGGTGCGGACCGGCGCGCGCGAGGGCTTCTCCGCACCGGTTCAGAAGGCGGGGGCAACAGGGACTGCCGGTACATCGAAGCCCGTCGTCCGGGCCGTGTGGCCCCGCGACGCGACCACGTCGGCACCGGACCCGTCGGCACCCTCGACCACAGCGCCCCACTCACCACGCTCATCTCCCTCATCTCCCTCATCGGGCCCTCCCCGTACGGGCTCCGGACACACCACGGGCCGCCCACCCGTGCAGCGCGCCCCGTCACACGTAGCGGCGGCAGCGCTGCCCGGTGTACGGCAGGGGAACACCACCGCACCCTCAGCCGCGTCGGACACCCACGCCCGCACGGTGGGCCGGGCCGACGGCCACGCACCCGAGACCCGCGCCACCCCCACCACGTCCCCCGCCCCCGCCAGGCCCACCGTGCCCGCCGTACGGCCGAGCCGTCCCGCGTCTGCCTGGCCGGAGGCCGGGACACCCACGGTGCAACGTCTGACGCCCGAGGTCTCCCCCGCGCCGCCCGCCCCGCCCCTGCCCTCCGCGCCATCGGCGCCGTCCGCGCCCTCCGCCCCGCCACAGGGCAACCTCCCCGTACTTCCCGTGCGCGTGGCCCGGCCCGCACCCGGGTCAGGGCCCGCGCCGTCCCACGCACCGCACGGGACGGCGCACCGCGGCACGCCCACGTCGTCGGCCGCTGTACAGCGCGCGCTCGACAACGCGGGCCTGTCCGGCGTGCCGGTGACCGCGGTGACCACCCCGGTCCAGACGTACCGGCGTCCGCACACGGGCGGCGGCGCGGAGACACCGTCGGCCACCGGCCGGCCACCGCAGTCCACACCACCCGGCGCTCCGGACACCGCCACCGCCGCCGGACCGGGCGGCCGTGCCGCCGAACCCCCCGACCACAAGGGCGGCGACACCAGCGGTATCGGCAACCTCGACATCGAAGAGCTTGCCCGGCGGCTGATCGAACCCGTCGGACGGCTGCTGCGCGCCGATCTGCGCCGTGGCAGGGAACGCGCGGGCCGACTGTACGACGGCCGCCGGTGACCACGCACGGACCGACCGCCCCGCACACGCACACGCACACAGCAGGGAGAGACGGGGAGACAAGGGAATGACGGACGACATCTTCGCGACGAGCGTGTTCTTCAAGCTCACGATCGGCGGCAACGACCTCGGCGCGTTCCACACCTGCACGGGCCTGGGCGCCCAGGTGGAGATCGAGCAGTACGCCGAGGGCGGCAACAACGGCTTCGCCTGGCAGCTTCCCGGTCGTATCACGTGGTCGAACATCACGCTGTCCCGTCCCGTCACCTCGGACACCACCAAGATCGCGCAGTGGCTGGACGAGATCGTCCGGCGTGTGGAGCCCAAGGACGGCGAGATCGTCGCGCTGAAGCCGGACCTGAGCCCCATCGTGAGCTGGCAGGTGCTCGGCATCGTGCCGGTGCGGTGGCAGGGGCCCTCGTTCGATCCGGCGAACTCCCAGGCCGCCACGGAGACGCTGGAGATCGCCCACGAGGGCCTGCGCCCGTCATGACCCCGCCCGTCCGCCCGCCCGCACAGCCGCACCCGCGCCACACCGCCCCGCACCGCCACCCCCGGAGAGGAGGAACAGGGTGTCATCCGCGTCCCGCACGAGCCGTGCCCGCGCACAGTTGACCATCATGGAGCCGCCCTCGTCCGTCGGCGCCAAGCCCGGCGGCACCCTCGCCCGCCTTCCGCTCCAGTTCAACCCGGCGCAACTGTCGCTGAGCAAGACCACCGAGTGGCGCCGCACCCCGTCCCGTATGGCGGGGCAGTCCGCGCTGCCCGAGTTCGTGGGCAGCGGACCGCGCTCGCTCTCCCTGGACGTGTTCCTCGACGCGACGGCCACCCACGACAACTCCGTCGAGAAGGCGGTGGAGAAGCTGATGCAGGCGTGCGTCCCCACCCCGAAGAGCATCGCCAAGAAGACCCCGGCCAGCCCCTGGGTGCGCTTCGACTGGGGCACCTCGCGCACGACGTCGTTCGACGGGGTGCTCTCCAGCCTCTCGGTGTCGTACACCCTCTTCGACGTCGACGGGAAGCCGCTGCGTGCCACCTGTTCGCTCTCCATCGAGGAGGCGAGCGTCGATCCGCCGGGCCAGAACCCCACGTCGGGCGCGCGGGAGGCCCACAGCACGCACCGGGTCGTCGCGGGCGACAGCCTGCCCCTGCTGGCCTGGCGGGAGTACGGGGACCCCACGGTGTGGCGCACCATCGCGGAGGCCAACGGCATCGACGACCCCATGGTCCTCGCACCCGGCACGGAACTGGTGCTGCCGGGCGCCGACGCGACGGCGGACAGCGGAGCGCGGGAGGACGGCGCACCACTGAACGGCGCATCACTGAACGGCCTGGTACAGGGCGGCCCGCGACCGGACGGGCCGGCGCGGAACGGTAGCGGTGAGGACACATGAGCACATCGGAACCGCAGGGCGGACGCTCGTTCGCCGCCGACCCCATCGTGGAGGCGCCGGGCGAGCTGGCCCCCGCCTGGGCGACACAGCTCGTGGGCTGCGAGGTGGACGAGAGCGTCGGCCTGCCCGACTCCGCCGTGCTGAGCTACCGCGACCCGCACCACGAGTTCCTCGCCAAGACCGGCATCACCATCGGCACCCCGCTGAAGATCTCGGTGGTCACCGTGCGGGGCCGCGCGAAGCAGCGGCTGTTCACCGGCGAGGTGACGGCGCTGGAGCTGGACACGGACACCACCGGCGCCTTCACGGTGGTGCGTGCCGCCGCGAAGACGCACCGGCTGATGCGCGGGCGCAAGGTGGCCGCCTTCCGCAACATGACGACGGCCGACATCGTCCGCAAGGTGGCCAGGGGCGCGGGCCTGACCTGCGGACGTATCGACCCCGTGCCCGTCACCCACCAGCACCTGTCGCAGGCCAACGTCTCCGACTGGGAGTTCCTCCAGTACCTGGCCCAGGAGAGCGGTGCCCAGCTCAGCGTCGACGACAACGGAATGCTCCAGTTCGTACGCCCCAAGCCGGCGTCCTCGGCACCCCCTCCCAGCACCCCCGCCACCCGCAACCCGCTGGTCCTGGAGTACGGCCGCAACCTGCTGGCGCTGCGCGCCGTGCTGACGGGCGCGGACGGGGCGGGGACGGTGGAGGTGCGGGGCTGGAACGTCACCACCAAGAAGCCACTGATCGCACGGAAGCCGTCGGTGCGCAGCACCACCGTGCTGCCGGGTCTCAGCCCCTCGGTGGCCGCCAAGTTCGGCGCGTCGGCGCGGATGACCGTCGCGGACACCCCGTACCGCACCCAGGCGGCGACGAAGGCCGTCGCCGACTCCGTCGCCGGCTCGGTGAGTTCGGGGTTCGGGGAGCTGGAGGCCGTCGCCGAGGGGAGCCCGAAGCTGCGCGCGGGTGTGCCCGTGGCGCTGGGCAACGTGGGCGCCGCTTTCTCGGGCCGCTACACCACCACCTCGGTGCGGCATGTGCTGGAACCGCAGGGCGGCTACCGGACACATGTGTCGGTGAGCGCGGTCCCGGACCGCTCGCTGGCCGGGCTCGTCACCGGCGGCAACGCGCCGCCGCGCGGCCCGCGCATGCCGGGCCTGGCCATCGGCGTGGTGACCGACATCCGCGAGCAGGGCGGCGCGCAGCGCGGCTGGGTGCGGCTGAAGTTCCCGTGGCTGGACGACACCTACGTGTCCGACTGGGTCCGCACCGTCCAATGGGGCGGCCAGGGCGGCGGCGGGGTGTTCAGCCCGGAGGTCAACGACGAGGTGCTCGTCGGCTTCGAGCAGGGCTCACTGGACAGCCCGTACGTGCTGGGCGGCCTCTACAACGGCGTGGACAAGCCCTCACCGCACGACGTGCCCCTCGTCGACCCGACCAGCGGCAAGGTCAACCGCCGTTCCCTGGTGTCCCGTTCGGGCAACCGCGTCGAGCTGCTCGACGCACCCAGGGGCCCCTCCGGCGTGCGGCTGGCCAGCGGCGACAAGCAACTGGAGGTGAAGCTGGACGAGCGCGCCGGGCTGATCGAGCTGACCGTGTTCGCACCCGGCGGACGGCGGGCGCTCAGCACCGTGTCCCTCTCCCGCACCGGCATCACGCTCGACGCGGGCAACGGGAAGATCGACCTGCGCGGACGCTCGGTGAGTGTCAACGGCACCGCTGACGTCAGCATCGACGGCGGCCTGCTCGCGGTACTGAAGGGCAGGTTCGTGCGCATCAACTGACGGCGCCGTCCGACGGCACCACCAAGGATTTCCGGATTCCAGAACGAGGAGAGAACGCGATGCCCCCCGCAGCCCGTACGGGCGACAGCACCGTCCACGGCGGCGCCCTCACCACCCCGCCGCCCGCTGCCGCCGCCAAGGTGGCCACCGTGCTGATCGGCGGCAAGCCCGCGGCCGTCGTCGGGAGCCTGCACGTGTGCGTCATACCCCCGCACGCGCTGCTCGGCCCGGCGAACGTCGTGCTGCCCAACCCCGCGGGCGCCGTCTCGGGGCAGGTCCTCATCGGCGGACTGCCCGCGGCGCGGGTGGGCGACAAGACGGCCTGCGGTGCCGTGATCCTCACGGGTGCGCCGAACGTGCTGATCGGGGGCCCGCTGTGACCGAGCAGTTCATCGGCCGCGGCTGGGCCTTCCCGCTGCGGGTGAACGCCACGGGCGGCATCGGCATGGTCGAGCGAGACCGGGAGATCGAGGAGGCCATCCGGCTGGTGCTCGGCACGGCTCCGGGCGAGCGCCCGATGCGCCCCGAGTTCGGCTGCGGCATCCACGACTACGTGTTCGCGCCGGGCGACGGTGCCACGGCCGGACGCATCGCGCACGAGGTCCGCGGCTCACTGGAGCGCTGGGAGCCGCGCATCGAGGTGGACGACGTGGTGATCGCCTTCGACACGGTGGACGAGGGCGTCCTCTACATCGACGTGCACTACACCGTCAGGTCCACCAACGACCGTCGCAACCTGGTCTTCCCCTTCTACACGATCCCGTCGGCCGAGGGTGCCGCCGAAGAAGGAGTGAGCTGATGGCGCTTCCCTCACCGCATCTCGACGACCGGCGCTTCCAGCAACTGGTGGACGAGGCCAAGCGGTATGTGCAGCAGCGTGCCCCCGAGTGGACGGACCACAACGTGTCCGACCCCGGGGTCACGCTCATCGAGACGTTCGCCTACATGGTCGACCAGTTGCTGTACCGGCTGAACCGCGTGCCCGACAAGAACTACGCGGCCTTCCTCGACCTGCTGGGCATCCGACTCTTCCCGCCCGCCGCCGCCACCACCGAGGTCGACTTCCGGCTCTCGGCGCCGCAGCCGGAGACGGCTCTGCTGCGCGCGGGCACCCAGGTGGCCACGCCGCGCAGCGACACCGAGGAGGCGGTGGTGTTCGCCACCACCGAGGACCTGCCCATCGTGCCCAGTTCGCTGGAGAAACTGGTGACGGCACCGGTCGGCGGCACCCAGACCGATGTGACGGGGCGGCTCGCCGACGGCGCCGACGTGCCGTGCTTCCAGACCAGACCGGCCCCCGGCGACGCGCTGCTGTTCGGGCTGCCGGTGGCCGTGCCGCGCTGCATCGTCGCCGTACGGCTGGACAGCCGCGTGGAGGGTGTCGGCGTGGACCCGCGTCAGCCGCCGCTCGTGTGGGAGGCGTGGGACGGCTCGCGGTGGGTGACGTGCGAGACCGCTTCCGACACCACGGGCGGCCTCAACCGGCCCGGCGAGATCGTCGTGTACGTGCCGCCGGGACACACCGCCTCCGTGGTCGCGGGCACCCGCGCGGGGTGGCTGCGCTGCCGCGTCACCGAGGCGGAGCCGGGGCAGCCCTTCTACTCCGAGTCGCCGACCGTCCGCGAGGCCGAGGTGTTCACCATCGGCGGCACCGCCGTGGCCGAGCACGCTGAGGCGGTGCTCGATGTGCCGCTGGGTGTGTCCGAGGGTGTGGCGGGCCAGCGGTTCACGGTGGGCAGGGCGCCGATCCTGCTCGACGGGGAACCCCCGGTCGTCGAGGTGTCCTCCGGCGAGGGCTGGGAGACATGGACTGCGGTCGAGCACTTCGGCGACTCGTCGCCCGGCGACCGGCACGTCCTCATCGACGCGACGGCCGGGGAGTTCACGTTCCCGCCCGCCGTGCGCGAGCCCGACGGGACGCTACGTGTCTACGGCGGCGTACCGCCCAAGGGCGCCCAGCTGCGGGTGCCGCGCTACCGCACAGGGGGCGGCACGGCGGGCAACGTCGCGCGCGGCGCGGTGTCGGTGCTCCAGAGCTCGGTGCCGTACATCGCCGCCGTGCACAACAGGGAGGCGGCGCGGGGCGGGGTGGACGGCGAGACCGTCGAGAACGCGAAGGTGCGCGCGCCGCATCTGCTGCGCCTCCAGGAGCGCGCGGTCACGGCCGGGGACCACGAGGTCGTGGCCCGGCAGGCGGCGCCGTCGGCGGCGCGGGTGAAGTGCCTGCCCGCGGTGGCCGGTGAACCGGGCGCCGTGCGGGTGCTGGTGGTGCCGGACGCGGTGGCCGACGAGGGCGACAGGCTGCGGTTCGAGCAGCTCATCCCGCCGGACACGATGCTGGCCGCCATCGCGGGGCGCCTCGACGAACGGCGGCTGATCGGCACCCGGCTCGTCGTGGAACCACCGGCCTACCAGGGTGTGACGGTCGTCGCCAGGCTCCAGGCACCTGCCGCCGACGCCGACCGGGTGCGGGAGGACGCGCTCGCCGCGCTGTTCCGGCACCTCAACCCCCTGCGGGGCGGCGCCGACGGCACGGGCTGGGGGTTCGGCAGACCGGTGCAGTACGGGGAGGTCTTCGCCGTGCTCCAGCGCATCTCAGGGGCCACGCTGGTGGAGGAGGTACGGCTGTTCCCCGCCGACCCCATCACGGGGCGCAGGGGCGCACCGGCCGACCGCATCGACGTCGCGCCCGACGCGCTGGTCTTCTCGTACCAGCACCAGGTCGTCGTCAGCCCGGCGCCCTCCGGGGAGTCGACGTGAGCCGGGGCGCGGTGCCTGGGCTGCCGTCGCGGCACCCGATCGGGGCGCTACTGCCCGCGCTCTACGCCGACGACGACTTCGCGCAGCGCTTCACCGGGGGCCTCGACACGCTCCTCGCGCCCGTGTTCTCGACGCTGGACAACCTGCCCGCCTACTTCGACCCGCGGCTCGCGCCCGAGGACTTCCTGACGTGGGTGGCGAGTTGGGTGGGTATCCGGGCCGAGGGTCCGGAGCGCCCCGACGGCTCCACGTCGGCCGGAGGCGCTGACCACTCGGGCCCCTCGGGCGTGTCCGGGCGGGCCGGTGGGCTGAGCCGCGAGGCGGTCGCGCACGCCGTGGAACTGCACCGCTGGCGCGGCACGCGCAGGGGGCTGGTGGAGCTGCTGCGGCTGAGTCTGGGCGTGGAAACGGAGATCGAAGACAGCGGCGGGGTGTCCTGGTCGTCGGAGACCCGCTCGGAGCTGCCGCCCGCGCCCGCGACGGACGTGCTGGTGCGCGTTCGGGCGCCCGGCGGCGGAGGCGTGGACGAGGCCCGGGTGCGGGCGCTCGTCGAGGCGGTGTGCCCGGTACATCTCACCTGCCGGGTGGAGATCCTGTCAGGCCCGTCCGGCTCGTCCGGCGGAGAGGGGAGCTGAACGCCATGCGCGCATGTCCCGAGTGCGGAACGGCCAACGGCGACGCGGACGACTTCTGCGGGAACTGCGGTACGTATCTGGGCTGGTCGCGGGAGCCAAGGCCAACGGCGCCCGCGCCGGGGGCGGGGGCGGGTCCTGGCTCAGGTTCGGGTCCCGTTCCTGGGGCCGGTGCGTCCGGCCCGTCCGGGATGGCTGACGGTTCCGGTGCGCCCGGCGCGTCCACGGCGCACGGTGCGGTGGACACGGCCGGTACGGAGGGGCGCGCACCCTCCCCCGCCACGGCACCGTCCGAGGCGGCGCCGGAGACGAGCGGTACGGGCCGCACGCACGGCGCGGACGGGACGGACCTGAACGGCACCGCACCGGACTCGGCCCAGGACGCGGACGCGGCCACGCAAACGGACCCCGGCGCGGCCACGCGGGACACCGGCACGCCGCACACCACCGCACCGGCGCCTGGCGGCCCCCCGGTCTCGGCCACGGGCCCGCGCCGCCCCGCACCGGTGCAGCCCGCGAGCACACCGGCCCGGCCGGACCCGGCGCCCATCGCCCCCGTACGGCCCGCGAAGCCCGTCACCGCGCGGCCCGTCGTGCGGCGTTCGGCCGACGAGGAGGCGCTGGACGGGCCGCCGTGCCCCGTGTGCGGCACGCCGAACCCGCCCGGCAGGCGCTTCTGCCGCCGCTGCGCCGCACCGCTGGACCCGGCCGCGACGGTGGAGGAGCTGCCGTGGTGGCGCAAGAGGTGGCCGTTCCGGCGCCGGGTGCGGGCCGGGTCGGGCGACGCGCTGCGCCGCACCCTCCTGCTGCTCCTGGTGGTGGCACTGCTGGTCGCCGGTTTCTATCTGCTGCCGTTCGGCCGTACCGCCGTCGAGGACGTACGGGACAAGCTCAGCGGCGCGTCCGCGATCAGCCCGACGGACGTCTCGGCGAGCGCGGCGGTGAAGGGCCACCCCGCGTCCGCCGCCACGGACGGCCTCACCAACAGGTACTGGGGCGCGCCCCGCACCGGTGAGTCGGTGACGTTCACCTTCCGTGCCCCGTTCCGGCTCGTGAACCTCGTCGTGCACACCGGCGCCTCGAAGTCGGCGCAGGACTTCAGGAAGCAGGCGCGGCCCACGGAGCTGGACCTCCTGGCCACCGACGCGGACGGAAAGACGCACCGGCAGAAGGTGACCCTCAACGACAAGCCGGGGCCGCAGACCGTCACCACGAGGCTCAGCGACGTGGTCAAGGTCCGGCTCGTGCCGCGCACCGCCGCCGGGGAGGGCGCGGGGCGCCATCTCGCCCTGGGGGAGGTCGAGTTCTTCAAGCGCGGCTGACGTACCGTCAACCACTCGCCGGTCCGGCTGTTCGCGGTCACCGGACCGGCGACCGCGTCGCTCGGCCGCCGCCGTCCGCCGCGCCCGCGTGCAGGTCGAGGGTCCAGTTCTGGCCGACGAGATCATGGCCGTAGCTGTGATGGCGCTCCTCGTCGGCGAGGGTGAAGCCGAAGCTCTGGTAGATCTTGCGCGCCGCCGCCAGCACGTCGTTGGTCCACAGCGTCACCCGCTCGTAGCCCGCCTCGCGGGCGAAGGCGAGGCACTCCCGGACCAGGCGTGTCCCGAGACGAAGGCCCCTGCCCTCCGGGGTGACGAGCAGGATGCGCAGCTTGGCCAGCTGCGGCTGGTCACCCGCGACGAGGAAGACGCAGCCCACGCGCCGCCCGTCGGCCTCGGCGATCCAGCCCGCCTCACGGGCCGGATCGTGCTTGCCGCCGTAGTCGGCGACGATCTTGGCGACCAGGACCTCGAAGTCCGTGTTCCAGCCGAACTCCCGCTCGTACGCCTCGCCGTGGGCCATCACCACCCATCCCAGGTCACCGGGACGGTCGGCGCGGCGTACGACGACGCGCTCCTGCTCCTGCTCCTGCTCCTGCTGCGACATGAGCCGCTCTCCTGGTCCCATGGCCGTTCCGTCCACACCACTGAAACAGTCGTTTCAGTTAGGCTAGCGGCATGTCCCAGGAGGCGCCATCCCCCTCCGCCCGGCAGCACGAACTGCTGGAGGCGGCCTACCAGTACGCGCTCGCCCACGGCCTCACCGACCTGTCGCTGCGCCCGTTGGCCGAGGCCATCGGGTCCAGCCCGCGCGTCCTGCTCTTCCTCTTCGGCAGCAAGGACGGCCTGCTGCGGGCGCTGCTGGCGCGCGCCCGCGCCGACGAGTTGGCGCTCCTGGACCGGGCCAGGCTGTCCGGCCGCCCCGCCGGGCTGGTCCCGGCCGCCGAACGGGTCTGGACGTGGCTCGCCGCGAAGGAGCACCGGCCGCTGCTGCGGCTGTGGGCCGAGGCGTACGCGCGCTCCCTCGTCCAGCCCGACGGGGCCTGGGCCGGGTTCGCCCGTGCGACGGTGGAGGACTGGCTCGGCGTGCTGGCCGGCTGCCAGCCGCCGTCCGAACGCGACAGCGAGGACGGCGCCGTCCGCCGCACCCTGGCCCTGGCCGTGCTGCGGGGCGCCCTGCTCGACCTCCTCGCCACCGACGACGAGAAGCGGCTCACGGAAGCCGTCGAGTACCAGCTCGCCCTGCTGCACGGCGAAAGCGGGGGCGACGGCTGACGGCCTGGCGCGCCCGGCGAAGCGCCAGTAGCCCCTCGGCCGCGCGGCCGTCAGTGCCAGACGACGAGCGCGTCGAGCGCCTCGACGCGCGACCCCCGCACCAGCAGCGGATTCACCTCCAGCTCCGCGAGCCCCGGGCCCAGCGATACCGCCATGTCCCCGATGCGCGCGATCACCTCGCTGAGCCTGTCGAGGTCGGCGGGCTCCGTACCGCGTGCCCCCGCGAGCAGCCCGGCGCCGCGCAGTTCGCCCAGCGCGTCGCGGACCTCGGCGGCGTCGGCGGGCAGCAGCCGCAGCACCGAGTCCCCCAGCACCTCCACCCACACACCGCCGAGGCCGATGTCCAGCACCGGCCCCCACGACGGGTCGCGCAGGACGCCGACGAGCAGTTCCACACCGCCCTCGCGCTGCGGCTGCACGAGCGTGCCCGCGCCGGGCAGCGCACGGGAGCGCAGTTCGGCGGCGACCTCGCGGTGCGCGCGGCGCACCGCGTCCGCCGCGTACAGCCCGAGGCGCACCCCGCCGATGTCGCTCTTGTGCCCGAGCCCGTCGGCCGTCGCCTTGAGCACGACGGGGTACCCGAACCGCTCCGCGGCGGCCACCGCCTCGTCCTCCGTCAGGGCGCGAGCCGAGGGCACGACGGGTATGCCGTGGCCGTCGAGCAGCCGCGCAGCCCGGTGTTCGGTCCACACCCCCGCCCGCTGCTCCCCCGGTACCGGTTCGTCCGCCGGGGACATGGCGGGTGCGCGGCGTACGCGTCGCTCGGGGCGTGCGGCAGCGGCGGCCCGGCCGCTCGACCACCGTACGGCCGCACCCAGCGCCGACATCGCGTGGTCGATGCCGCCCGAGGGGCAGGGGAAGCCGGTGCTCTCGCGCACCTCGC
Organism: Streptomyces sp. NPDC054796; assembly: GCF_053611545.1. NCBI lineage: Bacteria > Bacillati > Actinomycetota > Actinomycetes > Kitasatosporales > Streptomycetaceae > Streptomyces > Streptomyces sp. NPDC054796. Next base: position 390,765 of record NZ_JBSHAO010000001.1, on the reverse strand, counting down.
GGCCGACCTCGGTGACATCGGTGAGCACGTTCCCCGAGACCACCACGGGGACGGGTGCCTCGTCGATGCGCCGCGCGAGGGAGGCGAAGTGCATGTGCACCAACTCCGGCTCGGCAACGTACCGTTGGGGAAGGTCGCACAGCAGCAGGACCGCGTCGATGCCGGGGTCGGCGGCCACGGCCTCCAGTGCACGTCCGAGCAGGGTGCGGTCCACTACGACGTACCCGGTGACGTCCAGCGGGTTGCTCACCGTGGCGAACTCGGGCAGGTCCTTCTTCAGCCTGGCCACCGTCTCCGGTGCGAACTGGGGCAGTTGGACCCCTTCGTGCTCGGCGCGGTCGGCGATGAGTTCGCAGGCGCCGCCCGAGGGTGTGACGACGCCGACGCGCGGTCCGCCGATGCCTCCGGTGCGCGCCAGCAGCCCGGCCGTGATGATCAGGTCCTCCAGCGAGCGCGCCCGGACCACCCCGAGCTGCCGGAACGCCGCGTCCACGACGTCGTCGTCGCCCACCAGCGCACCCGTGTGGGCCCGCGCGGTGTGCGAGGCCAGATCACTGGAGCCGATCTTCAGCGCGACGACGGGCTTGCCCGCCACGGCGGCGCGGCGCGCGACGCGCGCGAACTCGTCCGGGCGCCGCACCGACTCCAGGAACAGCGCGATCACCTTGGTGTCCGGGTCGTCCACCAGGTACTCGATGACATCGGTGACCGACACCATCATCTCGTTGCCCATCGCGGTGAGCAGGCTCAGGCCCACGTCGCGCGACTGCGCGAAGGCGAGCACCGAGCTGGCCAGCGCGCCGCTCTGGAGGACGACGCCGACGGGGCCGCCGCGCGGCGGTCCCGGGATCGGCAGGCCGTACGGGGTGGTGGAGGCGGCGGCGTTGATGTAGCCGTTGCCGTTGGGGCCGAGGACGGTCAGGCCTTCCTCGCGGGCGAGGGCGAGCAGTTCCTCCTCCCTGCGCCGCCCCTCGGGCCCCGTCTCGCCGAAGCCGGAGCTGAGCACCACATAGCTGCGGATGCCCTGCGCGGCGCCCTCGCGCAGGACCGAAGCGACGGCGTTGGTCGGCACCATGACGTAGGCCATGTCCACCGGCTCGCCGATGTCGGCGAGGCTGCGGTGTGCGCGCCGGCCGTGCACCACGTCGGTGTGCGGGTTGACGAGGTGGACGGGGCCCGGGAAGCCGTTGTCGCGCAGGTTCTCGTAGGTGGCACGGGACCAGCCGGACTTGTCGGTGGCGCCGACCAGCGCGACGGACCGGGGCGCGAACAGCGCGCGCATGGCCTCGGCGCGGGCGGAGGCGCTGGGGTCGGAGGCGCTGGGGTCGGGGTCGTGGGGGTCTCGGGGAGCGTGGTGGTCGTGGTGGGCGTGGGGGTCGCTGCCCGGGATGCCGCTCACTCGCCGATACCACCGAGCCGCACGTGCCCCTTGAGGAGGTTGCGCGCGATGGTGCGGCGCTGGATCTCGTCCGTACCCTCGAAGATGCGCAGCAACCGCAGCTCGCGGTACCAGCGCTCGATGGGCAGCTCCTTGGTGTAGCCCATGCCGCCGTGTATCTGGAGCACGCGGTCCACGACCTGATTGGCCATCAGGGCGCCGTTCAGCTTGGCGATGGAGGAGGCGTGCCGCGCGTCCATTCCCTGCTGGACGCGCCACGCGGCGTACAGTGTCAGCCACTTGCTGGCCTCGATCTCCATCTGGGAGTCGGCGATCTGCCACTGGATCGCCTGGTACTCGCCGATCAGGTGGCCCATGGACCGGCGGATCCCCGCGTAGTCCACCGCCATCTGGAGCATCCGCTCGGCGGCCCCCAGCGCACCGGCCGGGATCAGATAGCGGCCCCGGCCGATCCAGCGCATCGCGAGCGGATAGCCCTGCCCCACCTCGCCCAGTACGTTACGCGCGGGCACCCGTACGTCGTCGAAGACCAGCGAGGCGGGTCCCCACTGGCCCATCGTCGGGATGGGTTCGGACTTCCAGCCCATGTCGCGGTCGGCGAGGAAGCAGGTGACCCCGCCGTCGGCGCCCTTCTCCGGGTCGGTGACGGCGAAGACCATGACGAAGTCGGCCTCGTTGCCGCCGGTGATGAAGGTCTTCTCGCCGTTGATGACCCAGTCGTCGCCGTCCCGTACGGCGCGGGTGCGGATGTTGCGCGCGTCGGATCCGGCACCCGGCTCGGTGATGGCGAAGCAGGAGCGGCGGCGGCCCTCGATGGTGGGGAGGAGGTACTGCTGCTTCTGCTCCTCGTCGCAGTTGTAGAGGATGTTGTCCGCCGCGCCGCCGAAGGTGAAGGGTACGAAGGTGCGGCCGGTCTCCATCGTCAGGATCGCGGTCATCACGGCGCCGAGGTTCATCCCGCCGTACTCCTCGGGGGTGCTGACCCCCCAGAAGCCCGACTTGCGTGCTTTGGCGCGCAGTTCGGCGAGCACACTCCGGTCGATGGCGGGCGCCCCGGCCCGCTCGTTGCGCAGGACCTCCGCCTCCAGCGGCATCACCTCTTTGGTGATGAACGCGCGGACGGTGTCGCGGATCTGCCTTTCCTCGGTACTGAGGGAGAAGTCCACCATGGGCGGCTTTCCTTTCTGCTCAGACCCTCAGGCCCACGGGTGCTGGGGCGCTGGGGCACTCAGGCTCGCGAAACGGTCCGGCCGCGCCGGGTTCACTCACACGATTTTCTAGAACAGAACTCTAGGAATAGAAGCAGCCTGATCCCGTGGGTGCGGGCCCGTCAAGGGTGCTACGGGCGGGTGATTCCAGGATTCGGTTCGGTACGGTGGGCGGCGACGACGGGGAGGGGAACCGATGGCACGCAGGACGGCACGGCCCGCTTCGGGCGGCAGCGCCTGGCAGTGGAGCCGTACGGCGGAGACCCGGCGGACCCTGCTCACCGCCGCACGCGAGGTCTTCGGCGAACAGGGCTTCGCCGAGGCGAGCGTCGCGGCCGTGGTCAAGCGGGCCGGTTCCAGCGTCGGCAGCCTCTACCACCACTTCGGCGGCAAGTCCGAACTCTTCCTCGCCCTGTGGGAGGACCACCAGACCACCCACGAGCGGTCGGCGGCGAGCGCGGTCGCCAAGGCCAGGGAGTCGGGTGTCCACACACCGCTCGGTCTCTTCACCGTCGGCGCCCGCGCCTTCCTGGACTGCTCCTGGCAACGGCGCGATCTGGTCCGGCTGTTCATGGACGGCGACGGCCCGCCCGGGTTCGAGCTGGTGCGGCGCACCCGCAACCGGGAGTGGATACGGCAGAACGCCGTGCTGCTGGGCATCGGCACCGACTCCGTCGACCGGCTCACGGCAGCGGCGCTGACCGCCGTCATGGGCGAGGCAGGACGTGAGATCGCGATGTGCGCGACGCGGCGGCAGGCCGACGAGATCACCGAAGCGGCCCTCGTCCTGATCCAGCGCCTGGACCCGACCACGCCGGGACCGGCACGGCACGGCGACACATCTTGACGAGTTGACGAGACCCTTGACGAGTTGACGAGCGTGACACCGGAGACGAAGGGAGAGTCCGTGGCCGGGACGACGGGCCAGCGGGAGGCGTTCTTCACCGTGGCGGAATCCGCGGCGGGAGAGGAGTTCCTGCCCGCTCCCCACGCGCGAAGCTGGTGGGCGCCCGGCATGCTGCACGGCAGACTGCTCGGCGGCCTCGCGGCACGGGCCCTGGACCGTGACCACGGGGACGACGGGCTGCACCTGTCACGGCTGACCGTCGACCTCTTCCGCAACGCGCCGATGGCTCCCGTCCGGGTGGAGACCACGCGGGTGCGGGACGGGCGGCGCATCAGGGTCGCCGACGCCGTCGTCCACGGCGAGGGCGGGCCCGTCGCCCGCGCGAGCGCGGTCCTGCTGCGCCGCGCCGAACAGCCGTCGGGCAACGTCCCGGCGACCCCCGCCTGGGACGCGCCCGCTCCCGAGGCGTTCGCCACGGCGCGCGACGAGCCGTGGACGATCTGGATGTTCGACGAGGAGAACCGGCCGATCCGGCGGTGGGAGGAGGGCGTCGGCAGGCGCCGCGCCTGGCTGCGCGACGGGTGCGAACTGGTGGCGGGCGAACCGCTCTCGCCCCTCATCCGCACGGCACTCGCGGCGGACGCGGCGAGCCCCCTCTCGCACGCGGGAGACGCCGGGCTCCAGTTCATCAACGCCGACTACACGGTGTGCCTCAGCCGGCTCCCCCTCAGCGAGGCGATCGGCCTGGAGTCGGCGGCCCACTCCAGCGACGAGGGCATAGCCGTCGGCCACGTCACGCTGCACGACACCTCGGGTCCGATCGGATACTGCATGACGACGGCGGTGGCGAACGTCAGGAACACCTGACCCCCGCCGTCGCGCTCAACGGGCGGAACCGGCACCTGAGCCGGAGCCTGAGCCGGTCGACGGGAGGTAGCGCGGCGCCCGCCAGGCGTCCAGCCGGTGTTCGACGGCGGCGCCCAGCGACAGCAGCTTCGCGTCCTGCCCCGCGCCCGCCATCAGCAGTACCCCGACGGGCAGTTCGCCCACGGACCCGGCGGGCACCGAGAGCGACGGGTAGCCCGCAACGGCCGCTGGGGTGGAGGACGGGATCACGTCGTTGTCGCCCCGCGCGCAGTCGGTCGTCCAGGCGGGCGGGTTCGTCGGCGAGGCGATGGCGTCGAGCCGGTGCGCGGCCATGGTCTCGTCGAGGGAGCGCCGGGAGAGGTCCTTCAGCTCGGCGCGCATGGCCCTGTACCCGGGGTCGGTGGTCGGCGGCGCGGCCAGCGCCTGCTCGAACAGTTCCTGGCCCGCGAAGCACGTCCGCTCCTCGGGGTGGGTGCGGTTGAACTCGATCAGCGCGGCGAGGTCTTTGGGGCCCTCGCGGGTGGCGAGGTAGGCGTCGATGTCCCGGTGGAACTCGCTGAGCAGCGCCGGGAATTCCAGCTCGGCCAGCCGGTCCTGGTACGGGGGTGTCACCTCGACGACCTCGGCCCCGGCGGCGCGCAGCTTCTTCGCCGTACGGGTCATGACGGCGTCCACGTCGGGGCCGAGCGAGGGCAGCCGCCACAGGCCGATGCGCTTGCCCCGCAGATCCCCGCGCAGATCCCCGCGCAGGTCCCCGTGCCGGTCTTCGAGCCGGTCTTCGAGCCGGTCCTCGTGCGAGCCGCCGGGCACGCTGCCGGACCCGGTGTGTGCCGGGGACGCGGCGGGGCGCGGGGTGTCGGTGCCGCTGAGGACCGCGAGGGTGAGCGCGGCATCGGTGACGTTGCGTGCCATGGGCCCCGCGGTGTCCTGCTCGGCGGAGATCGGCACCACACCTTCCTGGCTGACGAGCCCGAGGGTGGGCTTGGCGCCGACCACCCCGTTCATCCCGGCCGGGCACACGATGGAGCCGTCCGTCTCGGTGCCGATCGCCACCTGCGCGAGCGAGGCGGCGAGCGCGGCGCCGGAGCCCGAGGAGGACCCGCACGGGTTCCGGTCCAGTACGTACGGGTTACGGGTCTGGCCGCCCACCGCCGACCAGCCCGATGTCGGCTTCGCCGCGCGGAAGTTCGCCCACTCGGAGAGGTTGGTCTTGCCGAGGATCACCGCGCCCGCGTCGCGCAGGCGTGTCACCAGTGCGGCGTCGGTGTCCGGCGGGCTCCCGGCCAGCGCCAGCGAACCGGCCGTGGTCGGCATGTCGCGGGTGTTCACGTTGTCCTTGAGCAGGACGGGTATGCCGTCGAGCGGGCCACGGGTGTGGCCGCTCCGGTGCCGGGCGTCGCTGGCGGCGGCCTGGCGCAGAGCGGTCGGGTCGGTGCGCAGCACGGCGTTGATCCTGGGATCGATTGCCTCGATGCGCCGCAGATAGGCGGTGGTCAGCTCGGAGGAGGTGAGGGTGCGGTTCGCCATGTGTCGCTGCAACCGCGGGATCGTCACCGTGTCGAGGTCGATGCCCCGGCCCAGGTCCCGGGACGGGCCATCGCCAGGACCGGGCTCGGCGGCCTGCGCGCGCGGGCCCGGCGCGCCCGTCAGAAGGGATCCCGCGGCCAGCGCGGCGAGCAGTGCGGCAACGCTTCTCTTCCCCATGGGTGTCAGCGGACTACACGCGGACGCCGCGCGCAAGGGTGCCTCACATGTCCGCACGGGTGCGCGTGAGTCCCATGTCGAGGAGCCCGTACGAGGCCCGTACGACGCTCGTATGACGCTCGTATGACGTCTGTCATGAACAGCGGTGACAGATCACCCTGCTTCCGGTGCCCGTCCGGGGCTAGCGTGAACGGCGGGCCGCGCGCTCCTGACGGCCCCTTCCGATTCCGGTACCGACGGTGGGAAACGAGACCATGCAGACCATGCGCGACGAGACACTCATCGTCGAGGATCTGACGCTGCTGATGATGGACGACAAGTCGGGAGCGATCGCGGGAGCGGGGACGCTGTACTACACCCTGGGCGGCGCCGTGCTCGTCGAGCTGGGCCTTGGCGGACATGTCACGGTCGATGAGAACGACTCCGGGCTGAACGGTGTGAAGGTGCGCGCCGTCGAGGGCGATCCGCTGCCGGATCCCGTGCTCAGGGCGGCGCAGGACAAGGTCGCCGGGCGCGTGCGGGGCGTCCAGACCCTCCTCATCCAGATCGGCACCGGGCTGCGCGAGACGGTGCTCGACCGCCTCGTCGAGCGGGGCATGCTGCGCCGGGAGAGCAGGAAGACGCTGGGTGTCTTCCGTTCCACCGCGACGACGGCAGCGGACACCAGCCACAAGGAGGCCCTCGTGGCCAGGGTGCGCGCCGTGCTGATCGACGGCGAGGAGCCGGACGACCGTACGGCGGCGCTGATCGGACTGCTCCTCGCGAGCGGCACCCTGCCGAGCCTGTACCGCTCCGTTCCGTGGTCGGGCGAGGTCTACAAGCGGGCGAAGGCGCTGGAGCGGGAGAGCTGGGGTGCGGCAGCGGTGAACACCGCTGTGCTGCGCACCATGGCGGCGGTCTCCGCGGGAACCGCGGGCAGCGTCGCCGCCGTCTCCAACTAGCGGGGCCTGGCCGGGCCGACAGGCGCCGTCAGGGGCGGTCTCGGTACGGTGGTCCTGGGAGCGTCGACGTCAGTGAACTGGGCGGGGTTCCCATCCGTTGTGCCGACACACGCTGTTCCCGAGGTGACAGCGCCAGCCGCCACCAAGGGGGTAGACCGCATCCGATGAACCACTCGGACACGCAGAGCCACGACCTCAGTCCCGGGCCTTCCCTGGACGGAGCGGGGACGGACCACGGCGTCGCGACGGCCGCGACGTCCGCGCCGGACCCCCGCCCCGACTCCGGCGCCGAGCCCGCCCCCACCACGGACGAGAAACCGCTGGGCTCCCGCGCCCCCGCGTTCGTGAAGAGCAGACGCACCCTGCACCTGAGCTGGCAGGTCGGTGTGTTCGTGATCGGTCTGGCGGTCGTCGTGACCGGCGTGATCATGCTGCCGCTGCCCGGCCCCGGCTGGCTGGTGATCTTCGCCGGGATGGCGATCTGGGGCACCGAGTTCGTCTGGGCCCAGTTGGTGCTGCGGTGGACGAAGCGCAAGGTCACGGAGGCCGCGCAGCGCGCCCTCGATCCGAAGGTGCGCCGTCGCAACATCATCCTGACCTCGGTCGGCGTCGCGATCTGCGCCGTGCTGGTGTCGGTGTACCTGTGGAAGTTCGGCCTCGTCATGCCCTGGACCATCAGCGACTGACCAGGTCAGGCGGCCTCCTCAGTCCTCCGCGTCGCGCACCAGAAGTGCGATCTGCACCCGGTTCTCGGCCGAGAGCTTGGCGAACAGGTTGCTGGTGTGCGCCTTGACCGTCGCGACGCTGATGCGCAGCCGCTCGGCGATCTCCGGGTTGCCCAGACCGTCCGCGATGGCACGGGCGGTGTCGAGTTCCCGCTCACTCAGCGTGGCCAGTTGCCGACGCGCGGCCTCGCGGGACGAGTCGCGCGACGCCGAGGACTGCGGACCGGTCGCCGCGGCGATCACCCGCGCCGTGGCCGCGGGGGACAGCACGGGGTTCCCGTCAGCGACCGTCCGCACCGCGTCGATGATCCGCGACGGCGGGGTGTCCTTGAGGACGAACCCGAGTGCTCCGGCGCGCAGTGCGCCGAGCACGAGGTCGTCGGAGTCGAACGTGGTCAGCATGAGCACCCGTGGCGGCGACGCGCGGGCGAGGAGTTCCCGTGTCGTGCTGAGCCCGTCCCGGCCCGGCATCCGTACGTCCATCAGCACGACGTCGGGGCGCTGCTCGTCCACCACGGTGAGCGCGGTGTCACCGTCGGCCGCCTCCGCGACGACGGTCAGATCCGGTTCGCCCTCGATGACGAGCCGCAGCGCCATCCGCACCAGTTGTTCGTCGTCGACGATGACGACACGTACCGGCTCCCGCTCACTGTCCACTCATGCGCTCTTTTCGTGGTGCTGGTGGTGCTGGTCGTCCGGCCAGGGTAGTCGCGCCGTGAGGAGGTATCCGCCGACGGGTGTCGGGTGGTGGTCCAGCTTGCCGCCGGTGAGGGCGATGCGTTCGGCGAGGCCGAGCAGCCCGAATCCCGATGCGGGTGCCCTGGCGGTGATCGCGGCCGGGGAGTTGCGGACGCTGATGTGCAGCTCGTCCCCGGCCGCTCCTTCGACGGTGATGTGTACGTGTGCGCCCGGCGCGTGCTTGGCGGCGTTGGTCAGTCCTTCTTGGACGATCCGGTAGCAGGTGCGTCCGAGGGCATCGGAGGGTGTGCCCGTCACGGTGGTGGTGAGCACGACGTCCAGCCCGGAGGCGCGGGCATCGGCCACCAGCTCGGGGAGACGGTCGAGGGAGGGCTGTGGAGCCTCCGGGAGACTCTGGTCGGAACGGAGCACACCGAGGACGTCGCGCAGTTCCTCCAGCGCCTGGTGCGAGCCGTCGACGATGCCGCGGACCAGCACGCGGTTCTCGTCGGCCGTGAGGTTGCCGCGGTGGTCGAGCACTCCCGCCTGCATGGCGACCAGGGAGATGCGGTGTGCGAGCACGTCGTGCATCTCGCGCGCGATCCGGTTGCGTTCCAGCGCCCGTGCCTGTGCCGCACGTGCGGCCTGTTCCCGTTCCGCGCTCTCCGCCCGCTCCCGCAGGGACCGCACTTCGACGCGCCGCGCGCCGATGGCCATGCCCATGGCCACCGCGCTGCCCGCGCTCAGCGCCGGGAGGGCGATCTGGACCCATACCGGGGTGGGCTGGCTCTGGAGCGGGTACAGCCCGACGCCGACCTGTGACGCGATCACATAGGCCGGGACGACGATCCCGATCTCCACCGGGCGTCGACGGGTGGCGATCGAGCACAGGGCAAGCAGCGCCATGCCAGTGGCGAGTGTCGACGCGGCCGAGGCGACCACGACGGTCGTGGCGACGGTGAGCGGGAAGCGCCGTCGCCACAGCAGCGCCGTCAGACAGGCGAGGGCCACCAGCGGATCGCCGGTGAAGAACCAGGACCATCTGTCGGCCTCGTGGTCCCGCGCCAGCAGGACACCGATGGAGAGCCAGATAGGGATGCCCACCGCCGCGGACGCCACCAGCCGCCATGTCTGCTGCCAGCCTCCGAGCCGTGGTGGCCGTGGCACGACGTCCGTGTTCATCGGGCCATTATTGCCGGGCCGTGCGCCCCTGGCAGTGGGCCCAGGGGCTGATGTGCCCTCGACCGAGGTCGGAGCGCCGCTACGACTCTGGTCGAAGGTGGGGCGGGCCGCGCGGCCGATGTGCGGGTGGCGCCGAGTGGACAGACTCGTCGGGACTTCGCCCCCCACGCTCTCAGAAGGACGTCAGATGCGCAGAACCCTGTCCGTCGCCCTCGCGCTCCCCCTCGTCGCCACCGCCGTGGCGTCGACCACGCTTCCCGGGGTGTCGGCGGCGTCGACGCCGGACACCGTGCAGTGGGGCCCGTGCTCGAAGCAGGCCACCTCGGCCACCTCGGCCACCTCGGACGACGCACCCGACTCGCCCCGACTTGAGTGCGCGACGCTCGACGTCCCGCTGGACTACCGCAAGCCGGAAGGGCGCCAAATCGAGATCGCGATCTCCCGGCTGATGCGCGACGAACCGTCGTCGCAGCGCCGTGGCGTGCTGCTGACCAACCCGGGAGGCCCCGGCATCTCAGGGCTCGGCTACCCGGCCGTCCTCGCCGCGTCGGGGCTGCCGAAGAAGGTCCAGGACTCCTACGACGTGATCGGCTTCGACACGCGCGGTGTCGGCCGCAGCGCGCCCGTGACCTGCGATCTGACGCCGGAGCAGCAGGCACGCGGCAACGTCGCGCCGTACGCGCACACCGCGGCCGACGTCGCCAAGGAGGCGAAGAACGCACGGGCCGTCGCCGAGCAGTGTGCCACCTCGAAGACGGCGTCGATGCTGCCGCACACCACCACGGCGAATATCGCGCGCGACATGGACCGGATCCGGGCGGCGCTGGGCGAGCCGAAGCTCTCCTACCTCGGTGCCTCCTATGGTTCCTACCTCGGCTCGGTGTACGCGACGCTGTTCCCGGGGCGCGGCGACCGGATCGTGATCGACAGCAACCTCGGCCCCGGCGGCTACGACTACACGGCGATGCGGTCGCTCGCCCGTGGCCTGGAGGACCGGTTCCCGGACTTCGCCGCGTTCGCCGCCGCGCACCCCGAATACGGCCTGGGCAGCACACCCGGGCAGGTGAGGGCGAAGTACTTCGAGCTGGCGAAGCGGCTGGAGACGAAGCCGGTCCATGGCATGGACGGGACGCTGTTCCGCGGGATCACGTTCGACCGCCTCTACAGCGACGCGAACATGACCGTGCTGGCCGAGATGTGGCAGGCCCTCGACACGGGTCAGAAGCCGCCGCCCAACCCGCCGATACCGAACATGGAGAACATGATGGCCGCGCGCTTCGCCGTGATCTGCGGTGATTCACGCTGGCCGGAGACGGTCCGGGAGTATCAGCGGAACGTCGCGGTCGACCGGGTGCGGTACCCGATGCTGGGCGGGGCCACGGCCAGCATCGGACCGTGCGCGTTCTGGCCGGAGGAGCGGGTCGAGCCGCCGGTGCGCATCGGTGACCGTGGCCCGTCGAACGTGCTCATGGTGCAGAACACCCGCGACCCGGGGACACCGCTGGCCGGTGCCGAGAAGCTGCGGAAGGCGCTCGGGAAGCGGGCCACGATGGTGACGGCCGATCAGGGCGGGCACGGTGTCTACCCGTTCGGCGTCAACACGTGCGCGAAGGACGCGGTGACGACATATCTGACCACCGGTCAGCGCCCGTCGCAGGACCGCGCCTGCGCGGCCGAGCCGGGCAAGTAGCGGGGGGACGGAGACATGTTGAAGGAGTGGCAGCACCGTCGGGCCGTGCAGCGGGTCAAGCCGGGGGACGGCCGAGAGTTGAAGCGTTTCCGCTGGTGGCAGTCGTTTTCCCGCGCACTGTTCCATCTTCGGCTGACGGGCGACGACGGACGGCAGACGGTCTACACCGTCGACGTCAAGCATCAGGGAGACTCGTCAGGGCACGTCAAAGCACATCTGTACCTCGACGGCAGGCATCACGCCGAGTCCAGAGTGCCTGCCGCCTTTCCCGTCCAGGGTGGCACCGTCGAAGTGCGGAAGAGTGCTTTCGGGCTCAAGCGCTGCCACTACGTCACCGCCGCGGGGGACGAGTTCCCACTGGCCCCTGACTCCGCCTCCGCCGAGGGGCGCCGTGCTCGCCTCGACCGCGCGCACCCCGCGCTGAGCCGCTGGATCGGTTTCCTCTCGCTCGTGGTGCTCTTCGTCGGCCTGGTTCTGCTGGTCCTCCAGCTCGCCGAACAGATCACCCGGGATCCGCAGGGTGTCGCCCAGTACATCGGGACCTTCACCTCGCCCGTCGACCTGCCGGCGTGGGGCAACACCGTGCTCGGTCTCTGCACGGCTGCGGCCAGCACGGAGCGGGCGCTGCGGCTGCGCTACAACTGGCTGCTGGACGGCGGGGCGGGGTGAACGTGTCACGTGGCCGGGTCGCGTGAGCGCTTCACGTGGCGGCGTCGCGTAAGGGTGTCACGTGGCGGCGTCGCGTGAGCGTGTCACGTGAGCGCGTCGCCCACGGCTCCGCCCGTCGCCCTGCGGACGGCGCGCGCGACACGTTCCGGAGCGTCCGCGAGTTCGCGGGCTTCGGTGCCCCCCAGGAGCGCGTTGCCGATGTCCTCGCTGATGATCCGCAGGGCAGCCGCTGCGGCTCCGGCGTGCAGCCGCACCTGGAGGTCGTCGGCCGGGAGGTTCAGCCGCTTCCCGAAGATCCCGGCCATCTCACGTTCCACCTGGTCACAGGCCATCAACCAGGCGGTGCGGAGGGCCGGTTCCTTGTCGGCCAGGTGGATCATCTGGAGCGCGAGCTTCTGATCGAGGTGCTCGACGGTGCTGGCCTCACGGCCGAACCTGACGGTCTCCGCGGAGAAGTGCTCTTCGAGGGAGAGTTCCGGGGGCCAGCTCCGCAACGTGGCCATCTCCCATTCGACACCTTGCATGACGACGGGTTCGGCGCAGCTCTCCTTGCTGCGGAAGTGGCGCCAGATCGTGCGCGTCGACAGGCCGACGGCCTCGGCGATCTGGTCGCCACTGGTGGCGTCCACGCCCTGCTCCCAGAACAGGCGGGCCGCCTCCCGTGAGATCTCCAGTCGCACGCGGTGGCGCCGCTGGTCGCTCATGCCGCCCCCGGCGCGCTTGGCCGCTGCCATGCCGTCACCCACCTCCGCTTCCCCCCGCTCCCAACTGCCACGTCAAGTGTCATATTGACATTAAGTGACGCCCGGAGCCAGCACGGCACACCTCCGCACCGTCGAGCCGGGGGTTGCGCCACCCTGTCACTTAATGACACTGTCACTAAGTGACAGGACCGTCGAATGGAAAGAGCCAGCCACCATGACACCCACGTGCCACGACACCACTGTCCGGCCACTGGGCGCGTTCGAGCGGACCATCGACTTCTACGTACAGCGCAACCCTGTCCAGTTCTCCCTGGTCGCCGAGCTGGACCACCCCGTACCGGCGACGGATTTGGCCTCGGCGCTGGCGAAGCTGCGGGACCGGCATCCGCTGCTCGCGGTCGCCGTGGACCGCACCGCGCCCGAGGCGGCGTTCCGCGTGTGCGACGGCCCGGTCCCGCTGGAGGTGGCCGCCGAGGGCACACCGTGGCAATCCGTCGTCGCCGCCGAGCAGACCCGCCCCATCCCCTCGGCTCCAGGGCCTCTGCTGCGCGCCGTACTCGTCCCGGGGGAGCCGGGGTGCGCCGTCGTCCTCACCTTCGCCCACCAGATCGCCGACGGTGTCGGCGGGCTGCGGGCCCTGCTGGACCTGGTAGCGGCCCTCGGCGGTGCCGAGTTGGCGCCGGGCCACGTGCCGGAGCCACAGGAAGACCTCCTCGCCCGTCTCGGTGCGACGCCGGACGACGGGGACACACCCACCGGCACACCCCCGGAGGAGGACGACCCACGTATGAGCACCGCGGGTGCGCTGGTGCCGTTCTCCGGGCGCACCCCGCACATGGACACCCTCGCGCTGGACCAGGGGCTGACCACGCGGCTCCGTCGACGGTGCCGACTGGAGCGCGCCTCGGTGCACGCGGCGCTCTGCGCGGCGGCGACGGAGGTGTTCCGCCGACGGGGGCGCACGTTCGTGAGGGTCCTGAGCCCGATGGACCTGCGCCGGGCAGCCGCTCTCCCCGACGAGGTGGTGGTCCGCTTCGCGGGCGCCCGTACGGCGAGCGACGCACAGGCCGGGAACGGTACCTGTGACGATGGGGCCGGTGCCGGGGCGACCGGGCACGAGGGGCGCGACGGACACGATCGACACGGCTTCTGGGCACTGGCCCGGCAGGCACACGCCTCGCTCGCCCGGCAGCGCACACCGTCCGCGCTCACCACCGGCTCCGCCGCCCTCGCGGCACACCCCCCTTCCAGCCCGCAGGACGCCGAGGCCATGATGACCGCCGCCACGGCGGCCGACATCCAGATCACCAACCTCGGCGCCGTCGACCCGTCGCAGCGGAACCTGGGCGCACTCTCCGCGCTGTGGGGTCCCGCGCAGATCACTCAACTGCGGGGCGAGCACATACTCGGCGTCGTCACCGTCGGCGGTCGGCTGCGGATGACGGAACTCACCCACGATCCCGTCGCCGGGCTCGTCCCGGAGATGGGCGCCGTGCTCGCCGCAGCGTGCGCCGACACCGGGACCGGGACCGGGACCGGGATACGGTGAGGCACGGGTGCCCCGCAGACGTCACCGGCGCGCGACACCACCGCGTGCGGGCCCCGCCACCGCGTAGAGCGCGGTACCGCCCACGAGCAGGGTCAGCGCGGTCCAGGTGGCCACTGCCGTGCCGGGCGGCAGCAGCAGCCACCCCGCCACCTGGCCAGGCCCTGGCACGCCGGTCTGCTGCGGGGCGAAGAGGGTGAACGCGAGCCAGCCGGTCGGCAGGGTCCACGCGTACGGTGCCCCGCACACCGTCGCACCAAGTGCGGCCAGACCGGCCAGTCCCGCACTGTCCCGTACGACGAACGCGACGGGCGCGAGCACAGGGCCCACCGCCCGCACCGTCAGCAGCAGCGCGCCGACGACCGCACCGGCCAGCAGTACGTGTGCCGCCCGACGGGGCACCCACCGGATCGCGGCCGTTCTGTCCAGCGCCACGTCCTGCCCGCCGAACCCGACGGAGGCGATCGTCACCCCGGCGGTGAGGACCAGGGCCACGAGCCGGAGGTCCGCCGGACCCGTCGCGCCCCCTCCGTCTGCACCGTCTGCACCGTCCGCGCCATGTCCGCCGAACGCCCACACCGCCAGTGCGACGAGGACGATCGCGGCGGCCGAAGCGGGCACCTGCCGTGAACGCGCGTACAGCACCAGCCATCTCACGACGACGTGCTCCCCTTCGACGCCAGCGTCTCCAGCTGCTCCCGCGAGCAGGAGAGCGCGGCGGCATGCGCCTCGGTGACCCGCGCGCGCTGCTCGGCCGGTGACATCGCCGTCAGCTTCTTCCAGACCGGTTCGGCGGCGGCACGGTGGTCGCGCTCGCCGAACACCGCGCCTTCCAGCAGGGTGAGGTCGTGCTCGCCGAGGGCCCAGCTCGCGGCGACGCTCTGCGCGGCGAGTTCGTCCAGTCCGCCGCTCTCGCTGTCGCTGCGCCCGGCGCAGTGCGGCGCCAGCCCCTCGCCGAGCAGGGCGCGGGTGAGTTCCGCACCCCGCGCACGGGCGATCACCGGATCGTCGAAGTCGACCATCAGCACTCCCTCGGACAGTTCCCGCTCCTCCATGATTCCGCGCGGCGCGCTCTCCTCCCGCACCGCGTCCGGCGCCTTGTCGCCCAGCGCCGCACGCAGCAGGCGCAGCGCCTTCTCGCCGCGCGGCGCGAGTGCGGACAGCCGGTCCTCGTGTGCCTCCGTCACACACACCGGTCCTTCGCACACCAGGGTCACGGCGGCCTTGTCGGTGACGTAGGTGTCGCGCGGGGCGGTGGGGAGGACGAGCAGGGAGAGCGCCGCACCGGCCAGGACGGGGGCGACGGCGAGCAGCCGGGCCCGCGCGGTGGCGGCCACCAGCAGCGCGAAACCGGTGCCGAGCAGGCCCAGCAGCCACAGTGTCTGGCCGACGTGTACGGAACCGGCGAGGGTCAGCACCGAATCCCGCGCCTCCGCCGTCACGGGCGAGAGCAGGGACAGTTGGTTCGGCGCCATGCCCGACGGCAGCCGCCCGTCCGTGTTCTGGCGCAGGAGGACGCCGGCCACCAGCGCGAGCAACGCCAGCACGGGCGGGGTGAGCACGGAGGGCAGCGCCCGCGCGACCCCCATGCCGAACAGCGCGCCCGCGACCAGGGCCAGGGCTCCCACCAGCGAGATCGGCAGCCATCCGAGGTGGGTGTAGTGGGTGGTGCCCAGTGCCACCTGTACCCCGCCCCAGAGGACGAGGAGGCCGAAGCCGCCCATCAGTGTGAGCGCCGTCGCGCTCGCGGGCAGCGCCGCGCGTCGCC
Organism: Streptomyces sp. NPDC054796; assembly: GCF_053611545.1. Lineage (NCBI taxonomy): Bacteria > Bacillati > Actinomycetota > Actinomycetes > Kitasatosporales > Streptomycetaceae > Streptomyces > Streptomyces sp. NPDC054796. Next base: position 374,837 of record NZ_JBSHAO010000001.1, on the reverse strand, counting down.
AGGCGGGGCGCGGGGTGGTCGTCAGCAGCTCGGTCATACCCGAGCGGGAGTCGCGCAGCCCCTGCAACGCGCCGACGCCCACCGCGACCGGCCACAGATAGGCCAGCAGCGTGCGTGTCCACAGCGCCATGGATGTCCACTGGGCCGTCCACCCCGCGGTGCCCTGCCACCACGGCCCGTCGATCAGATACAGGAACGCGAGGGCGCCGCCCAGTACGGCGAGCCCGGCCCACGGCGCCGTGGAGCGCCTCAGTTCTGTGCGCAGCACACGCCCGTTCACCAAGTGCCCCTTTCCCGCTGGGAGTTGACGGCCGACACGGCACCGTGCGGCGAGTCGCCGCCGGGTGAGTCGCCGAGGAGCGCCGAGTAGCCGCGCTCCAGTGGGCTGTCGCCGGGGTGCTCGGGGCCTCCGGCGGCGGCCAGGTCCTGTGGTGTGCCCTGGAAGAGGAGGCGCCCTTCGGCGAAGAGCACCACGTCGGAGCAGGCCGCCGCGACATCCTCGACGAGATGGGTGGAGACGATCACACACGAGTCCCGGCCCAGCTCCTGCAACAGCTCGCGGAACCGCATGCGTTGCGCCGGATCGAGGCCGACGGTCGGCTCGTCCAGCAGCAGCACCGCCGGGTCGTTGACGATGGCCTGGGCGATCCCGGCCCGTCGCACCATGCCTCCGGACAGGGCCTTCATCCGCTCGTCGGCGCGATCGGCCAGCCCCACCCGTTCCACGGCCCGCTGGACGGCCCCGGGGATGTCCGCCTTCGGCACCTCCTTGAGCCAGGCCATGTACTCGACGAACTCGCGCACCGTGAACCGCTTGTAGTAGCCGAACTCCTGCGGCAGGTAGCCGATGCGGCGGCGCAGGTCCCGGTGCTCGCGCGTCCCGCGCACGGAGACACCGAACAGCTCCAGCTCGCCCCCGGCCGGGGGCAGCACGGTGGCCAGGGCCCTGATGAGGGTGGTCTTGCCCGCGCCGTTGGGTCCGAGGAGGCCATGGGTACCGGTGCCGAGTGAGAGGGTGAGTCCGTCGACGGCCATCCTCTTGCGGCCCGCGCGCACTCTCAGTTCGGTGGCCCGCACCTCCCAGGCGTAGGTCTTCGGCGCGAGGTCTGCCGCGCTCGTGGCGGGCGTCATGCGGTGGTCCTTTCCTGCGGTGCGGTGTTTACGGTCAGGGATCGACGAGGCGGTCAACGTGGGTGCCCCAGCGCCGAGTACGCGTTCCTGCGGACGGCCACGACACCGACGCCGAGCGCCAACAGCAGCCCCCACAGGGGCAGTTGGCCCGGCTCCAGTGCGAGGGGGACGCGTCGCGTGGCCAGCGCCGGCGCCAGGATCACGGCCACCCACACGACGCCCAGCGCGACGACGGCACGGCTCACGCCGATGACACCGCCCAGCGCCAGGGCGGCGGCGGTGAAGGCGGCGGCCGGCAGCAGCCACTGCGCCACGGTCACGCCCGTCAGCCATCCGCCCGCCAGCAGCACGGGGACGAGGACGGCGAGGACGGAAGCGGTACGGCGCAGCAGCAGGTGCAGCCCCGCACGTGGTGCGCAGAGCGTCAGCTCGTACGCCGGGTCCAGCGCCCGCGACCAGGAAGCGGCGACCCCGGCCAGCGGCAGCACGGGTGCCAGCAGCAGCACAGGGGACACGGTGCCGAGGTCCGCGAGGTCCGGGCCCGCCATGTCCAGCAGCAGCGCGATCAGGGTCAGTCCGACGGTCATCGCCAGCCACGGGGCCATCGCCGGTGTCACCCACGCCGACAGCCTCGTCCAGCGGTGGCGACGCGACGGTGTCGGCGCGATCGCGTCCAGTCGGGGGCCGAGCCCGGAGCGCACGGTGTCGAGGAGGGCGGCAACTGTGGGTGCCTCGTCGGGGAGCGCGGCGGCCAGTTGTCCGCGGCACACCGCGCATGTCTCCATGTGTGCTTCCAGGGCCCACACCTCGTCGGCCGGGATGCCGGTGTCGCCGCGCGCGTACCGGTGGAGGAGCCGTGTCGACGCGTGTTCCCCGCCCCTGTCACCCCTGTCACCCCTGTCCTTCATACCGCTCATGTCAGTGCCTTCCGCATCGCGATCCGGGCCCGGCGGGCGCGGGTCTTGACCGTGCCTTCGGGCAGCCCGAGCAGGACGGCGGTCTCCCGTACGGAGAGCCCGTCGAGCACCATGGCCTGGAGTACCTGCCGCAGCTCGGGCGCGAGGCGCCGCAGCGCGTCCCCGACGTCGCCGCCCACGGTCGCGGCGAGCACCTCTTCCTCCGCCGCTGGCGCCAGCGCCTGCCCGGCCGCCGCGGGCGGCGGTTCGGCGTGGTGGGCGCGGCGCCGGAACGCGTCGACGAGGCGGCGTGCCGCGATCGTCCACAGCCACCCGACGGCGGTCCCGCCCACCGCACTCCCGGCGAACGCGCCCGCCGCGCGCCACACCGCCAGATACGTCTCCTGCATGACCTCGGCGACGATCTGCTCGTCGGCACAACGGCGGCGCAGCCGCACCGCCATCCATGGCGAGGTGCGCCGGTAGAACTCGTCGAACGCGCCACGATCGCCCTTGGCGACGAGCCGGAGGAGACGTTCCTCGTCCAGTTCGCGCGGCGCCGCGCTGCTACGTGATCTCACACCTGCCAGACGGCGTGACCGGCGCGCGGGTTCTCGGGGCGGGGTGATACACGTCACATGTCACCGTGCACCGCTCACGCGAGATGCCGTTCCCTCAGCTCACAGGGCAGTCGGGTGAACATCACCCGAACCACCGCCCTCCCCCGCCCGAACGGCGGACCCGGCGACATGAACCGTCACACCCTGGTCCGCGTAGTGCCGTCTGAATCAATGGTCATGGGCAAAAGGAGGAATCAGAAACATGCCTTTGAATGACCTGAACCAGGACCCGGTGCCGGAGGGTGGTCGCCGCCCGCGCGCGGAAACCCAGCGGTACCTTCAGCAGCAGATCGACGCGTCCGGCAACACCCACAACGCGACCGTGGCGCACGGCGCGGGGTTTGCCACCGGTGTCATCCAGGCCGGCTACGGGGAACGCGGCGCCCGTGACGTCGACAGGGCGTTTATGGACCCGCGCTTGACTCAGGCCTACAACACACCCTCGAACAGCTCGGCCGCATGGGACGCGAATCTTCATGTCGCCACGCAGGACCACGGCTACTGGACCGACCAGAACGCGGCGCACAGCACACCGGGCAGCCGGGCCGCCGTCGCGTACGACCCGGTCACGCGGGCCTACATTCAGACGGCCACCGGCCTGCCTCAGCAGTTCAACGTGCACTACGGCAACGAGCTCAACCCGCACGGGGTCCACCAGACAGCCACCTACGGCCAAGCGTACAACCCTCCGCCGCAGGGCCAGTCGTACGGCAACGGCGGCTCGGCCACCCAGCCGGCGTACGGGTCGGGTCACCACAGCAGCCACCGCAGCAGCCACCACAGCAGCCACCATCACAGCGGCGGCAGCCGCCGGAAGTAGCGGCGGCAGCGGCGGAGCCGGCCAACGGCCACCCCGCGAAGGTCCAGGCATCTATGGGTGACGCGTAGCCCTCAGATGCCCTGAGAGAAAACCCAGCCGTTCCCCGGAGACCGGGCCACGGACGGCGGCCCGCCTGCGCGAGCCACCTGTTCGCGCCCCGCAGCCTTGACGGGTTCGGCGGCAGCAAGAGGATTCGGGGGGCGGGTACCAGCCCCCCGAATCCATGCCGCGCGGCCGGTCCCCCGGAACTCCCGCAGGCGGGAGCGATCCAGGGATTCGCGCACGGCCTGCGAGGCACATGCACGCGAACACGACAGTACCTTTGCTACTTGCCAGGTCCACTGCGCTTCTGAGCCTGGTTGTTACCACCAGAAAGGTCCGTGCGCGGTGTGGTCGCGGAGGGAGCAGACGGTCGGCTGGCGTGGTTGAAGCTACCGGCGTTGTGCCCCACCGGGTTCAACTCACGCTGGAGGTACGCCTGGAGCGTCGACGGCGCGGCGGCGGCATTCTGCAACTGGAGACGCATCGGCACGCCGACCGAGGCTCCGGCTTCGGTACCCACAGACCGTGTCCTGGGGTCGCTGTTCAGCGCTTTCCAGTGACCATCTTCCACCGTGGCGACGTACGTCTGCGCCCTCTGATCGGAGGCGGGCTGCATAAGGTGCTGCTCCAAATCAGGCCGCTTGAACAATTGGTCGATGTCGTGAGCACCCTTCTCTCCGACTCCGGGCGTGTGACGAATGGCGGAAATGGAAGCCGCGACGCAGTGGGCTACGGTCGGCTCACCATGCTCTTTACCATGGGCTCTAATCATGTTCATGAGGTACGCCTCTGCGTCCGCACGGGGAGTGCGTCCGGGCGGAGGCTCTGGCGCCGAGCGCAGTGACCAGATCTTGTTGAATGTGTCCATGCGATGTGCCCTTTCCACTGGAATCCAGGTATCGGACATCACTACGTACAACGAGGCGTAGCGGTTCACACTGCACCGCCAGTTCGTCGAGGGCGTCAGCCTGGGGCCTCGAAGCGCTCGGCCTCTTCCGTCCCCGGCTGACCGCCTCGCAGCCTTGACGGGTTCGGCGGCAGCAAGAGGATTCGGGGGCGGGTACCAGCCCCCGAATCCATGCCGTGCGGCCGGTCCCTCGGAACTCCCGCGGGCGGGAGCGTTCCAGGGATTCGCGCACGGCCTGCGAGGCACATGCACGCGAACACGACAGTGCCTTTACTACCTCGCGGGCCCACCACGCCTGTTGGACCGGCCCTGGCCACTGGAATAGTCCGTACGCGGCGTGCTCGCGGACGGAGCAGCCGATCGCCCAGCGTAGTTGAAGCTACCAACGTTGCGCCCCGCCGGATTCAACTCACGCCGGAAATACGCCTGGAACTGCGACGACGTGGCGGCGAGATTCAGCAAGCGGACACGCATTGACACGCCGATCGAGGCACCGGCCGCGGTACCCACAGACGCTGTCCTGGGGTTGCTGTTCAGCGCGTTCCAGTGACCATCTTCCACCGTGGCGACGTACGTCTGCGCCCTCTGATCGGAGGCGGGCCGCATAAGGTACGGCTTCAAATCAGGCCGCTTGAACAATTCGTCGACGTCGTGAGCACCCTTCTCTCCCACTCCGGGCGTGCTACGAATGGCGAAAATGGAAGCCGCGACGCAGTGGGCAACGGTCGGCTCGCCATGCTCTCTACCATTTTCCCTGATCATGTTCATGAGGTACGACTCTGCGTCCCGACGGGGAGTGCGTCCGGGAGGAGGTTCTGGCGCATCACGCAGTGACCAGACCTTGCTGATTGTGTCCATGCGATATGCCCTTTCCGCTGGAATCCAGACACCGGATGTCACCACGTACAACGAGGCGTAGCGGTTCACCTGCACCGACGGTCCATCGGGTGTGTCAGCCAGGGGTCCCGACGCACTCGGCCTCTCCCACCCCTGGCGACACCCCCACCCCCGGCACCCACCGCCACGCGGCGGCGTGCAGCGCCTCGGCCCGGGCGATGGCGACCTCCTGGCGGAGGCGTGTCTCCTCCGCGTCGAGGAAGGCCGCCGTGGCGGTGTGCTGGTCCGGGTGCTTGCGGTAGACCGCGCCAGGATCGGCCAGCATCCACCCCCGGCTGACCGCCTCGCAGCACAGCACGAGTGCGCCGTCCTCGAAGGCGGGCACGGCGGGCCACCCGCCCACCAGCCGCACCAGGTCCGTGCGGGCCGTCAGCGTCGTGCCCACGACCGGGAACGCGCCGCGCTTCGCGCCGTCCAGCAGCGCCCGCTCGGGCAGCGGTCCGGGGCTGGGGTCGTAGGGGCCCGGCACCAGGCGGCCGTCGACGTGGAGGTCCAGGCACGGCGCGACGGTCCAGCCGTAGGAGGGGTTGGCCTCCAGGACGCGGATGGCGTCGGCGAGGGTGTCCTGGCCGGGCAGCAGGTCGTCCGCGTCCACGCAGCGCAGCAACTCCCCCGTCGCGCGTGACAGCCCCAGCGTGCGGGCCTGGGCCGCTCCCCCGCGCCGCCCGCCGCCCTTGGATATCCAGGGCGCGTCCGGGACGGACTCCAGTGCCCTGCCCTTCTGCCCGTCCTCCTGGAGCACCCATTCGAGCCGCCAGCCGACGGGGAGCCGCTGCGCGGAGAGACACTCGTGCAGTTCGGGCAGGTAGTGGTACCCGTCCTCGCGCACGGGGGTCAGAACGGTGATCGTCGGCATCGGGGCTCGCTTCATTCCGGGAGTGCGAAGGGGCACAGCACACGCCCGGCCCCCTACGTGCGGTTCTACGCGCGTTTCTACGTGCAGTGTGGATCACCGGTTCACGTCTGACCGAGCGTCAGTCGGCGAATCAGCGGGTGACTTGCGGCACACGCCCCCGCACACGGTGTCCGTCCCCCGTGCGAGCTACACGCGGGTGTCCACCGTGCGGTGACGATTCCGGCGCTCCGGATCCGTAGCGTTCCCGGCGGTCGTGGCACTCCGGCCGCGCGGAACGACAAGGAAGTGTCCTCATGAGAGTGGTGTGGCAGTTGGTGGCCGTCGCGGCGGTCGCCCTCATCGGTGGTCAGGGGGTCGCCGCCGTGCACGGGAGCAACCCGTGGCTCACGCTCGTGATCGGCCTAGTGACGGCCGTGCTGGCGCTGCTCGCCTACGGGTGGGTAGTGCGCAGGACCGAACGCCGCGCGGTCACGGAGCTGGCCCGGGAGGGTGCCGCCACGGGGCTCGGTGTGGGGACACTGATCGGCGTCGCGGTGTTCGGGCTCGTCGTCCTGCAACTCGCCACCAACGGGTGGTACGAGATCGAAGGGCGGGGCTCGGCGACGGGAGCCGTCGGCATCGTCGGCTACATGGCCGCTGCCGCCGTGACGGAGGAACTGCTCTTCCGCGGCGTCCTGTTCCGCGTCATCGAGGAACGCACCGGCACCTGGCTGGCGATGGCCTCCACAGGCCTGCTGTTCGGCGCGTACCACCTGGCCAACCCGGACGCGACGCTGTGGGGCGCCTTCGCCATCGCCATCGAGGCCGGGGGCATGCTCACCGCCGCGTACATCGCCACCCGCAACCTGTGGGTGCCGATCGGTGTGCACTTCGGCTGGAACTTCGCCGTGGCGGGCATCTTCAGCAGCGTTGTCTCCGGCAACGGTGACACACAAGGGCTGCTGGAGACCACGGCGACGGGCCCGACGCTCGTCACCGGAGGTGACTTCGGCCCCGAGGGAAGTGTGTTCTCGGTGCTGTTCTGCGTGCTGGCGACCCTCGTGTTCCTCTGGGTGGCCCGCCGTCGCGGACACCTGAGGCCCCGGCGCCGGCGCACCGAGCGGATCGCGGCCACGGCTACACTGCCCCGGTGATCGGTCCTCGGCGCGTCCCTGAGCTGTGGCGCAGGCTGGAGGCCGCCGTACCGCGTCTCTCGCACGGGTACCTCTCCCCCGGGTATCTCGCCCTCGGACTGCTGCTCTTCGCCGGTTCGCTCGTACCGGCGCTGCACAGCCACGGGACGCAGCTCGGCGGTCTTCCGGCCCGCCCCTTCGACGCACTGGCCATCGTGGCCGTCACCCTCCAGTGCCTGCCGCTCGCCGTGTGCCGACGGTGGCCCCTGGTGTGTCTCACCCTGGTGTCGGCCGGGTTCGCCCTCGACCAACTGCGCGGCTACCACACCTTCGCGGGCACCGGACTGGCCGTCGCGCTGGTGGGCGCGGGGTCCTGGCTGGAGCGGTACCGGCGTGCCACCGTGCTCGTGCTCTCCGCCGCCTACGTGCCACTGTCGGTCGCTTTCCACCTGCTCGGCGGTGGCGAGCCGATGAGCGAGATCGTCACCTTCTATCTGGTGCTGGCGCTCCCGTGGGGCATCGGCGCATGGCTGCGCGCCAACCGGGCCGCAGAGGCGGAGCGTCGGCGGCGGGTCGCCGAGGACACCCTCATCGCCGAACGCACCCGCATCGCGAGCGAGTTGCACGACGTGGTGACCCACCATGTGACGGCGATGGTCGTGCAGGCGGAGGCGGCACGCTATCTGACGGCGGCGCCCGACCGGCTCGACCAGGCACTGACCGCCGTCACCGACACGGGCCGACGGGCCATCACCGACCTCCGCCACCTGCTCGACCTGCTCGATCCGGGGCACGGCGCCCCCGCCGGTGCCAGTGCTGCCGGTGCCGGAACCGGAACCCGGGTCGGGGTCGGGGTCGGGGCCACCGTGCCGCCCGTCGGCAGGCTGCTCACCCTCGTGGAGCAGACGCGACGGGCGGGGCAGCCGGTGGAGTTCTCCGAGGAGGGCACACCCGCCGAGTCGACGGGCAGCGCCGATCTGGTGGCCTACCGGCTGGTTCAGGAGGCGCTGACGAACGCCCTCAAGCACGCGCACGGCAGCCACACTTCGGTCCGGGTGCGGCACGGCGCGAGGGAGATCTCCGTGGAGGTCGGCACGGACGCGCCCGGCGCGGTGGGCACCAGCACCGAAACACGTGACACTCGCGACGCCGACGGGCCCCGCGCGCGGGCCGGGTTCCTCGCGGGCAGCGGCCGTGGCCTCGCGGGTGTCCGCGAGCGCGTCGACGTCCTGGGCGGCGAGTTCAGCGCGGGCCCCAGGGACGACGGCGGCTGGCTCGTGCGGGCACACATCCCCTCGGGGAGCCCGTCGTGACCGAGCCGATCCGGGTGCTGGTCTGCGACGACCAGGTACTGGTCCGCACCGGCCTGGTGACCATCATCGACGCACAGCCCGACCTCGAAGTGGCGGGCGAGTGCGAGAACGGCCGGGCCGCCGTCGATCTCGCCATGCGGCTGCGCCCGGACGTCGTGGTGATGGACGTCCGCATGCCCGTACTCGACGGCATCGAGGCCACCCGGCTGCTGGCCGGTGCCGGGGTGCCGCACCCCGTCAAGGTGCTCGTGGTGACCACGTTCAACCTGGACACATATGTCTACGAGGCGCTGCGCGCCGGGGCGAGCGGGTTCCTCCTCAAGGACGCGCCGCCCGCACAGTTGCTGCACGGCATCCGGACCGTGGCCATGGGTGCCGCGCTGCTGGACCCCGAGGTGACACGTCGGCTCGTGGGCACCTACGCGGCGCGGATCCGGCCCGCCGAGGGCACGGCGGAGGACATCCCGCTGACGCCCAGGGAGCTGGAGGTGCTGCGCCTCATCGCCGACGGGCTGTCCAACGGCGAGATCGCCACGGCCCTGCTGATCAGCCCGGAGACCGTCAAGACCTTCGTGTCGCGCATCCTCAGCAAGCTCGGGCTCCGCGACCGCGTCCAGGCGGTCATCTACGCCTACCGCCGGGGCCTGGTGACCTGACGCCGACGGAACCCACCGGCCGAACCGGCCGACTGAACCGTCAGCTGGTGTTTCCCGTCGTGACCTCCCGAGCCGCGACCGGTGCCACGGTGTCCGTCCTACGCCGGGGTGCCGGTCGCTTCCCCCTGGTCCGTCCCGTCGTCGCACCCCTCCCGGAGGCCGCGCAGTGCGCATCCCGTCCCCTGGCCGCCCGAGCCCCGGCACCGACGCGGCACCGGGAACGGGACCTGGGCCCGGCCGGATACGGGAGGTCGACGTGCTGCGCGGCTTCGCGCTGCTGGGCATCCTGCTGGTCAACGCGCAGAACATGGCCGGGCCCCACGTGGGCGAGGGCGGTGCGCCTGTGGCGTCATGGACGGACGACACCGTCGCCTGGCTGGTCACGGCACTGGCCAGCGGTAAGTTCTATCTGCTCTTCTCCTTCCTGTTCGGCTACAGCTTCACCCTCCAGCGGGCCTCGGCGGAGCGCGCGGGCGCTTCGTTCGCACCCCGGCATCTGCGGCGGCTGGGCTGTCTGTTCCTGCTGGGCCTCGCACACGCCGTCCTCCTGTACCCCGGCGACGTGCTGACCATCTACGCGGTGCTGAGCCTCGTCCTCTTCGCGCTCCGGGACATCACCCCGCGCGTCGCGGTCCGGGTCGCGGCCTGTCTCGTCGTCGCCGTCGCGGCGTGTCTGCTGGTCTGGGGCCTGCTCATGGTCACACTCGCGGAGCCCCCGCGCCCGGGAGCCACCTCGGCCGCGCTGCGCGACCTGGTATCGGCCTACCGGGGCGACCCCGGCTCGGTCGTCGCCGCCAACCTGCGGCAGTTGCACTCCACGCTGAGCTGGAACGCGCTGTACGGCATCGACATGCTCGCCGCGTTCCTGGCGGGACTCGCCGCGGGACGTCGGGGACTGCTCACCGGCACCGGAGCGCACCGCGCGCGGATGGTGCGGATTCTCGCCGTCACCCTGCCCGTCGGCCTCGTGGGCGGCGTGGTCATGGCGGTGTGCCGCAAGGGACCGCTGGACGCGCGCTGGTACGACGTCGGCTCCGCGGTCGGTGTGCTCACCGCACCGGCCCTGACGGCCACGTACGTCTGCGGCCTGCTGCTCCTGGTGCACACCGGGCCCGGCACACGGATCGCGGAGGTGCTGTCCGGGTCAGGACGCCTGGCGCTCACCCACTACCTCTCCCAGTCCCTGGTGATGGCGCTGGTCTTCACCGGGTACGGACTGGGGCTGTACGGACGGTACGGGGCGGCCGTAGTGGTGGCGGGGTGCTTCGTGCTGTACGGGGCACAGCTCGCCCTCGGCGCCTGGATGTCGCGTCGCTTCCGGTACGGGCCCGTCGAGTGGCTGCTGCGCGCGGCGACACTGGCGCACAGGCCCTGAACCCTGAACCCTGAGAAACCAGGAGACCGCCTGACCGGTCACCCCGGTCAGGCGGTCCGCCCGTGCTTGTCCAGTCTCTGCCAGCCCCTGCTAGCTCGTCTTGCCGAAGGACACCGCGCCCCGCTGCCACTTGCTCACGCCGGCGTCGGTCTCGACGCCCGCACCGTCGGGGTGGCTTCCCGCGCCGGGGTGGACGCCCGGCTCGGGGTAACCACCCGGGTCGGGGTAACCACCCGCACCGTCGGGGTAACCGCCCGCGCCGGGCTGACCGCCTGGTCCGGGGTAACCGCCCGGCTCAGGGGGAACGCCCGGGTCGGCTTCGACAGCCGCATCGGGGTGGAGGCCCGCCCAGGCACGTGCCGCGCGGTCCGTGATGGCCGCCGTCTCCGCCTTGGCCGCGGCCGAGATGGCACCCGCGTTGGGCTCCTTGTACCAGGGCCGCAGCCGGATCAGCGCGGGCCGCACACCGGTGGCGAGCAGCAGCGCCGTTCCCTTGGGCAGCGCCCTGATGCGGTCGGCGGGCAGCACCGGGTCCAGCCGGTAGGAGTACGAGCGGGAGGTGCCGTCCTTGCTCTTGGAGATCGACGGTGTGCGCACGTCCTGGTTGCCGACGAGCTTGGACACCTTCTCCACGAAGTCGGCGTCGTCCAGACCCGCGCCGAGCAGCTTGATCGTGGCCGCGCTCCACAGCGCGTCCATGCCCGCCTCGCCCCACACGCGGCTGCCCTGCCGGTAGCTCTGCAACAGCGTGACGACGTTGATGCCACGCGAGCCGAAGTGGCTGTAGAGGTCGGGCAGGTCGGAGATGCGGCAGACGTTGGCCGCCTCGTCGAGCACCGCCGTCATCGGCGGGTCGAGCCTGCCGCCCATGCGCTCGGCCGCGATCACGCCCGCGCGCATCGTCGAGTCGGCGAGACCGGCGATCACACCGGCGGCCGAGCCACCGCCGTCCTTCGACAGCAGGTAGAGCGTGTCCTTGCCCAGCACGTGCTCGTGCGGCTTGAACTCCGGAAGGTTCGGGTCGGGGGTCACCCAGGCCACGATCTCCGGGTCGAGCAGACAGGCCACACACTGCCTGGCGGTCTCGTAGATGCCGTCGCGGGTCTCCACCGCGCCCCGCACCGTGCCCTGCAACTGCTCGGCCATGGCGTGAAGTTGGACGTCACGAAGGAGGTCGACGGGTGTGCGGTCCGCCGGGTCGGCGAGCCAGCCCAGCAGCTCGTTCACGGACGCGCCGCCGCGCGCCGCCGCGAGGAAGAGACACGTGATGGTGTTCTGGGCCGCCGAGATCCAGAAGTCCTTCTTCGACTGGTCGTCGTTGACGGAGGCGACGAAGTGCCCGGCGAGGCGGCGTGCGCCCTCGATGGTGTGGCAGTCGGAGAGGATGTCCCACCACATCTCGCGGGGGGTGTGCGCGATGCCCTGCGGGTCGAACGTCCATACCTTCCCCGCCTGCTCGCGTGCGGCGCGGGTGACGGCGTAGACGTCGGACTTGTTGGACGTGAGCAGCACCGGCCCCTGTGCGCGCAGCACGCGCGGGACGGCGATACCCGTGGACTTGCCCGCTCGGGGCGCCATCAGGTCCAGCTCCACGTCCTCGAAGGAGGAGCGCAGTTCCGGCCCGTTGGGATCGAGGTCGCCGAGCAGGTTGCCCGTCTCGTCGGGGTGGAGGTGCTGCTTGCCCTTCAGCGAGGGGCGCAGGTCACGGGCGCGTTCCGCGATGCCCTCGGGGCCCATGCTGGCCAGTTCCTTCTTGCCCGCGAGCCCCTTGGTCCTGCCGAGCATGCGCAGCACCCGGCGCACGACCAGCACGCCGAGCGCGATGGCCCCGACGAAGACGAGGACGATGCCCAGGACAACGGCGACCGGCGACGTGCCCGGCCACAGCGTGCCGGGACCCTGGGTGAGCAGGGTGCCGAACGTCGCCAGGCCGAACGGCGGCGGGTTCCAGCCCGCACCCGTCAGCAGCGCTCCCAGGGTCCCGCCGATCCACGCGGCGCCGAACAGCACCAGCGCCAGGGCGGCCACCAGGACGATCGCCCACGGGGCCAGCTCGTTGCCCACGCTGCGCCCGGCGGCCGGGTTCTTGCTCATCCGGCTCTCCTCTCGTCCGTCTGTGGGTGCTTCGAGAAGTCGGGACCGTACTGCTTGACCATCTCGACGGCCTCTTCGTTCTGCTGCCAGCGCTTGTTGGTGTCGTGCAGATGGCGCTCGGTGTCGGTGATGGACACCTGGATCGGGATGCCGGGACGTCCACCGACCTTGATCAGGAACCGGCCCCGGCCCGGCGGCTCCTCGCGGTCCCCGGTCCCGGCCCAGCCGGGGGGCGAGGACCAGGAGGAGACCAGTTCGACCTCTCTGCGGGACAGGCCGACGACCTGGCCCAGCTCCTCCATCTCAGCGCGCGGCAGCCCGGCACAGACCACCATGCCCGCACGCTCGACGAAGCCGCGCGCCTTGACCCGGTCGGACGAACTGCCCAGTGCCTCGGCGTCCTTGAGGGTGTGCGTGATCTTGGCGTCGCCGAGGCCGAGCGTACGGTTGAGGCGGGTCAGCGCGTCGATGCGGTCGACGATGCCGGAGGCCGCGCGCAGCGGGCGCCACAGCTCGTCGAGGACGGTGAAGAACCAGCGGCGCGGCTGGAGTCCGGCGTCCGCGAGGGCGTGCGAGGCGGCGACGGTGCCCAGTCCGTCGGACCATGCGGCCAGCATCGCCGCGGCGGTGAGCTGGGTGTCCGCCTCACCGATGCGGGAGATGTCCACGCACACCGCCGGTGCGTTGAGGTCGATGCGGGTGACGGTCTCGGAGGAGAAGGTGTCGCCCAGCGGGCCGTCCAGCACGCCCAGCAGCGACCGGTGGAGCGGGTCCACCGCATCGCGGTAGCGGTGCTCGTCGCCCCGGTCCAGGGTCACGGCGCGCACCCGGTCGGGGCCCTCCGCGAGCACCTTCAGCAGGTCGGGCAGCAGCGGCTGCTTGCCCTTGGGGGTGCGCTCGCGCAGGTGGTGCAGCGCGGCCGAGAGCACCGACTGCTCGTGGTCGTCCATGGCGCGGTCGCGCACGATGGTGACGAGCGCGGCGACCATGTTGAGGACACGGCCGTGTGTCTCGGCGACCAGCATCCGCCCCGCCTCGCCGCCGATGCGTTCGGCGGCGGCGCCCATGGCCCCGGGGTCGAGGACGTTGATGCCGCCCACCCCGCGCCCGATGGACAGGACCTGGCCGCCCAGGGCGCGCACGGTGTCCGCGTAGTCGGGCTTGAGGTCGCCCAGCACCATCGGCACCACACCCGTCGCCGACAGCCCGATGAGCATGCGGTTGACGAGGGTGGACTTGCCCAGACCCGGCATACCGAGCATGAACAGGGAGGGGTTGGAGATGTAGTGGGCGCGGGTGAACCACGACAGCGGGTCGCCGCACACGGTGGCACCGGTGTAGAGGTGCCGTCCCAGCGGGACACCGCTCATGGGGGCGCCCGAGCCCGCCGCGAACGGCCACAGCCCGCACGCCTGCACGGTGGTGGCACGCCACATCGACGGCGGGTCCATGTTGGCGACCTGGCCGCCGCCGGGGCCCGGCAGTCCACGTGAGTGGCCGAGTGCTTCCCTCGGGGGCGGCTGCTTCTTGGTGTTCGCGGCGCTCTTCTTCTTGCTCACAGTGCTTCCTTCAGCTCACGCGGCACCAGCGTGTACTCCCACGGCAGGATGCCGGTCGGCAGCGTGCAACTGAACGCCGCCGCCTGCATGCGGTCGGCGGGGCGCATCTGGAGCCGTGCTCCGGCCATCAGGTTGCGCACCGTGGCGTTGGCGTCGTCCAGTTCGGCGTCGGTGTCGACGGTGACCGTCACCATCAGGGAGAACTCCACCAGGCCCGCGCCGGTGGCCTCCTCGACGGCCGTCTGCTCAGTGGCCCGCATCTCGTTGGCGGCGCGCGCCTGCACCATGCCGCGCTTCGAGGTGGCCATGAACTGCGCGGCACGCCGGTCGGCCTCGACGATGCGCGCCGAGGTGGCCGGGTCGATGGGCCGGTACAGCAGTGCCACCCGCTTGCGACGGGTGCCGGGCGCGGCCTCCAGCAGGCCGCGCAGCACGTTGGCGCGGACGGTGCCGCGCGGCGCGATGGTCAGCATCCAGGTGCGGGACACCCCGGAGTCGTGCTGGTAGGCGCTGGGCGTCTCCACCGTCGCTGCGGGCCCCGCGTCGTCCCACTCCAGTCCGGTGCCACCGTGCTGGGCGCGGGCGTCCAGGACGTCGCCGGAGACGGCCGGATCGTAGGCCACCCGGACGACCTCGGCGATGCGCTCGGCCGACAGCGGCGCGGCGGGACCGCCGCCTGCGCCCTGGAGCCCCTCCAGGAGACCGGGGATGCGGATGGCGAGGTCGTTGATGATGTCCTCGGGCTTGCGCTTCTGGCCGCCGGGGATGCCGTAGGTCAGCGCGATGTAGGTGTGCATCTCGGAGGAGGCCGACGGGTACTTCTCGACGACCTCCTCCATCACCGCGCGCGCGGCGGGCGGCGCGTCGGGGTGGATGCGGGGCAGCACCTCATTGGCCAGCCTGCTGCCCGTGTCGGGCGCCGTCTCCACGACGACGGTGGCACCGCGCAGACCCGGCTCGTTGGAGAGCCGGGCCAGCCAGTGGCCCCAGGAGGCCACCCAGGTGTCCACCTGGTCGGGGTCGACGAGGGAGCCGCCGTCGGGCTCGCAGCCGAGGACGATGGTGAAGAGGTTGCGGCCGCGGTGGTGCAGCACGCCGAACGGCTGGTCGTAGGCGTCCCTGCCCTCCTCGACCTTGACCCGGCTGAGCAGCCCCGGCGGACGGAACCGGCCGCCCGAGCGGCGCCCGAGCGGCCCTGACACGTAGGTGGTCGAGCCCTTGCCCTTGCGGCGTATCCAGCCGATGCGCAGGGCCATGAGCTGGTAGACGTTGCGTCCGTCCTGCGTGCGCGCGGCCAGCGGCATGAGGAAGAACGCTTGAAGCACGACCAGGACGATGGTGGCCTGCAACGAGGCCATCGACACGAGGAGATCCAAGACGATCCCCCCGAACACCACGACGGTGCCGATGAGGCCGAGCGGCCCCAGTCCTGGACGCCGGGGCCTGCGCCAGTTCCCGTAGGTGGGATCGGCGGCGAGAGCTTCGGTAGCCATGGGGAAACCTGGTTTTCTTCCGTTGGGTAGATCGTGGGGCTACGGGAGGCGGCTCGCGGCCCGGGACCCCGTGTGACCGGGGCCGGGGCGCGAGCCGTGCGCAGCCGGGGGACGGACCGGGACCGCGCACGACGCTGTGCGCGGTCCCGGTGTGGCTTCAGCCGTTGCCCGACGGCTTGTTGGGGTCGGGCAGCCCGCTCGCGGCGAGATCCGCTGTGGCCTTGCCGGTCTTCGCCGCCATGCTGGCCGCCGCGCCGAGCACGGCACCGGCGACGGGAAGCGCTCCGGCCATGGCCGCGCGGCTGGCGCCGGCCGAGGCGCCGCTGGCGCCACCGCCACCACCGCCGCCGCCACCGCCCGAGCCGACGCCCGCCATTCCCGGACCGCTCTGGCCGCCGCTCTTGTCGCTCTGGCTGCCCGAGGGACCCGAAGAACCGGAACCACCGGACGAGCCCGAGGAACCGGACGAGCCCGAGGAACCGGAACCGCCGGAGGAACCCGAACCCCCCGCAGAGCCCGAACCGCCCGAGGAACCGGCGCTCCCGGCCCCGGAGGGACCCTTCGACGCGGCCGAGGCGGCGGACTTGCCGAGCCCCGAGGCCGCGGCGCTGACGGCGCCGCCGCCGAGCGCCTTCGCGCCGGAGGCGATACCGCCCGCCGCCGCCATGGTGGCCCCGCCGCTGTTGTCGGCTCCGAGCGACTCCGTCGCCGGGACGATGATCCTCATCAGCGCGGGCAACGCGATGGCGGAGAGCAACAGCATGCCCATGCCCGCGATCTGGGTGTCGACGGAGCCGGTGTCGCCCGTCGCGTTGACCATCGCGGAGCCGGACCAGATCACGAGGGCGACCGTGGGCTTGTACAACAGCCAGGCGAGCATCCACCCGAGGTGCTTGCGCCACCAGGTGCCGCCCCAGTCGGTCATCGAGGCGGCGGCGGCCACGGGCAGCGTGCCCATCAGGATGATCATCACGCCGAGCCGGATCCACATCAGGAGCGTGTGGATGATCGCCGAGAGGAGCAGCAGACACCCGACGACCAGCAGCAGCATGTTTCCAAGACCGTCGTCACAGGCGAGGGTGTCCTGGAGCTTCTTCATGCCGTCGTCGTAGAGGTACTTGGAGTACTCGTCCATCACCGTGACGAACGTGATGACCGCGGTGCTCATCATCGTGCTGACCAGCAGGACGCGCAGAACACCCTTCAGGGCGGTCTGGCCCGCCTCGGCACGCCGGTCCATCGCCATCTTGGCAGCCGAGAAGAGAAGCGACCCGACAGCGAGATAAATGACGATCCAGCGTGTTTGCCCGCTGATCGCGGAGGATACTTCTGTGTCGTAGGACTGGCCGTTCGCCGCCTTCGCGAAGATGCCGTAGGCGGCGTTGATGATGAGCTTGGCGACCACACCGATCATCTCGCCGATGGGATCGCCGAACATTCCGAAAAAGTCGATAGTGGTCGAGCACTTACCGGCTAGGTTCATGTATTGCTCCCCACATGGTGAACCCGTCAGTCATGACCGCCTTGGCCCTTGAAGTGAGGGAACCGTCCTCCTGAAGGGCCACCTTCCAGTCCCCGTCCCGCCAGCGCACGGACACCGAGGTCGACAGATAGCCTCCGATGGGACGGGTGAGGAGCAGCCGTACGGTCGCCTCGTCGTCCGAGTAGGAGTCCAGGGAGAAGCCCACGAAGCGCCCGACGGCACCCGGCTCCGAACCCTGCGACTTGTCCCCGAACTTGACCTTGTTGGCGACGAAGTTGTCACGCAACTCACCCGGCACGATCTGCTGCTCAGCGACGGTGCGCCAGTCGGAGCCGCTCAGCTGGACAGGCAGCAGGTGCGCCGCCAGCAGAGCCCCGGTGGGCGTGTGCGCGAAGCACCACCACATGCCGTCGTCCTCCGTGCGGAGCGGCCCGGCCGACGCGGAGACGGGCACCATGACGGCGCCACGCTGCTGCCACTCCACGTCGTCCGGAGCCTTCTTCGGCCGCTCCTGCTTCTTGTCGTCAGTACGACAGTTCTCGGGGCGGCCGTCCGGGCCACTCCGTACCTTCAGCGGGTCGCCAGGAGACAGCGGACCGCGAACCCCGGAAAACGCCTCGCGACTGTAGGACGAGGGGGACTTGACGTCCTCACCGGTCACCAGGCCGACCGCTGACAGAGCCAGGAGAACCCCGAGGAACATGACCGAGTTCACCCAGCCGCGCTGTTTGTAGAAGGGCCCCTCGGCCGGGGCCTTTTTCCGTCTCAAGCCGAACATGGCAATGGCCTCTTCCGGGAACGGCTGCTCCTAGTCCTGGAAGAAGAACTGGATGATCGGGCCCGCCGTGGCGACGAGGACACAGCCGCCGAGCACCATGCCGAGGCGGCTGAGGTGCTCCGAGCCCTCACCGCGCTTCACGGATATGGCCATCATCATGCCGGTGACCAGAACACCCGCCACACCAGCGGCGGTTCCTGCCCAGCCCGCGATGCCCAGCACGGTGTTGACCGCGTCGGACAGCTCGTCGGGAGCCTTGCGCTCCGGGTCGGGCACATCGCCCGTGGCCAGGTAGTTCAGTCCACCGCTGTAGAGGGAGTGCAGGGTGTCCTTCATGGGATTCTCCGTAATCAAGGTGAGTCAGGTAGGGGACGTACGCTGTCAGATGAGGTAAGGCTGTATGACGAATTCGACGAGGGGCCCGGCCGTGGCGCCGAGAATGCAGGCCCCCATTACGATGACGAGGCCACGGAAATAGTTCGCGCCTTCTCCGGGCTCGCCCCGCCGCAACTGCAAGGCCATCTGTGAGCCGACGACGATGATCCCGCCCACGGCGCAGGCGGACACGATCCAGGCCAGGTACTGGAGGAGTTCTCCCGCCTTGGCACCGGGCTGGTAGGCGTCCTTGCCCGTATCGACGTCCAGGCCACCACCGGCGAGCTGAATGAGATCGGGGAACATCACTGCGAGGCCACCGCCCTCGCGGGCGGAGCGGTGACGATACCAGCCAACGCGCGCACCTCTCTCGGCAGCGATTCGATGTCTTCTCCCAGCCGCCAGGCGGGAATCCACGGCACACGGTGGACCTTGGCCGCCGAGCGCAGCACGCGGACCCGCTGGCCGAGGGGGCGCGGCAGGCGCCCCGGCGCGTCGGCGACGAGCACGACGGCGAGGAGGTGCACCCCGGCGGGGTGGTCCTCCAGCCGCAGTTCGTTCAGCTTCTGCGACGCGGCGCGCATGCCGCCCGCGTGCGTGCGGGCCACGAGCAGCACACCGCCGGGCTCGCCACGCGCGGGCTCGGGCCACCGCTGACCGAGGTCGGCGCCGCCCAGCACCCGTGCGAGGGTGCCCGCGCCACCGCCACCGTGTGCGTTGACCCAGGCGACGGGCTGGCCACGGTGCGGTGACGGTGTGTCAGTCGCGGGCGCGGCGGGCGTCTGCGCGGGTGCGGGCTGCGCCACGGGGTGGGCGTGCTGCGCGGGTGCGGGTGCCGCCTGCGCGGGGGGTGCCTGTGCGGGTGCGGCGGGTTGCGCGGGTGCCGCAGGCGCGGGCGCGGGTGCAGGCGCCGCCTGTGCGGGTACGGGCGCGGGCGCTGCGGGGGCCGGTGCGGGCGCGGGCGCGGCGGGCGCAGGAGCGGTCTGCGCCGGTGCCGGGGCCGGGGCCGGTGCCGGGGCCGCCTGAGCGGGGGCGGGTGCGGCAGGCGCGGCGGGGGCGGCCTGAGCGGGGGCCGGTGCGGGCGCGGGTTGCGCAGGTGCGGGTGCCGCAGGCGCGGGAGCGGTCTGCGCGGGCGCGGCAGGGGCCGGTGCCGGTGCGGCGGGTGCCGGGGCCTCGGGCGCTGGAGCAGCAGGCGCGGCGGTGGCTTGCTGCGGCGCGGAGGGCCCGCGAACCCACATCTGCGGTCCGGCGGACGCCGCCGGTGGGACAGCCATGCGCGTCCACCCTTTCTCTCGTTCCGGATACGTCGACAGAAGTCACATTGAACTGACCGGGCGCCGTGTCCGTTACGGCGTGCGAGTCCGCTGTGGTCCGTCGGGCAGCCACTACGGAAAATTGGGTGACCTGGTTCATCGCTGTTCAGGGCCCATGCAGAGCAGGCAAACGCAAGGGGAGCGACTGATCGTGGGTGAAGGCAAGGGAGCTCAGTCCTCCCAGCAGAACCAGCAGAAGGAGACCACCACCGTGCTGGTGGCCGCGGGCGCGGGTGCGGGTGTCTTCGGGTGCCTGTTCAGCCCGATGATCCTGCTGCTGCTCCTCGTCGGCGTGATCGTCATCTGCGCCATCGGGGTGGTCTTCTGGCCCCTCGTGATCATCTGTCAGATCTTCGGCTGCGGCGGAGGCGGAGGGGGCGGCGACGGCCCCTCGGTCGACGAGGACCAGGTCAAGGTGGCGTTCGAGAGCGACGGGAAGGGCGATCTGGCCGAGGAGGCCGTACCCGCGGAGTACCGCGAGGTGGTCAAGAAGGCCGGTCAGGAGTGCGACCAGATCGGGGCGATCGTCATCGCCGCACAGATCAACCAGGAGTCCGTCTGGGACCCGAAGCTCAAGGGGCCGAACGGGAAAGAGGGCATCTCCCAGCTTCCCCCGGACAAGTTCGACGAGTTCGGCGAGGACGAGGACGACAATGACGAGACGTCGGCGCTGGACGCGGAGGACTCGATCATGGCGCAGGCCAAGTACATGTGCTCGCTGGCCAAGGACATCGACGCACTCGTCGCGAACAACGAGGTGAAGGGTGCCAAGCTCGATCTGACCCTGGCCGCGTACTCCGTGGGTCTCGACGCGGTGAAGCAGGCGAAGGGCGTACCGCAGAGCGGCGGCGCGCAGAGTTACGTTTTCGGAGTCAGGACGTCGTTCGCCATGTACTCGGGCGCCATCGCGCCGCCCGAGGGCGAGTCCTACCCGACGATCTCCCCGATGCCCAAGCCGAGCAGCGACGACTAAGGAACCCTCAGATGACCAGTGAGCACACCCAGCACAACCAGCACGACCCCTGGGAGGTGCTGATCGGCTCCGACGGCACCGCGATGATCAACGGAAGGCCGTACCCCGTACCCGAGGGCGAACCCGTGCACGTCGTCGTGCTCGACGCACTGCACCGGCACGCCCAGGCACAGGGCCGGCCGGTCCAGTCACTGATCGTCGACGAGGGCGCGGTCTCCACCACGCGCATCGAGGTCGCCCCCGACGGGTCGAGCAGCGTCCTGGGACACACCGAGGGCCTGGGTCAGCACGACGAACCGCGCACGGAGCCCGCCGTCGCGCCACCGGCCGAGGCCGCACCGGCCCCGGCCCCGGCACCCGCGCCCGCAGCCGTGCCGACACCCGCACCCGCACCCGCACCCGCACCCGTGCCGACACCGGCACCCGCGCCCGTCCCCGAACCCACCGTCGCCGCCCCACCCGCTCCGGCTCCCGCCCCTGCGCCTGCGCCCGCACCCGCACCCGTCGCGCCGGAAGCACCCGTGCCCACCGCCGCGCCCGCTCCGGAACCCGCACCCCAACCCGCGCCCGCGCCCGCCCCGGAGTCACCGGCGAGCGCGGCGTCCCCCGTGCCGGTGCCCGAGCAACTCACGGGGCTTGTCGACGACATCGGGCGCGCGCTCGACTCCGGGGCGCTGGAACGCGCCGCCGCGCTCGCCTTCCGGCTGCGGGAACACACCGCGCGCGCCTTCGACATCGCGCACCCCTTCTGGGTCGAGGCACACGCGCTGGAGGCGTTCACCGCGTACCAATGCGGTAACTACACCGGCGCGACGGCCATGTGCGTCGAACTCTCCCGGATACGCCAACGGCAGGGTGACCTCCCCGGAGCGCAGGAGGAACTGCGGCGCGCGGTCGCCGCTTGGTGGCTCATCGACGACGTCTCCGCCGCGGTCGGCCATGGTCGTGCGCTGCTCGATGTGTGGTCGCAGCACGGCGGGGGTAGTGCGGAAGATGCCGAGTTGTTGAGCAGCGTCAATCGCCGTATACATGCCCTCACCTCCGCCGGCGCCGCGCAGCAGAACGCGCCGCTGGAGAGGGAAAGCGCAGGTCAGCGCTAGGGACCGTACGGAGGACGCGCTTCCGCCGACGCGCCGCGCGGCCTCCTCCGGCGACGGAAGTCGCCACTTCGGCCGTCAATCGCACGTCAATGCGATGTGGAACCCCGCTCGCGACACTCCCCCCGGGTCGAGGCCACTCGGGCCTGGGCCCTGTCCTTCACAAGGTCATGGAACAAGGGAACGCGAACGTGAGCTGGACCATAATGGGTTCCTCGGCGTCGATGAGCGCCAAGGAACGCGCGATGCGCACGCTCTACGACGAACAAGCGGGTGCTCTCTACGCCTACGTGGTGCGGTTGCTGGGAGGTGACCGGTATCGCGCCGAGGACGTGGTGCAGGAGACACTGCTGCGCTGCTGGCGCACGCAGGACCTGACGAGTGGTCAGCCGCTGCGCCCGTGGCTGTTCAGAGTGGCGCGCAACCTGGTCATCGACGACTACCGGCTGCGCATGACCCGTCCCCAGGAGGTCGACGGCAACGTCTGGCTGGAGGATCTGCTGACGAAGTCCGACGACGTGGACTGGCTGCTGTCCTCGATGCTCCTCAAGGAAGCCTTCCAGCATCTCTCGTCCAACCACCGCGAGGTGCTGTACGAGACCTACTACTCCGGTAGGTCGATGCGCGAGGCGGGCCAGGTGCTCGGCATACCGTCGGGAACCGTCAAGTCGCGCGTGCACCACGCGGTGCGCGCGCTGCGGCTGGCCATGGGTGTCGTCGAGAGCGCCGACGACGAGGTGCGCAGGAAGCCCGCGTGGTGGTACACCTCCGCCGCGTGACACACCGCCGCAGGGCGGCCGGGCTCAGCCCGCGCTCCGGACGGGTGAAGCGGACCGTTCCCAGGTCATCTGCCTCATCGCGGGGCGGGGCTTCTGGGCAGCGGTGGTGTCCGCCACAGGCTGTGCGGCGACGTTGGCCGCCGCGGGCTGTGCGGGTGCGTGCTCCCCCACGGAGTGCGCGACATTGTTGGCCGCGGCAGGTGCGGACGTGTCCGTCACCGGGTGTGCCGCGGGAGTGTGTTCCGCCGCGGGTCGTACCGCGGCACCGGCCGCTACCGGGTGCGGGTAACTGACAGCCACAGGCTGTTCGGGGGCACCGGCACCCGCCACTGACCGCGGCTCGGGCGTGTGTTCCGCCGCCGTGCGCGCGGGGACTTCGGCCGCCAAGAGCCGCGCGGCGATCTCGGCCCCGGCCGGCTGCGCGAGGACGGGCACCGCATACTGCACGGGAGCGGCCATCACAGGCTGCGCTGGGGCCTCGGCGACCACCGGCTGCGCGGGAACCTCGGCGACCACCGGCTGCGCGGGAGCCTCAGCCACCACCGGCTGCGCGGCGGCCTCAGCCGCGACCGGCCGTGCGAGAGCGGGCGCCGCATACTGCACGGGAGCGGCCACCACAGGCTGCTGCGCGGGAGCCTCGGCCACCACCTGCTGCGCGGGGACTTCGGCCGCGACCGGCTGCTGGGCCACGGGGTGCGAGTGCGAGGGGGCGGTGGCCATGGGCTGTTGGGGCGCCATCTGCAAGTTCTCGGACGCCCCCGCGTGTGCCTGGAGCAGCCGCACACGGTCTGCCAGTACAGCGGTGAGCGCGTCGCCCGACTGCCCCGGCATCTGATTGCGCATCCTGACGACGACGAGCCCGGCGGACAGCGCCTCGTCCCCCTGCGGCATCTGCCTCCACAGCTCTTCCGCGCGCCTCGCCACATCCTCTGCCATCGCGCCCTCGCCACGGTAGTGCCAGCGCTCGGCCACGTCGCGGTACAGCTGGATGCTGCCGAACGCGTCCCCGGTGCGGGCCGCCGCCTCGGCCCGCTTCTCGCGGATGTGCAGCACGTCGGGGTGCGAGACCCCGAGGACGCCCGCCGCCCTGTCGTCCAGTTCGGTGGCGAGTTTGACGGCCTCGGCGTACTGACCGACGCGCAGATGTTCCGTCACCTGCGCCAGCGGCCCCGCGTAGTCCCCACTCACCAACTGCCCGCCCTGGCCCGGCAGTCCGGGCTGTCCGGGCTGTCCGGGCAGCCCCGTCGCGGAGGCGGGGGCCGCAGGGCCCGGCGCGGCCGTTCCCGCCCCGCGCTTCTCCTTCGCCTGGCGGCGCAGCCCGAACGACCGCTTCTTCGGCGTCGTCGGCGCCTCCTGGGCTTGCCGCACCTTCCGCGACTTCTGTGCCTTCTGGGCCTTCTGCGCCGGGGCGGGCGTCGCGCCGTCCGGTGCCTCGCGCACCGAGCCGTCCGGCGCGATGATCAGCGGCCATACGGCGCCGTCCGGCTCGGTGGCCCTGGCCCGCACGGGGCGGCCGAGCCTGACCGCGGTCCCGGCCACCGCGTTCAGCGCGTCGGCGCGGGTGGGGTGCCCGGTCGTGGGCATCTGCGGGCCCGACGCGACGATCCGTCCGTCCTCGTGCACGATGAGGTCGTAGACCGGCCAGGTGGGGACATCCATGGATTCGGCGTTCGAAGGCATGAAGGAGTTCTCCGGGCTGTGGGACGGGTGCTGTCGGTCGTGTCCGTGCGACAAGTGTCGCCTGCCGAAGCGGGACACCGGTCACCGGACGCCTCCTGAGCGACGTCGACGTCCGGGCGGCGGTTGCGCCTAGGCGACGGTGACGTCGGCGACCCGCCAGGGCTTGCCGTCCGCGGTGCGGGTGAGCTGTACGTACGCCGTGACGACAAGGGGGTCGCCCGACCACTGGTCGCGCCCCGTCGGCGTGGTGGTGACGGTCCACTGGCGCCATGCCTCGCCGCCGGCGTCGGCGGGCTTCGCCGCGTCCTCCGTCTTCTCCAGGCCGACCTTGGTGTAGGCGCGGTGCTTGTCCCACTCCTGCCACTGCGCCCCTGGCACCGACTGGGGCCGGTCGGCGCGCAGCTTGTCCGCGTACTTGTCCGTCAGCCAGCCCGCCTCGGCCGTCCGCAGCTCGGCGTCCCTGGGCCCGCTGTCGATGGCCGTGTCGAACGTCCACAGCGACTTGAGCGCGCCGCGGCTCACCGCGTCGGCGTCGGTTCCCTTCACGTCCTCGGGGCGGACCGTTCCTCCCTTGGGCTCGCCCGTGGCCCCGGCGCCCGGGGACGCCGAGGCCGAGTCGGAAGCGGACGCTGAGGCCGACGCGTCGGCCTCAGCGTCGGCCGGGGTCGGGTAAGGACCGGTGCCGGTGGCGGCCGGGGAGGTGGCGGGGGACGACGGCGCGGTGCGCGCGTCCTCCCCGCCCTCGCCTGAACCGCAGCCGCTCGCGGTGAGCAGGACGGTGAGCACCGTCGCGGCCACCACGGCGCCGCTGCGCGCGGAGGAGGAAGTCATCCGAAGCGCCTCACTTTCTGGGGCTTGCTCGCGTAATACGATTCGTCGAGATCAGCGATCTTGACGACGTCACCGGTCTTGGGCGCGTGGATGAACTGCCCGTCACCGATGTAAATGCCGACGTGGTCGTAACTGCCTCCATTGAGCTTGAACAGGATCGCGTCGCCAGGCCGCATGTCGTCGCGGGAAACCGCCTCTCCCGCGTTGGCCTGGAGCTGCGTGACGCGCGGCGGCAGCACGTCGCCGCCGCTGGCGTAGTACACCGCGTACTGGACGAGGCTGGAGCAGTCGAACCCCACCGTGTTCGCGCCCTGCGCGAACCCGCGTCCCGGGCCCTCGGGTCCGCCGCCGCCCCACGAGTAGGGGGTGCCCAGCCACTTGCGGGCACCGGCCACGACGCGGTCGCCGAACGGGCTGTCGGCGTCGACCGGGTCGCCCTCGGTGTATTTGGGCATCGAGCCGACGATCCGCGTCACATAGCCCTGCGTCTCGGGGTACGGAGGCACGCCCCCGTACTCCTGGACCGCTCCGGGACCCGCGTTGTAGGCGGCGAGCAGCAGGCGGGTGATGTCCCCCTCCACGCCCATACGTCGGATCTTGTCCGCGAGCCAGCAGTCGTAGCGGGCCTGGGTCATGATCGCGTCGCCGGGTGTGAACGGGTCGGCCTCGCCGTCCGGTTCGTCGCTGCCGTCCTTGCCCGCCGCGTCCACGCCCCAGGTCTTCCAGGTTCCGGGCATGAACTGGCTCAGGCCCTGGGCGCCGACGGGGCTCTCCGCGTCGGGATTCCAGCCGGACTCGGCGGCGATCTGCGCCGCGACCAGCGGCGCGCTCACCTCGTCGCAGAGTTCACCTGCACGCTGGATCCACGCCGCGTAGTCCGCGGGTACGTGTCCCGCCTTGAGGTCCTTGGCGAAACCCACCGAGGCCGTGTCGTCCTGTTCCTCGACGGCCCCCACCACCGACAGCCCGACCACGGAGGCGAGCAGCCCCAGGCCGACGCCTCCCACGATCAGCGCCGTCGATCCCGCCCGACCGGGACGGCCGTTCATCCGGAACGCCCCATGTCATCTGAACACCCCAAAAAAACTCTGTGAATTGGCATGGGTGAATTGGCCTTTATGCGAAGTAATCGAAGAACAAGCAATTTATTGCCTGTTGCGGGTTTATGTGTACTATCGGCTCGTCGTATCAGCGGTCGAAGGAGATGTCTTGGCGGGGGATGTGCCGGTTGTGAATCCCTGGTTGCCGCAGTCCGACCCTCCGGGGGGCACCAACGGGAAACCTCACGGATCGGTTCAGAGTGCGCCGGAAGGACTCACAGGACCGGCGGCGCCCCAGGGTGCCGGAGTCCCGCGGCCCGAGCAGGCGTTGCCCGTCGCACAGCCCCACGCGGGCGAAGGGCACGGCTGGTGGTGGCTTGGCGTGCACGGAGGCGCGGGTGTCAGCTCGCTGGAGCGCGCCATCTCCGGCGGCCGGGACGCCAACCGGGCCTGGCCCACGGCCTCGACGTCCCAGTCGGTCGTCCTGGTCGCCCGCTCCACGGCACACGGTCTCGAAGCCGCGCAGCACGCCGCGCAGCAGTGGGCCTCGCGCATGGTCACCGGGGTCGAGCTGCTGGGCCTGGTCGTCGTCGCGGACGCTCCGGGCAAGCGCCCGCGGCTCCTGCGCGACCGGGTGCGGCTGGTCTCGGGCGCCGTGCCCCGGCTGTGGGAGGTCCCCTGGGTGGAGCAGTGGCGGCTCGGCGAGCCGCATCTGCCCAAGGAGTGCACGGCCCTGGCGCGTGACCTGACCCGGCTCACCCGCCCCCTGTAGATACGTCCCACCCGCGATCCGGCTCACCGCCTGGAAAGGAAACGAGTTGTCCAGTCTGCTGGCGGCCGTCATGGACGTCACACCGAACGCGGCCCACATGGTCGTGGCAGCCCCGCAGCCCTCGGGCGTACCCGACGTCGGCGGAGGGGAGGCGCCGCCCGGAGCCGAGGACCTGCTGAAGGTCCTCAAGTGGGTGGCGTGGACCGTCACGGCCCTGTGCGTCGCGGGCATCTTCGCCGTCGCGGCACGCATGGCGGTCGACCACTCCCGCGGTGGCGGCCGGGAACACGCCAGAGGGCTCGGCTTCGTCCTCGGCGCGTGCCTGCTCGTCGGCTCCGCCTCGGGCATCGTCGGCGCGCTCGTCTAGGCACACCGGCGCGCGCCCGTACAGGAACAACGCCCCCACAGAACGTCCAGGAACGCCCGTACAGGAACACGGAGCAGACCGATCAGCACTCCGGCCCACCAGCACCCGACCACCCGTGAGGATGGGGAAAGAACATGGCAGACCCCGGCACCCGCGCGGCGGCCGACGAGCCGCGCAGCCCGTGGCTGCGCTCCGGCTTCGTACTCGCCGCCGCGTTCATCGGCTTCGTGACCGTCATCGGAGGAGCGGTCGTCCTCACCTCCGACCCGCCCACCGCACCGGCGAAGGACGGGGGCTCCACGTCGGCCCGGTCGTCCGCCGACCCCGCGGCGGACCCGGACCGGTCCTCGTCCCGCGGCGGCGGAAGCGGTGGCGGGACGTGCCCCGAACTGGCCGACAAGCAGCAGGACGTGCCCACCTCGGCACCCCGGCGCGTGACCTGGTCGCTGTA
This sequence comes from Streptomyces sp. NPDC054796, assembly GCF_053611545.1. Classification (NCBI taxonomy): domain Bacteria; kingdom Bacillati; phylum Actinomycetota; class Actinomycetes; order Kitasatosporales; family Streptomycetaceae; genus Streptomyces; species Streptomyces sp. NPDC054796. The sequence goes on along the minus strand of NZ_JBSHAO010000001.1, from coordinate 347,127 downwards.
CGACGCCGTGGCGCTCCCCTCCTCCAAGGCGTCGGGCCCGGCGCTGGTCGGCCGTAACGTCGCACGCTGCTACGCGCACACCCCCGTCGGCGCCCTGCTGGCCAGCAGCCAGATCAGCGTGCGCTATCTCGCCGCCGACGACTGGCGGAAGGTGGCCACGGCGCAGACCGTCGGCGCGGGCCGCGACACCTACATCGCGGAGCGGACCAAGTCGGAGCGGAAGAGCGCGACCACGGAGCAGGGCGGTGGTGCCCACGGGCAGATCGCCGGGTTCAAGTTCGTCACGTACAACTCCAGCACCGCGGTGATCCAGACCGTGTGGCGGTTCCCCGACGGCCGCATGCAGGCCGCCACCACCACGATGCTGTGGCAGAACGGCGACTGGAAGCTGGAGTACCCGGCTGACCCCGCCGCGCCCACCCAGGTCGGTTCGCTGGCCGGATACACCGAATGGGGAGGTGTCTGATGGCGGGCTGTGACTTCGGATGGGTCGCCCCCTCCGTCGGCGGATACTGCGTAGGGGACGGCTCCGGCGCGTCCCCGAAGGACCTCGGCGACAGCGGGTTCGACGACATCGCCGAGAGCGCCGCTGAAGCGGCGGCCACGACCGTCAAGGCGCTCGGCAGCTCCTGGATGAGCCTGGGCCGCCCCGAACTGGCCGACAACGGCGGCCCCGTGGCGTTCCTCCAGGACTCCACGCTGTGGGTCACCTCGTTCACCGCCGTGCTGTGTCTGCTGTTCGCGGCCGGGCACCTGGCCTGGCAGCGCCGCGGCGACTCGGCCAAGCAGGCCCTCCAGGGGCTGCTCAACCTGGTGGTGGTCTCCTCCGCCGGGGTCGCCACGGTCGGCCTGCTGACCTCGGCCGGGGACAAGTTCAGCGTGTGGATCATCGACAGGTCCACCGGCTGCCAGCAGATCAGCGCGGCCGGGGAACCCGTCGCGCAGTGCGTGGACGAGTTCGAGAAGCGCACCTCCGCCATGCTGGCACTGGGCGGCACGGACTCCTCGTTCCTCGTCCTGATCATGGCCATGCTGGTGGTCATCGGCACCGTGGCGCAGATCGCCCTGATGATCGTGCGGATGGCCATGCTGGTGATCCTCACCGGCACACTCCCCCTTGCCGCAGCGGCCAGTTCGGCCCCCGCGGGCCGGATCTGGTTCCGCAGGTCCGTGGGCTGGCTGCTCGCCTTCGTGCTCTACAAACCGGCGGCGGCCGTCGTGTACGCCGCCGCGTTCTCGATCAGCGGGCAGAAGCAGGACAACGAGGTCGTCTCCATGGTCTCCGGGGTCGTCCTGATCGTCCTGGCCTGCGCGACGCTGCCCGCGCTGATGCGGTTCGCCGCGCCCGTCGTCCAGGCGGCGGTGTCCGGCGGAGGCCGCTCGGGGCGCTCCTCCGGCGGCTCTGACGGATCGTCGAGCGCGGCTACCGGAGCACTGCCCGTCCCGCACCTGCGCAGCCTCGGCACCGGCCGCTCGGTGGCGGGCGCCGCCGTGGTGCCGGACCCCAGCGGGTTGCAGACGGGCGCCGCGCGAACCGCCAAGGGAAGCGACAGGGCACACGGAAAACCGGCCGGGCCCGCCACGGCCCCGACCACAGCGCGGCCCGAGGCGCAGGACAACAGCGCCGAGACACAGTCAGAGGAACGGGACGCGACGACGGGCCAGGCCCCGGTAACGGTGCCGGACCGTCAGCACCCCGACGACCATCAGCAGGAGAAGCCCCGTGGCTACTGAAACCCTCTCCCCCCGCACGTACGGCAACTTCCGCAGGCCCCGCACCTCGGGGCTGCGCGGCCTGTCCCTGGGCGTGACGCTCCTGCTGTTCGCCGGGCTGATCGCCGTGGTCCTGGCCACCCTGATCTCCCTCTGGGCCGCGCTGGGCATCGCCCTGGCCCTCGCCGTGATCATGGGCCCGCTGGCGCTCAAGGACCGGCACGGGCGGACGCTGATGCAGCGCGGCGCGGTCCGCCTGGCGTGGCGGCGCACCACCGCTTCCGGCAGCCACGAGTACCGCTCGGGCCCGATGGGCAGGAGCGGACGCGGCACCTGCGAACTGCCGGGCCTGGCGGCCGGGTCGACGCTCACGGAGGCGCAGGACGGCTACTCCCGCCCGTTCGCCATGATCACGATCCCGTCGACGGGCCACCACACCGTGGTCATCTCCTGCGACGCGGACGGCGCGGCACTCGTCGAGGAGCGGCAGGTCGACAGCTGGGTGGCGCACTGGGGCCAGTGGCTGTCGGCGCTGGGCGCCGAGCCCGACCTCGTCGCCGCGAGCGTCACGGTGGAGACCGCGCCCGACACCGGGGTGCGGCTCCAGCACGAGGTCTCGGCCAACTCGGCGCCCGACGCGCCCGAACTGGCCACGGCGATGCTGGACGAGGTGCTGGCCTCCTACCCCTCGGGCTCGGCGCAGATCGCCACCCGGATCGCGCTGACGTACTCCGGTGCCGCCCGCCCCGGCGCCTCCCGCCGCAGCGCGGAGGACATGGCGCTGCACATCGGCACCCGGCTGCCAGGCCTGACCGCCGGGCTGTCCATGACGGGCGCGGGCACGGCCGTGCCGATGACGGCGACCGAACTCACCGAGGCGATACGTGTCGCCTACGACCCCACCGTCGCGCCCCTGGTCGAGGAGGCGCGGGCCACCGGCGGCACCGGGCTGACGTGGGACCAGGCCGGGCCCATGGCGGCGCGCGAGGCGTGGGACCACTACCGGCACGACGGCGCGTTCAGCATGACGTGGGCCATGACGGAGGCCCCGCAGGGCGAGGTGTTCTCCAACGTCCTGACCAACCTGGTGCAGCCCAACCGCGACATCGCGCGCAAGCGCGTCACGCTCCTGTACCGCCCGCACACCCCGGCCGAGGGTGCCAGGGTCGTCCAGCAGGACTACAAGAACGCGCTGTTCAGCGCCCAGCAGTCGCAGATCGGCCAGGCACGCGACGACGCGGAGGTCACCGCGGCGCGCAGGACCACCGAGGAGCAGGCACAGGGCCACGGCGTGATCCGGTTCGGCCTGCTGATCACCGCGACCGTCAACTCCCAGGCGGAGCTGCCGGAGGCCGCCGCAGCCGTCGACAACCTCGCGCCCGCAGCGCGCATCGCGGTGCGGCCCGTCTACGGCTCGCAGGCGGCGGCGTTCGCCGCGGCGCTGCCGCTGGGCCTGGTGCTGCCGCTGCACACCGCCCTGCCGCAGACCGTGCGCGACGTGATGTGACGGCGTCGGCTGCCCGCGCACGAGGAAAGAGGAGAACCAGAACCTGATGGCACGCTCGACGAAGACGAAGACGAAACAGCCCAGGCAGCCCCGCCAGCCCCGCCCCACCTCCCGTGGCTGGCCGGGCCCCGGCGGCGGCATGGTCGGCTACGTCGACCCCGCGCCCGAGTGGCGCGGCACCTCCGTCCAGGTGTGCGGCCTGTGGCCGTTCGGCGCCGGGTCGGGCACCCCGATGGTCGGGGTGCCGCTCGGCCGCGACCTGGAGTCCGGGGCGACGGTCTGCTGCGACCCGGTCTCGTGGTTCATGCGCACGGGCCTGCTCGCCAACCCGTCGATGTTCGTGCTCGGCCGCCCAGGGCTCGGCAAGTCGACGGTCGTCCGGCGCATGGCACTCGGCCTCTCAGGCTACGGCGTCCACCCGCTGATCTTCGGCGACCTCAAGCCCGACTACGTGGACCTGATCAGGGCCATCGGCGGCCAGGTCATCAGCCTGGGCCGGGGCCGGGGCAACCTCAACGTCCTGGACCCGGGCGAGTCCCTCCAGGCCGCGTCGCGGCTCACCGGCGAGGCCCGCAGCAGGCTCCTCGCGGAGATACACGGCCGCCGCCTGCACATGGTCTCGGCGCTGGTGACGATCCTGCGCTCGGGTCCGCCGACGGACCGCGAGGAGACGATCCTGTCGGCGGCCCTGAACGTCCTGGACGACCGGCACTCCTCGGGCACCTCGGGCCAGAACCGCGTCCCGGTCCTCGGCGACCTGGTGCAGGTCATCAAGGACGCCCCGGAGAGCGTGCGCGCCGTGGCCCTGGACCGGGGCGACATCAACCGCTACCGCGACGTCACGGAGAACCTGGAGGCGTCGCTGACCGCGCTGCTCGGCGACGGCCGCCTCGGCGGCACCTTCGCCAGCCCGACGACGGAGCCGATGAAGCTGGACCGCCCGGTCTGCTTCGACGTCAGCGGCATCGACGACAGCGAGGTCCTGCTCCAGGCGGCGGCGCTGCTGTCGTGCTGGTCGTACGGCTTCGGCGCGGTCTCCGCCGCGCACGCGCTCGCGGACGCGGGACTGGAGCCGCAGCGCAACTACTTCCTCGTCATGGACGAGCTGTGGCGCGTCCTCCAGGCGGGCCGCGGACTGGTGGACCGCGTCAACGCGCTGACCCGTCTGGACCGTCAGCGCGGCGTCGGCCTGGCCATGATCACCCACAGCATCGACGACCTCATGGCACTCCCGGCCGAGGAGGACCGCACCAAGGCGAAGGGCTTCGTGGAACGCGCGGGCATGGTCGTCTGCGCGGGCCTGCCGCCCGCCGAGATGCCCCAGCTCAGCCAGGTCGTAGAGCTGACGGAGGCGGAGAAGCGGCTGCTGACAGACTGGTCCACCCCGCCGGCCTGGGACGCCGCCAACGGCCGCCGCGCCGACCCGCCAGGGCTCGGCAACTTCCTCATCAAGGTCGGCAGCCGCCCCGGCATCCCGCTGCGCGTGGATCTGACGGCGGCGGAGACGCGGGTCAACAACACCAACAAGAGGTGGAACAAGTAGGCGGCAGGCGCGAAGCGCACAGAGGACGGGCCCGCGGCGGGAAGCCGCGGGCCCGTCGCTGTTGCCTGACCGTCGCTACCTGACGCTGCGCCCCTTGGCCGCCGTGTTGGCGGCAACCTGCGCGGTCTTGGGCGGCGGCGTGGCGGACGAGTTCGCCGCGTGTGTGGGCGCGGCAGGCGTCGTCGTGGCGAGGACCCGGTGCCCCTCGGCGCTGATCGGGGACTGGGGCAGCGGGGACGCGGAGCGGGACGCCGCGGGGTTCACGGGGTTCGCCGTGTTCGGGGACACAGTGGGCGTCTCCAACGCCGACCTCTGCTGATCCCGCTGGCTCTGCCGCACGCTCTCCGCCGTCTGGGCATCGCTCATGCGCTGATTCGTGCCCGTGTACGTGGCGGCCAACGGCTGTGCCGGGCGTTCGAAGCGCGACGGGTCGGCCCGCCCGTAGAAGCTCTCATCCAGCGCATTGTGCTCAGCAGCGCTCAACGAGGAAGGCTCAGTCCTCGGTTGTGGCTCGCTCGACGTCCCGCTTCGGGGAATCGGGGGGTACGAGACGGGGGAGACGCCAGCCCGCTGCTCCTGCGCGGGGGCGGGCGGGGCCTGTTGGCGCTCACCGGTCGAGAGGGATGCCGTGCGTTCGGGCGCGGGCGCGGGCTCGGACGGCGTGGCCGGGCGGGTGGAGCGGTCGGCGGCCTCGGGCGCCCCGGGGGCCGCTCCCTGCGACTGGCCCAGCAGGGTCGCCCGGAGGCGGTCCCTCTCGTTCCCGGGCAAGTGGTCGGACGCCTCACTCATCTCCGGGGTGACCATCGCCTGCGCGCGCGGCAACCGCCCGCTGTCGGCCGCCTTCTTGTATTCGCCCTTGAGCAGCTCGGCCACGTGGGCCTTGACCGCGACGTCCAGCGCCCGCTTCCACGCGTCCGCCATTTCCTGGCCCGGCGCGGGTGGCCCCGGCTGCCCGAACTGCTGGCCGGGCTGTTGCCCGAATTGCTGGCCGAACTGCTGCGCCGGCGGCCCCTGCGCGAACCCGCCGGTCCCGGGCCCGGGACCGTACGCCCCGGGCCCGGGCTGGAAGGGCTGCATGGAGCGCTCCTGCCCCCAGCCCTGCCCCTGCCACTGCTGCGGGCCGCCGTAGTCGGGCCCCGAGGGGGAGGCCGCGGGCGCGTACTGAGCGGCGAAGTCCTGCGGCGTCGAGCGGCCCGGGTTCAGGCGTCGCCCGATCCACTGTGCCGCGCGCCTCACCAGGTTCAGGAGCGCCTGCCTGCGGGAGGTCTCCCGCAACTCCTCCCTGATCAGGTTCAGCGCCAGTCGCCTGGCCTCGTTGTTCACCGCATCCGGAGCGGACGTGTTCGGCCCGGTCCCGGCCTGCCGAGGCGGGTCAGTGTCGGCCATGGAGCCCCTCCTTCATGGTCGGGGGTGCTGACGCCGGGAACAACGGGCCCCGGTGGGGAACGGTTCAGTCAGCTCACCGCTCGCCGCTCACCACTCACTTCCTGCGGCGCTTACGGCCACGGCCGCCGCTCTTCCCGTAGGGGGAGCCGGAGGACACCGGCGCGGGCGCGGGCGCCGGGGCCGGAGCCACGACCGTCACCGTCGGCGCGGGCGGCTGGGTCTCACGGGCGGCCGAGCCGTGCCCCTGCGACGAGTGCTGGGACTGGAGCCGGGGGGTGAACTGCCCTTCGGGCCGCGAGAGCGGCGACGGCTGGTCCCGTGTCCCCCGCTCCGTCGAAGCGCCGGTCCTGCTCGCGAGCCGGTCACGGGCCTCGGCGAAGTGCCTTGCGGCGTCCTGTTGTCGCTCCAGGGCCGCGACGGCGGCGTGGTGGTACTCCTGCTGCTGGTCCCGGCCCATCATTCCCCGCTTGAAGAGGCCCGTGGCGTCCTTGTCCGCGGCCTCGGCCCTCGCGTACGCGTCCCGGGCCTCCCTGAGCCGCTCCCACATGAACTCCTCCGCGCTGAGCAGGCTGTTCATCTCGGCCACGGCCACCTGGTCGACGGTCAGGTGCGGTTCCCCGTGGGACTCCTCGTACATCTGCGGTGTTCCTCTTCCCTTGTCCTCTCCGGTGGCCCCCGGCCCGCACATCCATCGCGCGCGGGCCGAGACTTTCCTGGCCCCGTGCGACCTTCGCGTGAGCAACCACGGTCCCGCGGAGGCGGTGGTTCACCCCCGCGGCCGACCGTGGCCACGCTCACGTCGTGCTGGTGTCCGCCGGGCGCACACCCACGTCGGCGGGGTCGGCCCCCGGCCTCGTGTGCTCCGTGCCCCGCGCGCCCTCCTCCAGGCGGCGCAGCTTCTCCCGGATCTCCTTGGCGTCGGGGTGGTCGAACTCCTCGAAGACGGCGAGCGCTTCGCGCCACCGGGCGCGGGCCACCTCCGGCCTGCCCGTCGCCAGGTGGATGTCGCCGAGGTGGCCGAGGGTGTGTCCCTCGCCCCAGCGGTTGCCGACGTCCCGGTGTGTCTCCAGCGCCTGGTGGTAGCGCTGGATCGCGTCGTCGTGGCGGCCCAGCCGGTGCTGGACGGTGCCGAGGATGTCGAGGGTGACACCCTCGACCCAGCGGTTGCCGGTGGCGTGGAGGACGCCCAGGCCCTGCTCCAGGTAGTCGTTGGCCTCGTCGAACCTGCCGAGCCGCTGACAGGCGTCCCCCAGGTTGGCCAGGGCTATGCCCTCTCCCCAGGCGTTGCCGGAAGCGCGGTCGAGGGCCAGCGAACGGCGTGTGTACTCGACGGCCTTGTCGAGCCGTCCGACCTGCATGTGTAGATTGCCCAGGTTGCCTACGGCCTGGGATCTGCCGGTGGTGTCCCCGAGCCGCTGGCACAGCATCATCGCCTGCCGCAGATGGACGATGGCCTCGTCGAACCTGCGCATCGCCGTCAGCGCGGCGGCCATGTCGCTCAGGCTCCACGACTCGCCCGTGCGGTCGTCGGCCTCGCGGGCACCGGCGAGGGACACCCGGGCTGTCTCGAACCAGTCGTGCAGGTGGCTGCGGAGGTAGAAGAACCCCCACATGGCGGCGGTGAGCCGCCACGCGATGTCGGGCCGCTGGTAGGCGGCCGCCTGATGCACCGCCGCGACGAGGTTGGCGCGTTCCGTCTCGCACCACGTCAGCGCCTGGTCGCGCATGGTGAACGCCAGGGGGTTGCAGCCCTCTGGCAGGGGTTGCAGAGGTATCCGGCGGCGGCGCGGGGTGAGGTGGGGGTAGGCGGCGTCCACGGTGTGCTGGTACCAGCACAGCAGCCGCTCCACGGCACGGGCCCGCTCCTGCGGTGTCTCCTCGGTCTCGACGCGTTCGGCGGCGTAGACACGCAGGAGGTCGTGCAGGGAGTAGCGGCCCGGCGCGTGCTCGGTGAGCAGATGGACGCGGGTGATCTCGACGAGCAGGCTCCTGGTCTCGCGGAGCGGGAGTCCGGCGAGGGCCGCGGCGGCGTGCGCCGAGATGTCGGGCCCCGAGTGCAGGCCCAGCAGGCGGAACAGCCTGGCCGCGGGGACGGACAGTGCCTCGTAGGACCAGGAGAAGACGGTCCGTACGTCCGTCGTGGGGTCGCCGCCCGCGAGCGCGTCGAGACTGTCCTGGCTGTCGCGCAGCTCCTTGGCCACCGCGTGGAGCGGGAAGCCGGGGTGCGTGGCGGCACGCGCCGCGACGACGGCGAGGGCCAGCGGCAGCCGCGCGCACCGCGCGATGATCTCCTTGGCCGCCTGGGGTTCGGCGGCCAGCCGTGCGGCGCCGACGCGGCGCACGAGGAAGCCGTGCGCCTCGGAGGGCTTCAGCGGACTCAGCGTCAGCGGATAGGCACCGTCGTTGGCTATCAGCCCGGTGAGCTGACTGCGGCTGGTGACGATGACCAGGCAGCTCGGCGACCCCGGCAGCAGCGGCCGCACCTGCTCGGTGTCGCGGGCGTTGTCCAGGAGGATCAGGACCCGCCGCTGGGCGAGCATGCTGCGGTACAGGGCCGCCTGCGCGTCGAGGGACGCGGGTATGCGCTGCGGCGGGACGCCGAACGCGTCGAGGAAGTTGCGGATGGCCTCCGCGGGCGTGACCGTCGAACCGGTCGGGTCGAAGCCCCGCAGGTTGATGTAGAGCTGCCCGTCGGGGTAGCGGTCGGCGACCCGGTGTGCCCAGTGCACGGCCAGCGTCGTCTTGCCGATGCCCGCCATGCCGCCGATCGCGCCGATCACCATGGGGGCAGGGCCCGTACCGCCGCCTGACGACAGCTCCTCGACCTGCTTCAGCTCGGCCTGCCGCCCCGTGAACGTGTGGAGGTCGGCGGGGAGCTGTGCAGGGCGGGCGGCCTGCCGGGTGGCCGGGGCCAGACGGTAGGACTCCTTCTCCGGCGCCGACGGCTCCAGCGACGCGTCGGCGGCGAGTATGCGGTCGTGCAGCTCGCGCAGCGACGTGCCGGGCTCGATGCCCAGCTCGGCCACCAGCGTGCCCCGCGTCCTGCGGTAGGCGGCCAGCGCCTCCGCCTGCCGTCCCGACCGGTACAGCGCGAGCATGAGGAGCTGGCACAGCCGCTCCCGCAGCGGGTGCTCGCCGGTGAGCGCCGTCAGCGTGGCGATCACCTCGTTGTGCCGCCCGAGCTGGACATCGACCTCCAGGCAGGTCTCCAGCGTCGTCAGCCGCTCCTCGACGAGCCGGGAGCGCTCCGCCTCGGCCAGCGGGCCCGGAAGTCCGGCCAGGGGTGTCCCCTCCCACCCGTCGAGCGCGGCGTGCAGCAGCTTCGCGGCGGCGTGCAGTTCGCCCGCTGTGCGCAGCTTCTTCGCCTCGGCGACGCGCCGCTCGAAGACCCGCAGATCCAGGGAGTTCTCGGGCACCCTGACGAGATATCCGTCCGCGACCGATACCACCACCTGCGGGGCTTCCGCGGCCTGGCGTTCGGGTTTGAGCACCTTGCGCAGCCGTGACACGTATGTCCGCAGCACGGAAACGGCGGCGGTCGGTGGTTCGTCTCCCCACACGGCGTCGACGAGTTCGGCGACGGTGACGGGGCGTCCCCGGCGCAGTAACAGGGCGGCCAGCACCACTCTCTGCTGCGGTGAGCCCAGGTCCAGTTCGGTGTCACCGTGCCACGCCCTGACCCGTCCCAGCACCGCGAAGCGCAGGGACTCCTCGTAGGCCGCGCTCACGGGGCCACCAGGGCATTCATAGCGGGGACATGCACGGCAGGGGCGTTCACGACGGGGACGTTCATGCGCTCCAGGCTCCCGGCGCGGCGACGCGGACGGGAGTGCCATGTGGCACCGATACCGATGACAGATATGAGTGGAGCTTGTGCTGACGTATGGGGGGCTCGTGCTGACATGTGGGCCTGTTCAGGAAAATTGACGGTGAATTGTGTGCAGGACACGGCTCAAGAGCCCTGCCCTGACCAACCGCGATCGCCCCCCGTCGCGACGGACTGTCAGCCTACTGGTGTCACGGGCCCGCGCGACGCCTGCCGTACGGCCTGCCGTACGTGCCGCACAAGCCGTACGCGCATGCCCGCACTCGTCCGCTGTGGGCACACCACCGCGGACACGGCGGAAACGCGCCCGTAGAACACTTCCGGCCACGGCTTCACCGTACCCCGAAGGGCGCGGTGAAGCCGTGGCCGTGACGTCACGACAGACAGTGGGTCAGTCCGCCGCGCGGAAGGTGTTGCCGCTCGGGTTCGCGGTGGCACCGTCGTAGAGGCCCGTCGGGCTGGTCTGCTTGGAGAGCGCGAACCACGCGTAACGCTCCAGGAAGTCCAGCTTGTCCAGTGTTTCGGTCGATGCCTTGATGAAGGCGGTCTGCTCCTGCTCGCTGGGGTAGCGCGGCTTGTGGTCCTTGGCCGTGAAGTCGATGAGCGCGTACTCCGTCAGCCACACCGGCTTGTTGTAGCGCTCGTGGATGCCCTTCAGGTAGGAGGCCAGTTGCTCGCTAGCGCCGGGGCCGAAGTCCGAGCCGTACCAGTGCACCGGGATGAAGTCGACGCGCAGGTTGCGCTCCTGGGCTCCCTTCATGAAGCGGTCCAGCCAGCTGCCGTCCTTGGCCGCGTCGTACGCGACGGCGGGTGCGCCCAGCCGCATGCCCGTCTTCTCCAGTTGGGGCCACAGATCCAGGGCCTCTTCGGGCGTCATGTTGGCCTGCTGGGGCAGATCGGGCTCGTTGAAGGCCAGCAGGTTTTTACCCGACTGCTTCGCCTTGTTCAGCTCGGCGTCATTCACCGACCCCCTGCCCCAGATGGTGGGCACGAACTCCACACCCTCCGGCGGCGTGAGGCCATCGCTGGAGGCGGCCCAGTTGTGGTACCAGGTCGCACCGGAGTCCTTCAGCGCCTCCGTCGCGCCGTCCACGGGGTTGACGGCGACGCCCCTGCCGTTCGAGGGCGAGTCGCCGGGGTTGCCGGGCTGGTCGTTGCCGGGGGTGGGCTCCGGCTTCGGCTCCGGCTTGGGGTCGGGCTTGTCGGCGGGGCCGCCGTTGCCGTGGAAGGTGACGGTCATGCCGCTGCATTCCTTGCACTGGCGCACCACCTGGTTGCCCGGCTCGGTGTCGTGCTTGGACCACGAGTAGGCGGAGGGGCACTGCTTGGCCAGCGCCTCGCTGTAGGGGGTCTTCGCGTCGCGGTTCGGGTTGACGCACACCAGCGGCCTGCCGGTGCCCTTGGCCTTGGTCAGGTTCTCCGGCGGACAGGCGGAGAGCAGATTCGTGGGGCAGCCCACCGAGGCGCACTCCCCGCCGTTCTCCGGCGGCTTCGCCCCTTCGGGCGTGATGGTGACCGACGTGGAGACCGCGTTCACATAGCTGACGTCGTACCAGGGTGCCAGGTTGTCGGCCCTGTCGAAGTTGAACTCCGCCAGGCTGACGGGCTGCTCGCCCGTAGTGCAGTGGTCCGCGTAGGGCCCGCAGTCGCCCACCTCGCAATAGAAGGTGGTGCCCTCCTCCCCGCTGCACCCCTGGCGGGCGAAGAACTTGCCCCGCCAGTGCCCCGGGTCCGAGTTCTCGGGAATGGTGACGGTGGCCGACTTGCCCGGGTCCAGCACCGGCAGCCCCGTCAGCGGCTTCGAACCGTCCGCGTTGACGGTGGCACCGACCCACACACGGCTGCCCGTCTCGTTGCGCAGGGTGACGGTGTGCTCCCCGTTCTCGGCCGCGGCCGAGGCGGAGGCCATGTCCTCCTTCCCCCCGTCGGACCAGAACTGCGTCGAGGCCACGGCCGACACACCGACGACAACGAGCAGAAAGGCGAACAGCAGGGGTCTGAATGTTCGTAGTGATCGCAGTGGCGGTAGTGGTCTCACACGCATAGAACACGCCTCTCGGATGGTGAAACGTCTGTGCACGCACGACGTATGCGCACACCGGACGGTTCACCCGGCGGTTCACCCGGCGAGCAACCGCTCCCGCTGTGTCCGTCCCGTCATCTGGCCCGGGCCATGGGCTTCCCGTGCCCCACGGCCCAGGCCCGGCCGATGAGTTCGGCGGTGTCCAGGAGCCGGTTGGTGAGCCCGCACTCGTCGTCGAACCAGGCCACGGTCCGCACCTGGGTCGGGGTGACATGGGTCAGCGCGAGGTCCACGACGCAGGAGGACGGGTTGGCGATGATGTCGCTCGACACAACGGGCTCTTCGGTGCAGGCCAGCACGTTGAGCAGGTGCCCCTGCGCGGCATCGCGGAGTGCCGCCTCGACCTCGCTCGCGGTGGTCGGACGGCGCGGTGTGACGTTGAGGTCGAGAAGCGCCCCGGTCTGCACGGGCACACACAGCGCGTAGCCGTCGAGCCTGCCGTCGAGACGGGGCAGCACGCGACCGATGTCGCGGGCTGCCCCGGTGGTGGATGGAGTGATGCCCTCTCCCCCGCCACCGCCTCTTCTGACGTCGTGGCGCAGGCCGTCGGACAGCCTCTCGTCGGCGCACGCCTGGACGGTGGTCATGAGCCCGTGCTCGATGCCGAAGAGCTCGTCGAGCACATGGGCCAGGGGGGCGAGGGCGTTCGTGACGCAGGAGCCGAGGGAGACGACGTTGTGGCACAGGTCGTCGTAGCGGTCGTGGTTGACGCCGTAGGCCACCGTGAGGTCCTCGCCCTCGGCGGGCGCGGCGATCAGCACCTTGCGCGCGCCCGCTTCCAGGTGCCCGCGGGCGACGTCGGCGTCAGTGAGCAGCCCGGTGGCCTCGACGACGATGTCGACGCCCAGCTCCTTCCAGGGCAGGTCGCGGACGTCGCGCTCGTTGAGGAACCTGAAGTCGCGGCCGTCGACCCGGAGTGTGTCCCTGTCGCAGCGGACGTCCCAGTCGAGTCGTCCGAAGCAACTGTCGTAGCGGAGCAGATGCGCCATCAGTTCGGGATCGCCGACGTCGTTGACGGCGACGATCTCCAGAGCGCTGTCGCGTTCCAGCATCGCGCGCAGAAAGCCGCGACCGATGCGTCCGAATCCGTTGATCGCGACAGTGGTGGTCACGCGGTCACTCCAGGTGAATATGGGCGAGCGGGAGCGTTGCCGAGCCTCACACCGGGTGCCTTCGAGAGTGGGGTGACCTGCCCGGCGTGTCTCGACGCCACCGGTGTCACCGTGTCCTGCTCCCTCCGCGCATTCGAAGATCAGCTCGTCGTGGGGCCCAACGTAAATCGAGCACAGCCGGTTCAATCGGGCACCTCGGCACAGTGTGAACCGGGCGTGTTCGCGCCCCGTAGTGAAGACAGAGCTGCCGCACGCCGAGGCGGGACACCGGCTCGACGGAAGGAGACACGACATGGCAGCGCCGGATTCCCCGGTTTCCGACCTGGGGCCGGAGGACTGGAACCGGAATTTCCCCGTATCCCGGCAGACGTCCGTGGCCTCGCACGTCTCACGGCAGACGTCCGTGGCGTCGTACGCCGGAATGCCGACCAGGTACCAGGACGCCGCACCTCCCCCGCAGCAGCGCTCCACCGGCCGCACCCAGTTCGAACAGGCGCAAGGGCTGGAGGAAGCCGCGCTGGCAGCCGATTTCTTCCGGCAGGAGGCGTTGGACCGGACGAACCCGGCGCAGTCGCAGCCGTACCCGCCACAGCAGCCGTCGCGTACACAGCCGACGCCCACGCAGCCCGCCCCGGAGCAGCCGCTGACGCCCGCCCAGCAACGGGCTCGGGACCTGGAGAACGCCCACCGGGCTTCGAGGGGCCTGGGGACACCGGAACAGGAGAGACAGCGGGCGCAAGCGCTGATGAACAGGGCGGCCGGAGGCGGGCAGCCGCGCAACGGTGCCGCCGCCCACGTACAGAACTACTCTCCCGGGAGAGCCTCCGGTCACACCACTGCGCAGCCCCAGTACACCCCCTGGCTGCGGTTGGCACAGCAGCAGAACGCACAGCGCAATCAGGCACAACAACAGGGACGTCGCTGACGCCCGTCCCGCGCCGCCCCGCGGAGAGGAAGCGGGGGCCGTCGGAAATCCGACGGCCCCCGCTTCGTTCGTGTCGCCCCCGGGTGTCACCGGGCAGCCGCACCTACCTCAGCAGGAGAGGTCCTTCCCCGGATCGACGCCGAGGATCTGGGTGAAGTGCTGGTAGGTGTCCACACGGCTCTGCACCTGGGCCGGGTTCTTGCCGTCGCACTCCAGCGAACCGTTGATGGAGCGGATGGTGTTGCCGAAGCCCACGCCGTTGGCCATGGCGTCGTGCGGGGTCATGGTGCCGGGGCCGCTCTGGGTGTTCCAGTACCAGAGGCCGACCTGCCAGGCCACGGAGGAGTCCTTCTCCACCATGGCGGGGTTGTTCAGCAGGTCCAGGCCGAGCGCGTCACCGGCGGCCTTGTAGTTGTAGTTCCAGCTCAGTTGGATGGGTCCGCGCCCGTAATAGGCGTTCTGGCCGGCCGGGCAGCCGTACGCCTGGGCGGGGTCGCAGTAGTGGGAGTAGTTGGCGGTGTTCTGCTCGACGACGTGCGCGAGGCCGCCCGTCTCATGGCTGACGTTCGCCAGAAAGGCCGCCGCCTCCCGCTTCTTCGTGGTGTCGTCGCCCGACGTGGCGAAGGCGGGGAAGGCGTTCAGCGCCGCTGTGAGCCCCTTGTAGCTGTAGAGGGAGTCCCGCGCGGGGAACATCTCGTTGAACTGGCCCTCGCTGACGACGAACTTCCCTGGAGTGTCGCCGGGGTGGTCGTCACCGCCACCGGTGCTGCCGCCCGTGTCGCCACCGGTGCTGCCACCGGTGCTGCCGCCGGTAGTGCCACCAGTGCTGCCTCCGGTGTCTCCGCCGGTGCTGCCACCCGTGGTGCCGCCCGTGGTGCCCCCGCTGTCCCCGCCGCCCGTGGTCGGGGGGTTCTCCTTCTTCGCGACGGTCCACTTCTCGTTCGCCGCGCCCGTGCAGGTCCAGATCTGGAGAGGTGTGCGGTTGGCGCTGTTGTACCCGCGCACGTCCAGGCACTTGTCCGCGGCCGGGTTGACGATGTCCTGCGCCTCGCTGACGACCCACTGCTGGTTCGGCCCGCCGTGGCAGTCCCACAGCTGCACGGACGTCCCGGCGGCGGTGCCCTTCTCCCAGACGTCCAGGCACTTGCCGAAGGCCCTGATGGTGCCGTCCCCCGGCATGGTCCAGCGCTGGGCCTCCGTGCCGTTGCAGTCGTAGAGCTGCACCTGGGTGCCGTTCGCGCTGTTGCCGTCCGCCACGTCGACGCACTTGCCCGCGAACCCCGAGATCTGGCTGCCGGACTCGTCGGCCGCCAGCAGCATCTGAGGAGGCCCGAAGGCGAGGATCCCGACTGTCGCCGCACCCAGCACCGCGGCTGTCGCCACGGCGGCGCGTACGGGGCGTACAGGGCGTCTCAGAGTGAACTTTCCTGGGCGGGGGGTGGTGGACATCGTGGATGTCCCTCCTTGGGTCCGGCAACGGGTGGTCATGGCGTTGTACGGATGACACGGATGGGAGCCGGAAACGGTTCTCCCGCGCACGCACTCCGGGCACGTGCGCGGATGCGGTGAACCCGATGCCGCGTGTGTGCGTTGTGCTGGCCGGACAGGGTCATGTCCCGTCATGTCCCGCCGCTCCACGGCCACCTCGGCTCGGCAACGGCCCGAGGCGGTCCTCACCGCACCCGGAAAGGAACACGATGACGGCCGACGTCCAGGACGCCGCACAGGCACCCCACGAACCCCAGGAGCCGGGGGGACCCCAGGACCGCCCGGAGTTCCCGGACGACAGGCCCCCGGAGCCCGCACCTCCGCAGTTCATCCTCTACCTGGACGGCGAGGAGTACGCCTACATCCTGCGGCAGCTCACCCTGTGGACCCACCATGTGCTGCTGCCGGTCTACGGCAGGGAGGTCACCTCCACGGAGCCCTGGTGCTCGCGCTGGTGGGAGCACTCGGAGGCCGTTGCCCAGCTGCACGGGCTGTGGCTCGCCTGGGGGGAGCTGACGGGTCCGGGGTCCGGGATGTGCGGTCCCGCCAACTGGCACCGTGACTATCTGGGGCCTGTCATGCAGTCCCTGCGCAGCCCGATGGGGCCCTTCGCCGGATGCAAGCCCGGCAACCACCGGGCGAAGGAGGTGCCCCCGGTCGACGCCATCGACCCGTTCGCCCCGCCGCCTCCCCCCATGCCCTGACGACGGTGGTGGGGGCGGCGGCGCTCCCGGCTCGGACCTCGCTCAGACCTTCTTGAAGGTCCACTCCTGCTTGCTGTTGTCGCACACACCCAGCTTGAGGTCGGCGTTCTCGGCCTTCGTGCCCGACCTGGCCGGGGTGAGGCACAGGTCGCCGCTCTTGTGGTTGCGGATCCAGTACGCGCCGTCGGGACGCTTGTCGAACCACCAGAGCTGGTTGTCCTTGTTGCTGGCGTCGCAGTGGAACTCTGCCACCGGCGTCCCGACCTCCCGGGGGCCGTAGTCCCCCAGGTCGAAGCAGAAGCCGTCCTTGGTGTTGCGGATCAGATACAGGTCGACGCCCCCCGGGCCCTTCTCGGGGCTCTTGTCCAGCTTCCACCGCTGGTTGTCGGCCGTCGACCCGCCGCACTCGCGCTCGTCGATGATCTGCTGGTTTATCTGTCCCTTGCCCTGGCCGGGGAGGTCGGCGCAGAAGCCGAAGTGGTTCTTGAGCACCACCGCGCCTGTGGGGATGGGGACATCCTTGTCGGCCTTCGGGGAGTCCTTCGGCTTGTCCTTCCCCGAGTCCTTCTTGTCCGACTTCTTCTTCGGAGAGGGAGAGGACAACCCCGACTTGGGAGACGGCGACTCCGCCGAGCGCGACGGGCTGGTGGGGTCCGGATAGGTCGACTGCTTGGGCTTCTTCGGCTTGCCCGCCTCGTTCTCCGCGCCGGTGGCCTTGTTCTGCTGCGCCTCCCCCTCAGAGCCGCCGCTGCCCAGCGCCACCAGCGAGCCGACGACGAGCACGACGATGCTCACCGCCACCCCGCCCATGACCAGGGGGCGTTCCATCAGTCCGGGCTGCTGGTACTCGTCGTCCGACTGGCCCCCCTTCGCCCGGAAGCTGGGCGTGCTCATCGGCGAGGAGGACTTGCTCTTCGACGACGACCCCTTGCCCATCGAGAAGGAAGGCATGGAGGGCATGGACGGCTTGAACCGCGACGACTTGGACGGCTCCAGCCCCTCCGCCTCGTGACCGGCGGCCGGAGGCACCGGCGCTGCGGGCCCTGTACCCACCGGAGGCACCGGAGCGGCGGGCCCTGTACCCACCACGGGCATGACGCTGGTGGCGTCGGCCTGCTCAGGGGCCGGCGGCTGTACGGCCTGCTCCGGGCCCGGCGCGGGTACGGCCTGCTCCGGCACGGGCGCGGGCGCGACCGGCTCAGGACCAGGGGCCGGAGCCGGAGCCGGTGCGGTCTGCTCCGGCACCGGCTGCACCGGCGCGGCCTGTTCCGTGGGCTCCGGAGCCCCGGCTCCGGCCCCCGCGACGGCCGCGGCCGCGTCCGCGTGAGCGTCGTCGTACACCTGGTCCAGCAGCTTGCTGGCCCCGTCCGGCTGCACCTCGACAACCGCCACGTACTCCGCGGCAGGGTCGGAGATGGCCGCCGTCACGGGCGCGTTCCGGCTGCGCGCGTAGCCGTGCAGCGTGTCGAGGATCGCGACGTCCAGTTCCTCGCCCGGCACCACGGGCACGGGGTCGCCGTCGATGACGGCGGAGCCGTCACCGGAAATGACCACGGAGAACGCGGGGGAGGCCCCGGACCCCTCCCCCGCGGACTTCAGCCGGCCGAGATCAGCCGGGGAAGCGGGCGTGAGGGGTTCGTACTCCCTGGCCGGCTCATCAGCATCGTCACCCCGGTTCATGTGTATCCCTTCCTCACGGTGTCGGCGCTGTCGGCGCGTGGATTCCACACAGACCCGCGGGGCCTCGGCGGGCCCCGGCGGGCACAGACCGGGCATCACGACAGCCCGGCGCACACCGCAACGGACACCGGGCGCAAACAGTTCAACTCGCGGGCACCTTCCGCGCCGCCGAGCGGGCCGGAGAGGCCCCGGGGACGGCCCGGAGAGGCCCTGGCACGACGGCACCGGCCGCCCGGAGGGCCCTGAAACCGCACACGGAGAACTCCGCGTAAACGCGGCGTGGAATTCCCGTGGGGCACGGAGAAACGGAAAGCATCATTTCCCGTTCCGGCGAGAAATTCGCCGTCCGCCGCAACTTCTTGAGCGGTCCCGGTATCTAACGTCGCGTTCGGAAAAACTCCCGACATCGCCCGCTCTTCGCAGCACTGACATCACCGGCGCTTTCTCCGCCGGTTCGCCGGGCGGTGTTTCCACGAAGGGTCATTCCTGCATGCGCACGAACACGCACACGTACCGGAACATCACCGCCACGGCCACCGCGGCGCTCACGCTCGCCCTGGGCGGCCTCGCGCTCGCGGCGCCCGCCGCACCGGCAGCCGAGCCCGTCGCGGCGTCCTTCGTCCGCGAGAACGGCGAGCTGACCTACAAGGCCACCGCCGGGCAGAACAACTCCCTGGAGATTTCCACGGAGATGGAGAAGCGCGGCGAATTCGAGGAGTACCACATCCTCACCTTCCGCGATCAGGGCGAACTCACCATCGACCCGGAAGCCGCCGAATGGGACGAGTGCGTCTATCCCTCGCCCTCCGACCACACCGTCGTCCAGTGCGCGGTGCTCGCACCCCAGAACTCCGACGACTCCGACATCTACCAGGTCGCTCTCGGCGACGGCGACGACAGTGCGACGGTCAACGCCGACAGCGACGCGTACGCCACCCTCTTCGGCGGCGCCGGTGACGACACCCTCACCGGCAGCCCGTCGAACGTCCTCAAGGGCGAGGCGGGCAACGACACCCTCGACGGGGGCGGCGGCGTGATGGGCTTCGGCTCCTACGGGGGCGACGGCGACGACATCCTCACCGGGTGCACGTACGAGTGCCTCGGCGGCCCCGGGAACGACTCCCTCACCGGCACCGACGAGGAGAACATCCTGCGCGGAGAGTCCGGCAAGGACACCCTGCGCGGAGGCGGCGGCCCCGACGAGCTGTTCGGCGGCGAGCAGAACGACACGCTGTACGGCGAGGCGGGCGACGACACCCTCTGGGGCAACAGCGGCGACGACGTGCTGCGGGGCGGCGCGGGCACGGACACCCTCTCCGGCGGCCCCGGCACCGACAAGGTCTACCAGGACTGAGACCGGATGACGGGGTGTGTGAGCCGGGGGCCGTTCTCCGGCTCACACACCCCGGCCCGTGGGTCCCGGAGGGCAGGGCGGGGTCAGTACCCGACGGCGAAGGTGGCGTCGGCCCGGTCCGTGGCGGTGGCGGTGGCGTCCTGCGCGAAGGCGGTGCTGCTAGGTGTCGCCCCACAGGTACCAGGTGCTGGACGTCGGCGACTCCACGAGGGTGGGCGCCTCGGCGAACCCCGGACCCCGCGTCACCTCACCGCTTCGGCTCACCCCGGTTCGGGCAACTCCCCCACGTCCGCGCCGCATTCGTCGCCCGCACACCCCTGGAGCTTCCCCAGCGCCTTCTCCAGCCCCTTCCGCACCTCCGCGTACGCGGGGTCGTCGTGCCTCGAACTCAGCTCGTACGGGTCGGACTTGAGGTCGTACAGCTCCCTGCCGCCCTTGGTGTAGCGCACGTACAGATACCGCTCCGTGCGGATGGACTCGTACGCGGCGGAGTAGACCTGCCCGTGCCTGGGCTTGCGCTTCCGGGTCTTGCGGGGCGAGGCCTCGCCGTCCTGGTCCAGATCACCCTCGGCTGCCCGCCGTCCGGACGCCGCGTCGTCACCCGACGACGGGCCGCCGTCCGTGCCCACCGCACCGCGCCGCGCGCCCTCCGCCGCCTCGTGCAGGATCGGCCGGTCGGTGTGCCGACGGGGATCGCGCGCGAACGGCAGCAGGGACCGCCCGTCGAGCGCGAGCCCCGGCCTGGCTCCGCCGATGTCCGCGATCGTCGCGGCGAGATCGACGTTGCTGCTCATCTCGCGCGACGGTGTGCCGCCCTCGATCCCGGGCCCGCGCATCATCATCGGTACGTGTCCCGACGCCTCGTGCGGCAGGAACTTCCCGGTGGGCACGTTGTGCTGGCCGAAGAAGAAGCCGTTGTCCGAGGCGAAGAGCAGGTACGTGTTGTCGAGCTGTCCCGCCTCGCGCAGCGTCGACACGAGTTTGTCGACGGCCTCGTCCACGGCGAGCAGTGCCTCCAGCCGCCCGCGGTAGCTCTGGGTGATCTCCTCCGTGGTCTCCTGGTCCAGCTCCGGGTAGTCACGCAGGAACCCCGGCTTGTCGGACATGTCGTCCTCGCCGTACGCGGGCATATCAGGCAGCGGCTCGTCGGCGAACTCGCCCTTGTGCCGCGGCGCGGGCCGGGGAGCGGGCCCCACCTGGGGCCTGTCCGCCTCGTCGCCCTGGCCCTGCTCCTGCTTCCGGTCCTTCTTACGGTCGATCAGCTCCCCGTGCGGCGCCAGGAACGCCACGTCCAGGAAGAACGGCTTGCCCTCCGCCGACTTGCGCTTGATGAAATCGGCCGCCTTGTCGCGGTACACATCCGTCTGGTAGAGGTCCGGGTCCTCGACGTGCGGGTCCCCGTACGTCTTGAGCCTGCCGTTCTCGTTGAGCTGGTACCCCCACATCCGGTACGTCGTCGGATCCACCGAGCCGCGCCACTCGTCCCAGCCGGGCGGCACCTCCCTCGGATCCTTCTTGCCGTAGCCGTTCGGGTACTTGCCGATATGCGAGGTCGCATATCCGGCCTTCCGCATCCAGACCGGCAG
The DNA here is from genome assembly GCF_053611545.1 of Streptomyces sp. NPDC054796. NCBI lineage: Bacteria > Bacillati > Actinomycetota > Actinomycetes > Kitasatosporales > Streptomycetaceae > Streptomyces > Streptomyces sp. NPDC054796. The sequence continues at coordinate 326,220 of NZ_JBSHAO010000001.1, read as the reverse complement.
CGTGTTCGTGTCGTCGAGATTCGCGTATCCGCCCAGCGGTGGCCCGTTGTGCCGCACACCGTTGTTGTGCGCGAACTGGCCGCTGAGGTACGTCGACCGGGAGGGACAGCACAGTGGCATCGACGGGTAGTACCGCTCGAACTCCACACCCTCCTCCCCGAGCAGCTCGCGCGTGCGGTCCATCACGCGCAGGGACTCCAGCCACTGATCGTCCGTCATCACCATGACGACATTGGGCTTCCGCTCCGCGTCCGGGCTCCCGGCGCCCCCGAGCCCTGCCCATCCGTACCGTTCTGCCGCGAACCCGCACGCGACCACCGCGAGCACGACGGCCAGCGCCACCCCGGCCCTCGCCCGGCCGCCCGGACCACGCCGGAAGCGCTCCCCCGCCGTCCTGATCTTCGTTTCCATCCGCACAGGCTCACAGGGAAGGGTGGGAATTCGGTGAGCCCGGCATGGGAACTCGGCAATATCCGCGCCCCGCGACCGCGCCGACCGCGCGGTCTCAGCCGCCCAGCGGCACCCGCACCGAGACCGAAGTGCCCAGCCCGGGCCCGCTGTTCACCTCCACCCCGCCGCCGTGTGCCGCCGCCACCGCCGCGACGATCGCGAGGCCGAGACCGCTGCCGTCGCCGCTGCGGGAACGGTCGGCGCGGTAGAAGCGGTCGAAGACCTTCGGCATCGACTCGGCGGGGATGCCGGGGCCGTCGTCCGCCACCTCCAGCACCGCCCAGCCGTCCCGCCGCCCCACACGTACGCGCGCACCCGTGCCCGTCGGCGTGTGCACCCGCACGTTCGCCAGCAGGTTGTCCACCACCCGCCGCAGGTGCTCGCCGTCGCCCTCCGCCACCGTGCCCGGCTCCGCCTCCAGCCCGAGCGGTCGGCCCGGGTCCACGGCCCGCGCGGCCGCCACCGCGGCCCGCGCCACCTCGCCGACGTCGACGGGCGCGCGCTCCGGGGCACGGGCCGTGTCCAGCCGGGCCAGGAGCAGCAGGTCGTCGACGAGCCCGCGCATCCGCAGTGCCTCTCCGGTGATGCCGTCCATCGCCTTGCCGCGCTGCCCCGCGTCGGCGAGGGCGCCCTGGTGATGCAGGTCGGCGTAGCCGAGGATCACGGTGACGGGCGTGCGCAGTTCGTGCGAGGCGTCGGCGACGAACTGCCGCAGCCGCCGCTGGGTGGCCTCCTGCCCGTCGAGCATGGTGTTGAGGGCCAGCCCGAGGCGTCCCACCTCGCTCGCCTCGTCCGCGGGCCGCACCCGGCGCGCGCTCTGCCCTGCGGCGATGGCGTCGGCGTCCCGCGCCATGGACTCCAGCGCTCTGAGCCCGCGCCGCACGATCCACAGTCCGGCGCCGCCGAGCAGGGCCAGGCCGCCCGCCGTGGCGGCCGTCTCGATGAGCAGCAGCCGGCTGAGGGTGCCGTCGACGGAGGTCAGCGGCACGGCGATCACCAGGGTGCCGCGCCGCCCCGGCAGGGGATGTGCGAGCAGCCGGTACTCCGGGGCGCCTCCGTCGAGGGCGGGGACCGTGACCGGCGCGTGCGCCGCCCGCCGCAGTGGTGCGGGCAGCTCGGGCGGCGGGTCCTCCGGGTTGCGCAGGCCCGTCACCAGCGGTGTCACGGCTCCGCCCGGCCGCCGGATCTCGATGAAGTACTCCGACGTGCCCAGCATCCGCGCGTCCGGGCCCAGCCCCTGTGCGGGCGGCAGCCCCTGCTGCACCTGCTTGACGACACGGGTCCGCACACCGCGCAGCGCGGTGTCCGTGCGGTCGACGAGATAGCCGCGCAGCGCCGAGTAGACGACGGCGTCCAGCGCCAGCAGCACCGTCGCGGCCAGCGCCAGGAGTGCGATCAGGAGCCGTCCGCGCAGCGAGCGGGGCAGGGGGAGGTGCGGCCGTCGGCGTGTGCCCGGGTCGTCCGGGCCCGGCACGGTCAGCCCTCCGGGGTGCGCAGGATGTAGCCGATGCCGCGCCGGGTGTGGATGAGCGGCGGGCCGAGGGAGTCCACCTTCCGGCGCAGATACGAGATGTAGGTCTTGAGCACGGCGGTGTCGCCCTCGCCGTAGTCCCACACATGTTCCAGCAACTGCTCGCGGGTCAGTACGCGCCCGGCGTTGAGGAGCAGATGGCGCAGCAGCCGGTACTCCGTCGGCGACAGTTCCACCACATGTCCCGCCCGCCGCACCTCGTACGTCTCGGCGTCCATCTCCAGGTCCGCGCAGCGCAGCAGCGTGCCGTCCGCGGGCCCGACGTTGCCGTCCGTCCGCCGCAGCACGGCGCGCACCCGGGCCGCGACCTCCGCAAGCCGGAACGGCTTGGTGATGTAGTCGTCCGCGCCCAGGTCCAGCCCGCCGACGACGTCCTCGCCGCTCTCCCGCGCCGTCAGGAACACCACCGGCACCCGTGCCCCGCTCGCGCGCAGCCTCCGTACGACCTCGAACCCGTCGAAGTCGGGCAGCATCACGTCCAGGAGGACCAGATCGGGTCTGTGTGCGCGCACCGAGGCCAGCGCCTCGCGACCGGTTGCGGCCTCGTCCACCTCGTAGCCGAGGAAGCGCAGCGACGTCGCCAGGACGTCCACGATCGCCGGTTCATCGTCCACCACTAGCAGCCGTCGGCCCGTGCCCTCCACCATGCGGCCATACTGCCAGCCGCCCTCGGCGCGCCCTTCCGGCGCGAACGGGACCGGCAGATGCACTGGACTCGACCGCAGTGCGGACAGACAGGCACGTGACACCTCATGTCCTGAACGATGCCGTGCGCAGGTGGGAATCCGGTGAGAATCCGGTGAGTATCTCGACCGGTTTCTTACGGTGGCGACCGTGCGCCCGCAGCGGTGTCTCGCCGCGGTCCGGCGACGGCCGGACCGCGGCGAGACATGACCGCGTGGATCAGGTGCCGGTGAGGGAGATGGCCACGTCCGTGATGTTCAGCGGGAACTGGCCGATGGAGGTGGCCTGCCCCGTGAAGATGTTGACGCTGTAGAGCGACGGGTTGCTGGCGCCGTACGGGGTGAGGGAGGCGAAGGCGGCGTTGTCGACCGCCTTCCCGCCGGACAGGGTGCTGTAGATGTCCATGCCCGCGTTGAGCCCGGCGTCGATGCCGAGACTGCCGGTCGGTGCGAGCGTGCCGTTGTTGGCCGGGGACTGGAGGACGACCTGGTCACTGGTCGTGTTGATGTCGGCCAGGGTGGTCGCGGTTGCCGGGTTGAGGTCGTTGTTCGTGTACGCGGCGGCGGTGACGCCCTTGGTCGTGCCTTCCGTCGGCGGGGTGGTGAGGTTCACGTCCTGGATGGTCGAGTTGTCGTTGAGGTTGTGCCGCAGGTTCTGGCCGTTGTCGCTGATCACGCGGAGCCGGTCGGCCGCCGGGTTGAAGTCGACGCCGAACGTCGTGCCGTTCAGCGCGTACTGGAGCTGGGACACCTTGGTGACCACGACGTCCTCGGTGCCCTGCGGGAGCTTGATCGTGTAGATGCCGCCCTTGTTGCCGACGCCGTACATCAGGCCGTTCTGCACACGGAAATCGATCCCGATCAGGCCCGTATCGCCGCTGAGACCTTCGACGGCCCTGACCCAGTTGAGGACCTTCGGATTGTCGGTCCAGAACGCCGCCATCAGGGTGCCGTCGCCGCTGATCCCGTACGCACGGAGGCTGGGGGTGGCGGCGGGTGCGGCCGAACCGGTGCCCGGCGTGCCGAGCATGAGCGCCGTCGACGTGGCCAGGACCGCGACCGCCGCCATGATTCTCTTTCTCTTGCCTGCCTTCATCGGAACATCCCTCCCCTTTGAGCGGGCGCCATTGTGCGGCGCCCGGCTGAGAATTCCCGTACGCACGCGCACATTGATTGCCGGAAGTCGCGTTCGGAATGACTGCCGAGGTGTTCTCCCACGGGCGCGCACGCGATTCTCATTAAGGCCGCTTCACGGCTCCCCCACAAGCGGAAGAGGTGACGGGAACGCGGCGTTCCGGCAAATTTGCGCGCTGTGACAAAAGTCTGGCCGATATGCTTGCCGTCGATTTGCGCAGAGTGTGAACACCGTCCGGATCTCGCCTGTCGGCCGGTTCGTCCGGAATGACATGCTCGCATCCATGGGGAGCCTCTTCGCCGAACTGACCCGGCAGGCGTCGGCCAACGCCCGCCGAGAGGTCGAGACGTACACGCGTGAGATCCCGGAGTTCGAGTTCCTGGACAAGGACCCCAGGGCGCGGGCCGAGACGCTGGAGCACTCGATGTGGTTCCGGCACAGGACCGTCGAGCTGTCCCCGGACAACACCGCGCTGACCGGCGCGGATCTCGGCTACATCGCCTCGATGGGAGAGCTGCGGGCCGGGGCAGGCATGTCACTCGACGCACGGCAACGGGTTCTGGGGCTGCACACCGCGCTCATGCTGCGCGAGATCAACGAGGCGACGGAGGCCCAGCGCGGCGGCGGCGTCGAGGAACTCATGAACATGATGAACTGGTTCGCCCCGCAGGGCGAACGGGGCATCGCCGCCTACCGCCAGGGATACGTGCGGGTTCTGCGCCGCCGGATGCGGTATGCCGAGCAGATCGCCCTGTTGACCCGATCACTGCTGAACGGAGATCCCATAGCGTGGGAACTCGCCCTGGCCGTCGGCATGGAACTGCCGGATTACTGGGCGGTGACGGTGTTCCGGATTCCGGACCGCCCCGCCGTTGATCGTTTTCTGGAAAACGAGATCGAGACACTGGTGAAGAACCACCAGACGCCTGTCATGTGGAGCCCGGAGGACGGCGAAGGGAGCGGCGAGCTGATCGCCCTTGTCCCCCTGATTTCCGGCACGGCGGAAGCGGAAAACGTACCGTGCCACGCCACCACTGACCTCATGCCCGATCTCGTCCCCGACCACTTGCCGGAACTCGTACGGGACTTCGCCCATGCCCTCGGCCGGCCCTGCGCGGTCGGCACCGCCACCGCCAGGCCGCCCGAGCTGGCCGAAGCGCTCGACCGGGCCCGTCGGATCAGCCGGGCGGCCCCGCTGCGACGGGCGTCAGCGCGGCTCCGGCCGCACACCCTGGCCGACGTGTTCGTCGAACTCGCCGTCGCGGACGTGCCGTTCGTCGACGCGTGGCTGCGCGACGTGGCCCGACGGCTGGACTCGGGCCCTGACCTGCTCGTCACCCTCGACACGTACTACCGCCACGACATGCAGCGCGGCGCCGCGTCGGCCGCCCTCAACGTCCACACCCGCACCCTGGACTACCGCCTCCGCCGGGTGCGGGAACTCACCGGCATCGACCCCTGCTCGACGCGGGGCGTGCGCACGCTCAGCGCGGTCGTCACCCGGCGCCTGTCGGGGGCGTGGCACTAGGGGGTGCGGTCGGGCCGGGGTGGTGGGCGGGCCGCGCGTGGGGGCGCGGCTCCAGCGGCCCCTCCCCCGTCATGTGGCCAGGTCCAGCCATTGCCCGACGGCCAGCACATGTGCGCGCCGCCCGGCGTGTGCGCGGAACTCCTTCTCCGGGTCGGAGACCTCGACATAGCCCGCGATCTTGTCCGGCTGCTCCGACTCGTAGTGCATCGGCACCGCGTACCGGGCGTCGAGTATCTCCGCCGCCGCCGCTGCCTGCCTCGGGTCCAGCGCGGCGGGCAGCGGGCTCGGCGGCTGGAGGTGCGGCGCGTCGACCACCGCGCCGTTGGCGGGCAGGAACACCGCGTCGAAGGGGCTGAACCGGCGCGCGACGAGCCACCAGTAGCCGTGGAACATCGTGTCGCCGCCGTGGAAGACCCGCTGCCCTTCGGCCTGGACCACCCAGTTGAGCTGCGGGTCGCCCAGCCCGTCGACGGCGGGGACCGCGGTGACGCGGAAGGGCCCGAGCTGGCGGGTGGACCAGGCGTCGACGGTCTCGGCCGCCAGCCGGTGCTGGACCAGTTCGCGTTCGGCGAGCAGTGTCGTCACGTTGTCCACGTCGTCGCCGTGGCCCGGCGCGGGTCGCAGCACCGGCGCCCCCGGTGTCAGCGCGTCCGCGAGCGCGGACGCGTCGGTGTGGTCCCGGTGCAGGTGGGTGACGAGTGCGGCGGTGGCCTTTCCGCTCGGCGCCGCCAGTCCCTCGCCCGGCTTCCAGCCCGTGAACAGCGGTGAGAGGTCCCGCACGTAGTCGATCACCAGCCGCGTACCGCCGCCCGCCTCGATCTCCACTCCGGCCCAGCCCAGTCGTCGTACCCGCATCTCGTGCTCCTTCGTTCCGGTGGGTGCCACGGAACTTAGCGTACGGACGTTCGCTAAATCAATAGCGAACGACCGTACGCTATTCTTGTCGCATGTCACCACGACGCTCAGCAGCCGAAGCACAGGCCACCAGGGGCCGGATCCTCGGCCGTGCCGCCGAGATCGCCTCCGAGGAAGGACTGGAGGGCATCACCATCGGCCGGCTCGCCGAGGAGCTGGAGATGAGCAAGTCCGGGGTGCACAAGCACTTCGGCACCAAGGAGACGCTCCAGATCTCCACCCTGGACAAGGCCTTCGTCGACTTCTGGCACCGGGTGGTCGAACCCGCACTGGCCGAGCCGCCGGGACTGCGGCGGCTGCGCGCGGTGTGCGCCAACTCCGTGGGCTATCTGGAGGCACCGCTGCTGCCCGGCGGCTGCCTGATGACCGCGGCTCTCACCGAGTACGACGGCCGCCCCGGCCGGGTCCGCGACGCGGTGGCCGAGGTGTGGTCGCGCTGGCGGGAACAGTTGCGCACCGACCTGGCCGCGGCGGTGGACAACCGCGAGCTGCCTGCCGGGTTCGACGTCGACCAGGCACTGTTCGAGATCGTCGCCGCCGGACTGGCGCTGAACGCGGCCATGCAGCTCCAGCACGACCGGACGGCGGCGGACCGGGCCCGACGCGCCATCGAACGGGCCCTGGACCAGTCCTGACCCTGCGTCAGACCGGGGTCACGGGGCCTGCTCCGGTGCGGGAGACACGGTGTCTTCGGCGCCGTCGAGTGGTGTCAGGGCCCGCCAGGGCGGCGCGGCCCGCTGCGCGATCACCCTCAGTGAGCGGCCTTGAGGCCGATCACGCTGCCGACGATCAGCACCAGGAAGACGACCTTCAAGGTGTTCACCGACTCACCGCCGGTGAGCATGGCATAGAGGACGGTGAGCACAGCCCCGATGCCCACCCACACCGCGTAGGCGGTGCCGACGGGAAGGTCCCGCATCGCGTAGGCCAGGCCGCCCATGCTTCCGGCCAGGGCGAGGGCGAAGATCAGGGACGGGACGAGCCTGCTGAAGCCCTCGGACTTGCCCAGGGCCGTCGCCCACACGGCTTCCAGCACACCTGAGAGGGCGAGAACGAGCCACGACATGACAGCCTCCGTACGGGCCGTCTTGTCGCACACCGGGTACGGCACCCCTCGTCCGGAAGCCCTGTTTCCGGGCTCCACTCCAACGTCGCACATCGGATCGCCGTTGGCAACGGCGGCCGGCACGAGCCGGACCTCGGACGCGCCCATCCTGCTGTCGCCCGGTTTTCCCAGGTGTGCCCTGCACGGACCGTTGCGACGATTTCACCGAGGCGATGCGGAAGCCGGAGTGGAAAGAAGCTGCCTCGATAGCTTCCTCGGTCCGCCCGGCGAACCGGCTGGACGCTCATCGGGGGGCTCACGCGGGCCGGGAAGTGAGCAGTTGGGTGGCCGCGAGTTCGCCGTACAGCCGGTCCGTGGTGACCAGTTCGCCGTGGGTGCCGATGGCGCGGACCCGGCCGGACTCCAGCACCACGATGCGGTCGGCCATGGTGACCGTGGACAGCCGGTGGGCGACGACCAGGACCGTCGTCTCCCGGGCCACATCCGCGATGACCTCACGCAGGGCGTGCTCGTTGGCGGCGTCGAGCTGCGACGTGGCCTCGTCCAGCAGCAGGACACGCGGGGCGCGCAGCAGGGCACGCGCGATGGCGACGCGTTGTCGCTCGCCTCCGGACAGCCTGACGCCTCGGTGGCCGACCGGGGTGTCCAGCCCCTGGGGCAGGCCACGGACCAGCCCGGTGAGACGCGTGCGTACCAGGACGTCCTCCAGCCGTCGCTCGTCGGCATCGGGCGCCGCGAACAGCAGGTTGTCGCGGAGTGTGCCGGAGAGCACGGGGGCGTCCTGCTCGATGTACCCGAGCGCGGCCCTGAGGTCGGCGAGCGGACGGTCCCTGACATCGGCACCGTCCAGGAGGACGCGGCCCGAGGTGGGCTCGTAGAACCTCTCCAGCAGCGTGAAGAGCGTGGTCTTTCCGGCTCCCGACGGGCCGACCAGCGCGGTCATGCCGCCGGGGACCGCGGCGAAGTCGACGCCCCGGTGGACGTCGGGGAGTCCGGGACGGTAGCGGAAGACGACGTTTTCGAAGACGACGGTGGCGGGGGTGCCCGGCTTCCTGAGCACCGACACCGGCGGCGCCGACTCCCCTGGCGGGCGCGACGGCCGCGACCGCCGTGCGGGGGCGGAGGCGGGAGCGAGGGCGGGGGCGGGGGCGGGGGCGTCCAGTGGGTCGACTTCCAGCCGCTCGGCCTCCCGCAGCCGTGCGACGGCCGCCGCCGAGACATGGAACTGGCCCACCGCCTGGATGAGTTGGGAGATCGGGTCCATCAGGTAGAAGAGGAACAGCAGGAACGCCACCAGGGTCGCCACGTCGATGGCACCGGAGGCGACCCGCGCTCCCCCGACGGCCAGCACCGTGAGGAACGAGAGCTGGACGGTCAGCCCGGCGGACGTTCCCATGAGCGACTGCCACTTCGCCGCCGCCACCCCGCCACGCCATGCCTCGTCCACCGCACGGTGCACGACGGCCGTCTCCCGCTCCTCGGCGCCCGACGCCTTGACGGTGCGCAGGGCGCCCAGGGCCCGTTCGAGAACGGCACCCATGTCACCGACCGAGGACTGCGCACGCGCGGTGGCGGCGGAGATGCGCGGCAAGGCCGTGACCACCACCCCGCTCACCATCGCCGCGACGCAGACGCTGACGCCCAGCAGCACCACGTCGAGCATCCCCATCATCACCAGCACCCCGGCGAGGCCGAGCACGCTGATGGTGGCGGAGACGACGGACTGCGTGGTGATCTGGCGCAGCAGCGTGGTGTCCGAGGTGACCCGTGCCATCAGGTCGCCGGGCTCGCTGCGGTCGAGTTCGGACACCTTCAGACGCAGCAGCCGCGCGACGAGCCGCCGCCGCGCGCCGCGGACCACGGACTCCGCCGTGTGCGCCAGCAGATACTGCCCCCACGCCTTGAGCGCGGCGCCCAGCAGGACCAGCACGGTGAGCAGTGCGAGCGCGCCGGTGAGGCCGTCCTGATGCTGGAGGCGGTCGATGAGGGCCTTGGCCGCGAGCGGCTGACCGAGCATCGCCGCGGCGCCCGCCAGCCCCAGCAGCGCGCCGAGGATCAGTCGGCCACGGACCTGACGCACGTGCTCCAGCAGCACCCGGAAGGTCTCCCGGAGGGAGAGGGACGCGGGGGACGCGGAGGCAGTGGGGGACACGGGCTCAGACACCGGCCCCGGCCCCGGCCCCGGCCGGAACCGTCCCGGCCCACTGCCGTACGACGGGGAAGACCTCGGTAGCGAGCCGTTCCAGGCTCCGCAGAACGGATGCGGTGTCCCCCGCCGACTCGACCTGACACATCACACGGCCGCAGCCCGAGGCCGAGATGTGGTGCAGCAACCGGTCGACACATGTCCCGGGAGATCCCACCGGCTGGGTGGTCAGGAGCTTGTCCGTGATACGGGCCACGTCCTCCGGCGTGGCGGAGGGCTCGCCCGGGCGCTTGTTGAGCGACGCCGTGAACTCCGCCTGGGCGCGCATCAGTTGTGCCGTCTCCCGCTCCGTCCCGGTGACCTGCGCGAAGACGGCGAAGGCATGACGGTGACCGTGCGACGGTACGGGCGGGCCGCCCGCCTCCTGTGCCGCGCGCTCGTAGAGCGCGCGCATCTCGGCCTTGGCGTCGGGGTCCTTGTCGAAGAACAGCATCACCGGCAGCCCGCGTTCGGCGGCCACGGTGAGCGACGCCGGTGAGCCCGCCGCCACGTACACGGGCGGGTGCGGCCGCGTCCTGGCAGCGGGGACCAAGCGTAACGCCGGTCCGTCGTCGGCAGAGACGCCGGGAGTGTCGGGCACCGTACCGCGCAGCGCGGCCAGCAGGCGGTCCAGGGGCTCGGCGACCCCCGCGCGCCAGGCGTCCAGCCCCCGGCCCATGACGTCGTGCTCGGCGCCCGGCACACCACGTCCTACCCCGAGGGTGAACCGTCCCGACGAGAGGTGGTCGAGCAGGTTCGTCTGCTCCGCCACGTGCACCGGCTCGTGCAGTGAGAGGACCGTGACAGCCGTTCCCACGTGGATACGGGAGGTGGCACCCAGCAGATGAGCGGCGAGGGTGAGCGCCGAGGAGCCGACCGCGGCGGGGTTGAAGTGGTGCTCGGTCACCCACAGGTCGTCGAGGCCGAGGTCCTCCGCGTGCCGGGCGAGCCGCAGCGTACGCGCGAAGACCTCGCTCTCGTCCTGGCCCTCCCGACGGGCGGTGGTCAGCAGGAGCCCGAACCTGATGTCGTTGCACGGGGTCATGACGGCCTCCGGTTTCCGGTGGTGGCGGATGCGGGTGCGGGTGCGGGTGCGGGAACATGCAGCATCTTGTGGAAGAGCAGAATGTCCTCGCTCTCGCCCACGGGACGGCCCTCCGCCTCGACCCAGGCGTGCGCCCGGAACGGTTCGGTGCGCACACCGGTGCACCACTCGGGCCATGTGCCGTGCATCCGGCACAGCAGTACGGTTGCCACGGAACGCTGGAGACACCCCAGGCCCGCACACTTGCGGCTGACGGTCACCACGGCCTGGCGGCAGTCCAGCGCCTGCCCGTACGCGGCGGGGCGCGCCCGGCGGGCCACCGCACTCAGCACACGGCGCTGCCGCCCCGGCGACAGACGGATCAGCAGCCAGGCGATGGACACGGTGAGGCGGGCGAGCGTCCGCAGCCGCAACGGCACGTCGGCGCTGCGCTGTTCGGGTACGACGGGGAAGCTCATGAGGTCACCAGCCGGGCGTCGGCGAGCTGTTCGAGCAGCGCCCGTACATCGGCGGCGACCCTCTCAGGATCCTCGCCGAAGCGGGTGCTCAGCTCCTCCACGATGGCGGGAACGGCCTTGCTCTCCATGAGGAGCTGGACCACGACGGCGCCGACACCGTTGAGCATCCAGTAGCGCCCCGTCGTCACCTGGAGCAGCACCATGCCGTCCTCGGTCGCGGTCGCGATCACGTCGGGCGGGAGTGTGTACGTCACTTCGTGCGTCATGAGGCGCGGGCTCCTTCCGTGCTCCGCCGCCGCTCGGCGCGCGCGGCCTCCACCGAGCGCAGCCACGATTCGCAGGCGAGGGTGTGCACCATGGGAATGAAGGTCCTGGACATCGGATGCGGTGCCGTCAGCACCGCGCGGACCGCCGGCTCGTCGACCAGTCCGCGCTCGGCGAGGAGCATGCCGTCGCAGAGTTCGAGGAGTTCGCGCTTGTGCCGCCGCACCCCGGCGTACACGTCGGCGCTGAACTCGCCCTTGGTGGTGCGGCCGAGTATCGCGTCGGGAACGGTGCCCCGCATGGCCTCGGCGAGGACGGGTTTGGCGCGAGCCGCGCTGAACCGGTCGATGAGCCGTGAGGAGAGTGCCGCTTCGACGACCTGCCCGTCGAGGTAGGGCGCGTCGTACCCCACTCCGTGGCGCAGGGTGCGCCGGTTGGTGAGCCGGAGCTGGCTGCCGCACTGGCGGACGCCGTGCAGTATTTGGTGCTGTGTGGGGTCGTACGAGTACGGCTCCGTCTCTCCAGCGGCGGAACGGAGCATCGCGGCGCAGGCGTGCACCGCGTCCGTCGTGACCCAGACGGGAAGTCGGGGATACCCGCCCCAGCCGGTGACAGGCTGACGGGGGCCGCCTTCTTCCGTGGTCAGCTCTCGCGCGGCAGCCCTGAGCCAGTCCCCGTAGCCGGGGTTGTGCAGGATGTTGCGGGTCATCGCGCCCAAGGGCCAGCGGAACATGCTGCGTGCGGCCCTCATGTGCGGGATCGAGCGCAGCGGATGGCGCCGGGGGAGGGTGTGGTACGCGGATGGCGCGGGGGAGAACAGTTCGTCACCGCCGTGCCCGGTGAGCTGGAGCGACGCTCCACGCTCCGCCAGTTGCTCCGCCGTATGGGCGATGCGGGACTTCGTCCTGGACCAGGCGTACGGCGCTTCGAGGTCGTCGTCCAGGCTGAGCTGATCGGCGAACGACGCCGGGCACTCCGTCGCTTCGATGACCAGTGGCTCGCTGTTGGCCAGCCAGGCCCCCGCACGCACCGCCCACTTGGCATCGTCGTTGGCGGCGTCCTCGGCGTCATGACAGACGGTCACGATGCGGCTGTGCGTATCGATGTGCCGCAGGGTGAAGGCAAGGCTTGTGGAATCCATACCGCCGGAGAGGTCGCACGCGAGCAGCGCTCCGGAAGCGGCTCGTGCGGCGGCGGCGTTCAGCAGAGTGGCCTTGACCCTCTCCGCCGCCTCGGTGAGCGGCACCTCGTCGTCGGGCGGGGCCCACCAGCGGAGCGGCCGGGCCGTGCCGTCGGGGGCGAGACGTACGTACTCCCCCAGCCCCAGGCATGTGACGTTCTGCCAGAGCGTCCGTTCGTTCAGCGGCCAGGGGGGCTGTGACATGAAGTGGCCCAGCATGCCGATGTCGTCGATGGCACCGGCCGTCAGCTCAGCGAGGATATCCGGCCGGTCAGCGGCCAGTGACGTACCGCCGACCGTCGTCCAGAACACCTCGTGCGTTCCCGAGAGGGAACCCTGGACCCGCGTCACGCCGTCGACGGACGCGATCAGATGGAAGCTCCCCGGTACGGACCGGGCGAGCGTGTCGAGCCGCTCCGGCCCACGGGCCTGGGCGAGCGCCCGGTCGAGAGCCGAGGTTGTCGTCAGGGTGGAGCCGAACAGCGCGATGCGGCTGCTGCCGTACGCGCCGAGGACCACCTCGTCGTCGTGCCACGAACCGACGATCCACGGACGGCCCGAGGCATGGTGCAGGCTCCGTTCGCGCTGCACGAAAGGGATTCCCTCCAAGACGGCAGTGGCGTCCTGGGAATCGGGCAGAACAAAGAATTGCATGGTTTCTCCGCTCTTGATGAGGGCCGCCCGGAACAAGAATGCGGGTGCCGGGTGAAATGCTTCACCCGGCACCTCAGCCCTGGAGGAGTGTCAGCAGTCGTAGAACCAGCAGGTAAAGTCCAGTTCCCAGCCCCAGGTGCCCTGCCCCAACGTGCGGTCCCTGAAGTCACCGACCTCGACCAGCGCGGGCGTCTCATACGACAGCTGCGCTTCCATCGTCTTCACCTCTTCTTTCATCACACGGTGGATGTGCGGGGGCCAGGTGGCGTGCCGTCCGGCCCCCGCGCCTGATGCGCCAGTTCAGCAGCCCAGGAACCAGCACTGGTTCAGGTCGTCCCAGCCCCAGGTACCGCGGGAAAGGGTCAGCTCCGCGAAGTCACCGACCTCGACCAGCGCGGGCGTCTCGTACGACACGGTCTCTTCCGTCATGATGACCATCCTTCGTCTTCGGTGATCTCTGATGTCCCGGCAGGAACCGAGCCCTCACCGGGCACCCCACCGGACATCACGAAACCTAAGAAACCCGCGGTCCCGAACGCATGGGTCACGCGGTCCCATAAATGTCCCGAAGCTGTCCCGGGACATGGACAGGGAAAGCGCCGCACCGGCACAGTGCATGACGCACTGCCAGTACATGAAGATGGCAGGAGCCGAGAAAAAGGGGGAGGCCATCCATGAAACAGGACATGAAACAGGAACCGGTATGGGATTCCGGAGTTCCGCATGGCCGGAGGGCGCTTCTGCGGGGCGCTCTCGGAATCGCCGGAGCCGCGGGGATGGCGGCCACGGTGCTGAGCGGGCCGTCGTGGGCAGCGGAGAGTCAGCGTCGGCAGACCCGGCAGGGGGATCCGGAGTTTCCCGACGTTCCGGGAATGCTGGGCGACCGGCGTGCCAATGATTTCTGGTACCAGTTCGACGAGGTCACCTACTTCCAGCAGTCGCCGGAGATCGCAGCGGCATACGAGGCCATCGGCGCGCACGTAGGCGGGAATCCGCTGAAGGGCGTGCGCGACGCGTGGACCGAGCTGTCCCGGAGTTCCGGCTATCCGGCTTCCTTCGCCACTTTTCTCCGCCCCGTACGAGACGCGCTCCAGGTGCTGTCGTCCGCACAGGTCGGCGTGTTCGAGACGTACTACCGGAAGGACCCGCGCGGCGTATTCGCGACGATGTCGTACTTCGCACAGGGCGTGCTCTTCGACCCGCGCCGGGCACCGGTGGAATCCGAGGTGCACACGATGGACGGTGACCCGCCGCTCAGCTATCACACCTGGCACGCCTACAGCTACGCGAACGTACTGCTGGGAATCGACCGCCGTTTCTGGACCTCCTTCATCCCCCTCAACGGATTCGCCTGGGGCCTCCAGATGACCGCGAAGCCCGACACCAGGACCGTCAACCCGCCGCAGCCCCGAGACGTCGTGGCGCGGATGGCGGCCTCCTGGCTGCCGGGCGGCGTAGAGGGCACCGACACCCGTCTGCTGGACTACCACCGCTCGTAGCCCTCCGAGCGAGCCGGCTCGCGTTCAGCCGGGGCTTCCGGCTCCCGTACCGGCCGCACGGGCACGGGCCGTCGCGGCCGACCTGTCCTTCACATCGAGTTTGGCGAAGATGTGGGACACGTGGTTGCGCACCGTCTTTTCCGAAAGGAAGAGACGGCGTGCGATATCGCGGTTCGGCAAGCCCCGCGCCAGCAGGTCGAGCACCTCGTGCTCGCGCGGGGTGAGTTCCGGGAATGCCCCGGGCCCCCGAACGTCGCCGACCGTGGTGAAGCAGCGCCGCAAACACTCCGCCGCTCCCGGCCCGAAGACCGCTCCCCCGCCCGTCACCGTGCGTATCGCGCGCATCAGTTCATCGCGGTCGGCGGACTTCCCGAGGACCCCGTGCACACCGGACCGGACCGCCCTGACGACCTCCGCGTCGGAGTCGGCCGTGGAGACGATGAGCACCCTCACCGGGCGAGGGGCCAATAGTTCTGCCGCCCGGCCGATGAATTCGGCCATGGGAATCCCCACAGCGGCCGGATCCGCGAGAATCACGTCCGGTCCCCGACGGAGGCCGAAGCGGAATGCGTCGAGCGCCTCTCTCCCCGTGGCAGCCTCTCCCGCGATCCGCATGTCCCGGCTTCCCTCGACCGCCGCGCGGACTCCCGCGCGGAACAGCGCGTGGTCGTCCAGCAGGAAGACGCCGATGACGCTTCGGGCCCCGTCGGCCACGGCAAGAACGGCTGGCCGGTTTCGTCGGGGGAAACTGGAGAAGGCCGCATTCTCGTGCGCCATTTCACTCATGCGATGCCACCAGGCGCCCTCCCGGTCTCCGGCGCCACGGCGCCGGACCTGGCGGATGCACCAGCCCTCCGACCTGTCTTCCCGTGCTCCTCGACGATCACCGCAGTGCGACTCGCGGACATCTTCATCCCAGTGCTCCCTTTTCGCTCGGGAATGACATGCCGCCTGCCGTCCGGGGCCTTGGCTTACCGGCGGGCCGGTACGACAGCGGCTGTTGCGGGGAGACTTCAGCTTCCAGGGAGCCCGTGGCACTTCCGTAGCAGATCCGTTGCGTCCCGCACAGCCACCGCGATGTGTGTTGTTGCGCGGAAGAACGGCTGCACAACAACGTCCGACGGTGGAATCCTCACAGCAGAACAGCAGAACAGCAGACTCAGCCCCTTGGAACCCGCCGCGCCCCGGGAACGGGGGACTGTGCCCGCACTCCCGTGTGTGGCGCAGCCGCGCGGTGGCGTACCGGGTGAGCCGTCCGGGCCCAGGCATTGACCATCGAAAAGCCTGGCGTGCCGTGCCCAGAAAAGATGGGGGAAATGACATGGAAATCACCGTGCGCCTGCTGGGCGCACTCGATGTGACGTCCGGAGGACGACATCTGAAGATACCGACGGGAAAGCTGAGCATCGCGCTCGCCTCTTTGGCGCTGCACCACGGACGCACCCTGCCGGTCCTGGACCTCGCAGAGTATTTATGGGGCACCGAGCTGCCGACGGCTCCACGGGCGACGATCCGCAGTTACATCAAACGCCTGCGCCAGACCCTGGACCCGACCCAGGGAAGCGGCCGGGACGGCACATCCCTCATCGAGGGCGGGCGGGGAGGCTACGCCCTGAGTGGTACCCGCGTGGCTGTCGACGCCACCGAGTTCCGGGCACGGCTGGGACACGCCTCGGAACTGCGCGCCGCGGGAGACACCCACGGGGAGAGCCGCACGTTGGACTCCGCACTGGAACTGTGGCGGGGGCCGCTGCTGGCGAACGTGGACGCTCCGGAGCTGATGCTGGGCGCGGTACCGCTGCTGGAGGAGGAGAGGCGGCGCGCGCTGCACCGGCGCGTCGCACTCAGCCTCGACGGACTCTGCGGCGGCGATCCGGGCGCCTACGTGCCGCGGCTCCGTCAGGCCCTGGCGTGCGATCCGTTGCAGGAACACTTCTGGAAACAGCTCATCCTGGCCCTCCAGCGCTGCGGGCGCTCGGCCGAGGCGCTGCGGGAGTACGAGAGATGCCGACGCCTGCTCAGCGAGGAACTCGGTATCGCCCCCGCGGCGGGTCTGCGGCAGCTCCACCAGACGCTGCTCGCCGACGGCGCGGACCAGCACGCGGCCGGACACGACGACGGAGACGTATCACCGTGGCCGACCGGTACGGGCGAGCGAGCTGCCCTGCTGCGCAGCCTGCTGGCAGGACGGCGCAAGCACGTCCCGCCACACGAGCTGCCGGCCGGATTCCAGCGCATGCTGACCGGCCACCCGCGTGCCACGGCGGCCGGCCCGGGGCCGCTCGCCCCGGCCGCACCACCGTCCAAGGGCCGACGTGAGACGCGGTACACCTCCAGGCGGGTACGGACACCGCGCTACCGCACCGGCAGGAGCGCCGACGGCGGCCCGGGCCGCGCATGACCTTCGACGACGCCAGAAGGACGCCAGAAGGCGGTGCCGGCGGGAGACCGGTCGGCACCGCCGGTGGGCCGCGAGGGCCGGTCCCGAGACGAAGGCCGCGGCGCCGTGGCCGTTGTCGAGCCGGGTTCGACGTCGGAGACCCACAGTGGGGTGCTGTTGGGGGCGGACCCGTACCGGGAGGCTGAGGCTGACACGGGGCTGAGGGCCTGGGCGAGGTGAAGGGAGCCCTGCCTGTCAGCCCCCCGTTCACCTCATCGGGTGGTTTGGCCGGCCGCAGAGGTTCCCGCCCGGCGCGTCGAGCAAGAGGAGGACGCCACCCTGATCGGGTCTGCGCGAGACGCCCGAAGACCGTGGCTGCCGGGCGCTCGTCCTTCTTCGAGTCGGGGGTAGGCGTGTCACGTACAGACGATCTGTCGGCCGAGCGGCGTTTTCTGGCCGGAGTCAGGGCCAGGGCAATGGCGCACGGCTCCGTGCAGGACTGCGAGGTCTTCGCCGGATCCGGCGTGCGGGGTGCCCGCGCCATCGTCCACCTCGTGGTGCGGGGCCCGCTGGACCTGGCCGCCTTGGAGGCGGAGCTGACGGGCGGCGAGCCGGGCCGGGTCGCCCTGTGCGTGGTCGGCGCCCTGGAGGCCGTGCGGGGACGGGAGCGGCCCCCGGTCGCGGTGCTGGACGACGATCTGCTCGGCGCCTGGCAGCGGACGGCCGACCGCCTGGTCGGACCCGGTGTGCTGTCGGTGGGCCGGGGCGCGGTGCGCGAGCCGCTGGGTCAGCTGCCCCTCGCACCGGATGCCGTGACCGGCGTACCGCCACGGGCCGTTCCGGAGAAGGAGGGCAGGAGGGCCGCGCCCGGGGACCGCGTCGCGGGCGACGGGGCGGCGTCCGCGTCGGCTCCGCCGTCGCTGGCGGACGGCGGCCCGCCGCCGCCCGGTCTGCCCGGGTCTGCGGGGGACGTCCTGCGCCGGGCGGCGGCCCTGCGGCCGGAGCAGACGATCACGCATCTGACCGGGGCCGCTGAGGAGGTGCAGAGCTGTGCGCAGCTGCTGGCCGACGCCTTGCGGGTGACCGGCGGGCTGCGCCGGGCAGGGGTGTCGCCGGGCGACGGCGTTCTGCTGCAACTGCCGTCCAGCCGGGCGTTCCTGACCGGTCTGTGGGGGTGTCTCCTGGGCGGGTTCGTGGCGGCCCCGGTCGCACGGCCCGAGGCGTACGCGGCGGACGCCCCCGGGCTCGACCGCGTGCACGACGTCTGGCAGGCCCTGCACCGGCCGGCGGTGCTGGTCGAGGAGGCCGACCGGCGCGAGCTGACGGAGCTGGCGTGGCCGGGGCTGCGGACGGTGACGCCCGAGGAGTGCCGGGAGCTGCCCGCGGCGCGGGCGGCCGCGGTACCGCCGGAGGCGGTCGCGCTGCGGCTGTGCACCTCCGGCAGCACGGGAACGCCCAAACTCGTCGAGTTGACCCATCGCGCCCTCGTCGCCGAGGCCGCCGGCACGCTGGACGCACTCGCGTACACGGCGGACGACACCACCCTGCACTGGATGCCGCTGGAGCACGGCGGCAGCATCGCGATGACACACCTCAAGGACCTGATGGCGGGGTGCGCGGAGGTGTTCGCGCCGACGCGTCTGATCCTGGGCGATCCGCTGCGCTGGCTGGACCTGCTGGAGCGGTTCGGCGCCACCGTGAGCTGGGCACCGAACTTCGCCTTCGGCCTCGTCGTGGAGGAGCTGACCCGGCGCGAGGACCGCTCCTGGGACCTGTCGCGGGTGCGCGGGCTGCTGAACGGCGGCGAGGCGGTCGCGGCGCGCACCGTGCGGGCCTTCCTGCGGCTGCTCGCGCCGCACGGCCTGGCCGGGGACGCCGTGTGGCCGGCATGGGGCATGTCGGAGACCTCGTCGGGGGTGACCTACGCCCGGTTCCCGGGCGGCACCGGGCCCGGGGACGCCGCCCCCGACGGGAGTGACGGCGCCACTGACGGCGCCGGTGACGGCGCCGGTACCGACCTGGGGCGGCCGGTGGCCGGGCTGCGCCTGCGGGTCGTCGACGGGGAGGGCCGGGTCGTGCCGGAGGGGACCGAGGGCCTGTTGCAGGTCCGCGGCGCCCAGGTCACCTCGGGGTATTTCGAGAACGCGGCGGCGAACCGGGCGGCGTTCACGGCCGACGGCTGGTTCGACACCGGTGACCGCGCTCTGCTGCGGGGCGGACGGCTGACCCTGACGGGCCGGCTGCGGGACACCGTCATCGTCAACGGCGTCACCCACCACGGCCACGAGATCGAGGCCGTGGTGGAGGAGCTGGACTGCGTACGGCGCTCGTACACGGCGGCCTGCCCCCTGCGGCTGCCGCACTACGCCTCCGACAAGCTGGCGCTCTTCGCGGTCCTGGCGCCGGGCGCTGACGAGGCGGCGGCGAGGGAGCGGATCGCGCGTACCGTGCTGCGGGCGTTCGGGCCGCGCCCCGACTTCGTGGTCTTCGTCCGGCCCGAGGAGGTGCCGAAGACGGAGCTGGGGAAGATCCGGCGCAAGGAGCTGGCCGAACGGTTCGCGCGCACGCTGGACGAGGAACGTCCCACGGTGCCGGCGTGGTTCCTGACGCCCCGGTGGACGCCGGCGGCGCTCCCGCCCCCAGCGGAGGTGGTGCCGCCCACCGGTCCTGTCCTGGTGATCGGCGGGAGCGAGAGCGAGGACGGGAGCAAGGGCGATGGCGAGGGGGAAGGTGCAGGTGCAGGCGGGGGCGAAGGGCCCGCCGTGCGGACCGGCCCCGGGCTCGGCGGGCAGGTCGCGGCGGCGGTACGGGAAGGGGGCCGACGAGCCGTCCTGGTGCGGCACGGCGCCCGGTTCGCTGTCGTGGCGGACGACGAGTTCGTCCTGGACACCGGTGACGCCGCCCAAGTGGGGCGGCTCACCGCCCAGTTGACGGAGCGCGGGCTGCGCCCGGCGCAGGTGGTGCACGCCCGCCTGGCCGGGCGGCGCCCCCGGTACGCGACGGGGCAGGAGCTGGTGGACGCCCACGTCGAGGGCCTGACCTGGCTGCCCGCACTCGCCGGCGCGCTTGCCCCCGGACCGGCCGTTTCCGTGCTGGTCGTGACCGCCGCCGCCGAGCAGGTCACCGCGGCTGAGCGGGTCTGCGCCGCCCGTGCCGGGGTCCACGGCCTGGCGGCGAGCGCCGCGCATGAGCAGCCGTGGCTGAGGGTGCGCTGCCTGGACGTCGAGCCCGGTGACCCGGAGGCCGCCGGTCACGTGCTGGCGGAACTGGACGCCGAGTGCGGTGAGCCCCGTACCGCCTACCGCGGCGGGGTACGGCTGGTCTCGCGGCTCGCGCCCGCGCATGCGCCTGCGCCGGGCACGGCCGTGCCGGTGGCGGACGCGGTGCGCGGCGGCCGGTACGTGCTGACCGGCGGGGGCGGAGGCGTCGCCGCCGTCCTCGCCGAGCACCTGGCCACGGACCGGGACGCCCACGTCCTGCTGCTGGGGCGCTCGGCGGCGCCCCGCCCGGACGCCGGGCGGGTGCGGTACGCGCGGGCCGACGTCACCGACCCGGCGCGGCTCCGGGAGGCGGTGGAGGAGGCGGAGGCGCGGTGGGGGGCGCCGGCCGACGGCTTCTTCCACCTCGCCTGCCACATGGAGGAGGCCGCCCTCCCCGACGTGGACGCGGCCCGGCTCGCGGCAGCGGTCGCCGCCAAGCTGGCCGGCGCCCACACCCTCGCCGCGCTCGCCAGCGAGCGGCCCGGCGCTTCACTCGTGGTGTTCTCCTCGGCGTACGGCAGGTTCGGCGCGCCAGGACAGGCCGCCTACGCCGCCGCCAACTCCGCGCTCGACGCCTTCGCCGCCGACCGGCGGGCGCGGGGCCTGGACTGCCGGAGCATCGCCTGGGGCATCTGGCAGGAGCGCGGTGTCAGCCGGGGCCCGGCCTCCGAGGGCCTGGGCGCCGATCTCGGATATCCGCCGATGGAGGCCGCCCAGGCGCTGACGTCGCTGCGGGTGTGCGCCGCTCTGGCCGAGCCCTGTGTCCTCGCCGGTGTCGACCCGGACGGCCGGTACGTCCGCTCCCACCTCGCCGCCGCGTCCCGCCCGGTGCACGGCGTGGTCGCCCGCACCCCCGACCCGGAGCACGCGCGGACGGCAGCCCCGCTGCTGGAACGGGTCCGCGTGACCGACCGGCACGGCGTTCCGGTACCGTGCACGGTCGCCGTGGGCCGCCTGTCACCCGCCGCTGCCCCCGCCACCGGCGCCGAGGAGGACGTCCTCGCGGTGTGGCGGGAGATCCTCGGGCTGCGGGACATCGGCGTCCAGGACGACTTCTTCGCCCTGGGCGGCGACTCTCCGCGGCTGGCCCGGATGCACACCCGCCTGGAGGAGCGGACCGGCCGTCAGATCTCCTGGGCCCGGGTGCTGCGCTGTCGTACGGCCGCCTCCGTCGCCGCGCTCCTCGACGACCGGGGCACGGGCGACGCCGTGCACGTCACCTACGGTGGCGCGCAGTACAGCTACCGCGTCGTCGGCGACCTCTCCCCCGGCACCGTCCCCGTCCTGGTGGCCGGCGGCGTCTTCCAGGACATGTACGCCCTGCCCCGCCTCGAACAGCTGCTGCGCGGCGGCGGACCCGTCGTCATGACCGACCTGCCCGGGACCGACGGTACCGGCGAGGCCCTCACGGAGGCGGACTTCCCCTGCCTTGCCGACTGCCTCGCCCACCTCCTGGACCACGTGGGCGTCGACCGCGTGGACCTGGTCGGCGTCTCCTACGGCGGCGCCGTCGCCTACGAGTTCGCCCACCGGCACCCCGGGCGGGTGCGGCGCCTGGGCCTGGTCGGGACCGCCGTCACCTTCGGGCCCGACGCCGGCGACAAAGTGGCGGCGCAGGTGGAACTGCTGCGCGAGGAGCGCTACGACGAGTTCGTGGACCAGGTCGTCGCCACGACGCTATGCGGCGATCAGGACGTGGTCGTACGGGGCCGGGAGGCCGCCCGTTTCCTCGTCGACAAGACACTGCGGGAGGCCGCCCCGCTCAACGCCTCCCGCTACCTCGTCGCCCTGGAGCGCAGCATGCCGGCGCTGCGGGCGCCCGGCTCCGGGTTCACCGGGCCCGCCCTGGCCTTCACCGGGGAACACGACCGGACCACGCCGCCCGCCGTCGTCCGGGAGTGCGCGGCCTCCTTCCCCGGCGCCCTGTTCACCACCGTCCGGGACGCCGACCACCTGCTCGTCGTGGAACGGCCCGAGGAGACGGCAGAGCTCCTGCTGCGCTTCTTCGCGGGCGAGGAGCTCGACGCGGTGGACTTCTGCGGGCCGGTGGAACGCCTGTCCCAGGCGGTCCCGCGGCGGCAGGCGGCTTCGGTGCGTCGAGGGGTCACGGGTTCGTGAGTTTGCCGGTCACTGATCTCCGGGCTCGGGGATCCTCGGGCCGTGATCGGGCGTCGGAGGGCAGGTGTACGGCTAGCGAGAGCGACACATAGTGACGCGGAGGACAAATGAGCTGGACGGACAAGGAGTTGGGGGCCTCGCACGAAGGTGCCGGTGGCGCTGTTGGCTGATGGGAGTGAGCCCAAGCCTGTCTATTTCGATGCCGGGAGCGGTGCCGGAGACTGCGAGGCCGTCTCCCATTGGTGGATCTACGACGGGACGTTGGGAGCGCCACTGGCCGCGTATCTGCGCGGCTCGTGCGCGTGTGGGTGGCGAGGCGAGATGCGCTGCCCGGTCGTGAGGCGGAGATGACCGATGATCCCCGTGGCATCGACACCACGGGTCCGTGCCAGGACGGGGAGCGGCACATCGAGGAGGTGCGGGGCCGCACCGTGCCGCTCCCCGAGGAGTTGGAGGGTTTGCTGGCGCGGGTGGAGCAGCAAGTCGCCGCCCTGATGTGTGACGCGCCGCCGGCCGCGCTGCGGGCGCCGGCCGGCCTGGAGCGCATCTTCGGGGACCTTGCTCCGGAGGCGGCGTACGCGGTGGAGGCGGACGAGCTGGGGGCGTCGCGAACTTGTGGACGCGGGCCCCTTCCGGAAGGCCCGGAGCGGGCGAGGAGCGGGGATGATGCCCGCCCCTCGCAAGGGACTCAGGCAGTCGTGGCGGCGCGCTTCCCCTGATCGACACCGTTGACGAAGGCGCGGGCGCCCATGGCCATGGCCGGCATGTTCTCCTGCATCAGGCGCATGCGGTGCGGGGCGTCGTGGAACTTGGGGTCGAGCTGGAACTCGGCCGCAACGGAGAACCAGGTCACCGGCACCGCACCGGCCTGGATCATGCGCTGCACCGCAGCATTGTGGGCCTCCGGTGAGGGGCTTCCAGAGGCATCGACGACGACGTGCACGCGGTAGCCCTCGCGCAGGCCGCCCAGCACGGTTTGCAGCACGCACCCGTCGGTGGCGACGCCGCCGATCACCAGGTTCTGCCGGCCCTCCGCCCGGACCGCCTGGGCGAACGACTCGTCGAGGAAGGAGTTGAAGTCGACTGCCCTCTCGATGACCGGCTGGTCACCGATGGCCTCCAGCAGCTCCGGGTAAAGCGGACCGGACGGCTTGCTGGACTCGCCGTTGGTCACGACCAGGCCACTCCCGTACCACTTCGCCGTCTTGGCCAGTCCGACGACGTTGTTGAGGTGCTCGGCAAGGGGGTGGGACCGCAGCAGGTTGGCGAAACCGACGGCGTAGTCGACAAGGACGACGGTGGTGTTGTCGGGACTGAGGGGCTCAGGGGTCATGACGGAACTGCTCTCTCATCGAAAGAGGTTGTGTCAGCACGAGGCCGCTCACCCCTTGGTGACCATTTGGACACTAGCGAGGTTACGGCGGTTGCCGACTAATGTCCAAGCGGTCACTTAACAAGAGCCGCCGAACTCCCCGGCGCCCCCTCGGCGGTCATGACCTCACCCTCCGGACGCAGGGGCCCCGTCGACCGGATGGACGATCGGGCGCAGCAACTCGGTCAGGTGCCGGGCCAGTTCCGCCGGCTCCATCGCGGCGAGCGCTCCGGCGCGGACCACGTACCGGCTGAACGCGACCCCCAGCAGCACCGAGCCGAGCAGATCGACCCGCTCGTCGACGTTCGGCCCGGTAAGCACCACGCGATAGGCGCGCGCGCTCTGCGCCTGCATCGTCAGGTACAGGTCGGTCGCGAGAGGATCGTCCGCCGCCGCGCTGCGGATCAGGGCCACCATCGGATCGGAGCTCCTCGCCGCCTCCATCCGCTCGACGAACGCCGTCGCGATGCGCTCCGGCAGCCCCTCCGTACCACCGGCCAGGATCGCTTCGAGGTCGCCCGGGCCCTGGACCGACGCACGGAGCAGCCCCTCCTTCGAGCCGAAATGACGCATGACGAGTCCGTGCGTCACGCCAGCACGGGCGGCCACACCACGGATCGTCATACGGCTGTAGCCGCGCTCGTACAGCTCACGGCGGGCAGCGTCGAGGATCGCTCGCCGGCTCGCCTCGGGGTCGCGCCGCCGACGGGTCGCCGACGGTTCTCCCGGCGACTCCACCGCGCGGCCGGGAGCCCGTCGGCCTTCCTCTGAGGGGTTCATGATCGAAGTATACAAGTGGTCATCAACGCGAACGCCGCGTACGCTCCTAGTAACCACTTGGTCATTAGGGGATTCCCGTCATGGCTCAGACGGAGCACCTCGTAGTCCTCGCCCTCTTCACGACCACCACGACCACCACGACATTTGAGAGAAACGGAGCATCGTCATGACACAGGGGCACTCCTCACCCGTCCTCCACTCGGCGGTTCACCGCCTCACCGGCATGGACCGCCACACGGTCACAGTCGATGGGCACCGGCTGAACGTCTTCACCGCGGGGACCGGCCCGGAGACCATCGTTCTGGTCCCCGGCATCCCCGACTCGTCGGCGGTCTACCGGGGCCAGATCCCCGGACTCCTGGAAGCCGGTTACCGGGTCATCGCCCCCGACCTCCTCGGACAGGGGGACTCGGACATGCCGGCCGAGGTGGCGAGCTACACGATCGCGAAGGACCAAGAACGCCTGTGGGCGATCGTCGACGAACTCGGCGCGGAGACCTTCCATCTCGTGGGTCATGACCGCGGGGCGGCGTCGACGTGGGCCATGGCCGCCCACCGCCCCGACCGGGTCAGGTCCTACGTCGCACTGAGCATCGGTCACCCCGGCGCGCGGAGGTACGCGGCGTACGAGCAGAAGCAGTTGTCGTGGTACATGCTGCGAATGCTGTTCTCCGACGCCGAGGACTGGTTGCGCAGCGAGACAGAGGGCGAGGGCGGCCCCTGGTCGACGTTCCGCTGGTGGGTGGGCAACCACCCCGAGGCCGACGCCTGGATCGCCGATCTGGAGAGGCCCGGCGCGGTGCGGGCGATGCTGAACTTCTATCAGGCCAACATCCACCCCGTGCACGCGAAGATCAGCCCGGTCCCCCGGGTCGAGGTGCCGACGCTCGGAATCTGGCCGGAAGGAGACATCTACAGCAGCCTCGAACAGATCGCACGCTCCGGCGAGTGGGTCGACGGCCCCTGGCGCTTCGAGCGACTGCGAGGCGCCGGTCACTTCCTCCAACTCGACCGCCCCGCCGCGCTCACCCGCCTGATCCTGAGCCACACCGAGGCGTACCGCGCCGGGTAGTGCTTCGTCACGTGGGCTGATCTCGCCGGGTGGTGGGCACCTTCGTGGCGGTGCCTTCGACCGGAGTCGAAACGTGCCTAGCCCTTGGGCGTAGAACAATGTGCCAGCGGGGCTGATGTGCCGTCATCGCAGTCGCCATAACGTCGCGGCATGTCGAAACAGCAGGTCCTGAGAAGAGGACTTCGGACGCACCGCAAGAAGCTGGCTCTGACCCTGGCGGTGACCGCGACGGCGGTGGCCGTCATACCCGGAGCATCCGCGGCGATGAGGGACACACCGTCGGCGCCGGAGACCCTGCGGTGGGGCTCGTGCCCCGAGAAGGACGGGACGCGCAAGGCCGGCGCGGCAGACGCCGACGCCGCTTCCCGGCTGGAGTGCGCAACGCTCAAGGTCCCGCTGGACTACCGGCACCGCGATGGCCGAAAGATTGACATCGCGGTCTCCCGGCTGGCGAGCAAGGACCCGGCGAAACGCCGCGGTGTGCTGCTGACCAACCCGGGCGGCCCCGGCGCCCCCGGCCTCGACTATCCCGCCCTTCTCGCGGCCTCCGGACTGCCGAAGAGCGTGCTCGACTCCTACGACGTGATCGGCTTCGACACCCGCGGTGTCGGCCGCAGCACACCGGTCACCTGCGACCAGACCAAGCCCCAGTTGCGGCGCGGCGCCTTCCCCGCGTACGCGCACTCCTCGGCCGACGTGACCCGGGAGGCGGCGCACGCCCGCAGCATCGCCCGGCAGTGCGCTACCTCCCGTAGCGCCTGGATGCTGCCGCACACCACGACGGCCAACGTCGCCCGCGACATGGACCGTATCCGGACAGCGCTGGGCGAGGACAAGATCTCCTACCTCGGTGCCTCCTACGGCACCCGGCTCGGCGCCGTCTACGCCACGCTGTTCCCCCATCGCGGCGATCGGATCGTCCTCGACAGCAACGTCGGCGCAGGTGGCTACGACCGCACCGCCTTCCGGCAGTTCGCCCGCGGGATGCACGACCGCTTCCCCGACTTCGCCGCGTACGCGGCGAAGCACCCTGAATACGGGCTGGGCCGCACACCGGCGCAGGTGAAGGCCACGTACTACCGGCTCGCCGCCCGCCTCACCGCCCACCCGATCGGCACCACGGACGGTATGCAGTTCCGCGGACTGACCTTCGAACGCCTCTACAGCAACGCCTCCCTGCCCGCGTTGGCGAAGGCGTGGCAGGCACTCGCCCAGGGCAAGCCCGTACCGCCGACCTCACCGCTGGACGACGAGGCCGAGAACACGGCCGCCGCCCGCCACCACGTGGTCTGCGCCGACTCCCGCTGGGCGCGGTCGCTGAACACCTACCGGCGCGCCGCTGCGGCGGACCGGCTGCGGTACCCCATGCTGGGCGGCTCCACCGGCAGCATCACGCCCTGCGCTTTCTGGCCGCGCAAGGGCATCGAGAAGCAGGTGAAGGTCGGCGACCGAGGCCCGTCGAACGTGCTCATGGTCCAGAACCAGCGGGACCCCGGCACCCCGCTCACCAGCGCGAAGACCCTGCGACACGCCCTCGGCCAGCGGGCCAGGATGGTCACCGCCGACCAGGGAGGCCACGGGCTCTACCCCTTCGGCACCAACACCTGCGCCAACGACGCCACCACCACGTTCCTCACCACCGGGCACCGCCCCTCCAAGGACCTCACCTGCGCCGCCGAGCCGGACGCGTAACGAGAGGCCCGCCGGCCGCGCACACCAGTGCGCCAGGATCCCTCACAACCACACTTCTGAAGACCAGCCGGGCCGCGGAGGAGGCGCTGAGCGCCTCCTCCGTGCCGTATTCCCCGCTACGCGACAGCCGGTATCACGAGGACTGCACCGAGAACCTGGGACTGGCGCTGAAGTAATGCTTTTTGCTCGCCTTATCGGGCGGTGTACTCTGCCACGAACAACTTGCGGCGGGGTTCCCCGCCGTCGACGCGCACCGTGCGCCCCGGCCGGAAGGAGGCGAGAGACATGGACCGTTCCGAAGTAGTTGCGGCCATAGTTGCCCCCGGCCGTGTGCCTTCGTTCCTCTAGCGGCGCGCGGTAAGCCTCAAGCCCCTCCCTGCGGCATCTCCATGAGCTGCCTTCGCCTGTGCGCCCCTTGGCCGTGCGGGCCGCAGGCCGCGCGCCCGTGAACGGGCACCCTTGCTGGTCGCCGTGATGCCGGCCTGCTCCGAAGCCGCCTCAGTGGCACGCGGACGCCGGTCACGCGTCAGATCCTTCATCGACCAGTGGAACAGCAGCGCTACCGACCAGCACGCGAGCAGCCCACTCACGGGCCGGCCCGCCGGCTCGGCATGCCCGGTTGCTGCCCCTGCCCGCGAGCGGCAGGCACCTGGTCGGCGTACCGCGATCAGCTCACCACCGAAGTGCGTCGACACGCGTAGGCATGCCGCGACGGGCATCGACGCCTTCGGCACGCGTCACCGTTCTCCGGCCGCGCGACGCCCCCTGCCCAAATGCCTCGACAGCACCCTGACTCGAAATGTGATCTCCATGAGCAAACAGCGTCACCACAGGACAACCGCCCATGACGGGGCAACCGCCGACAGGGAGTCATCCGCCCCGCACACCCCCGACAGGTCCACGGGTTCCAGCCGGCCACGGACGACAGCCCGCACCTCCGACGCCCCCGCCACGGCGGCGCCCGACCCCAAGCGCTGGTGGGCACTCGTCGTCATCTCGCTCGCGCAGCTGATGGTGATCCTGGACGGGACCATCGTGAACATCGCCCTGCCCTCCGCTCAGCACGACCTGGGCATCTCGGACTCCAGCCGGCAGTGGGTGATCACCGCCTACACGCTGGCCTTCGGCGGTCTGCTGCTGCTCGGCGGCCGCGTTGCCGACCTGGTGGGCCGCAAGCGCACCTTCCTCATCGGCCTGGCCGGCTTCGCAGCGGCCTCGGCGCTGGGCGGCGCGGCAGCCGATCCCGGAGTGCTGTTCGCGGCGCGTGCCCTCCAGGGCATGTTCGGAGCCGTCCTGGCACCCTCGACGCTGTCGCTGCTGACGACGACGTTCACCGATCCCGAGGAACGCGGCAAGGCGTTCGGGATCTACGGCGCGCTGGCGGGCGGCGGCAGCGCGTTCGGCCTCGTGGTGGGCGGTCTGCTGACCGAGTACCTGAACTGGCGCTGGTCCCTGTACGTCAACGTGCCGATCGCCGCGGTCGCCTTCTTCGGTGCCCTCGCCTTCCTGGACCACCGCCCGGGCCTTCCGGGCGTGCGCCTGGACATACGCGGCGCGCTGCTGGGCTGCGGCGGAATCGTCGCCCTCGTGTACGGCGTCAGCGAGGCCGAACCCCGGGGCTGGGCAGACCCGCTGGTCCTCGCGCTGTTCGCGGGGGGTGTCGTCCTGCTCGTCGGCTTCGTGGTGTGGCAGAGCCGCGCGGAGAGTCCGCTGCTGCCTTTGCGGATCCTCAAGGACCGCAACCGGATGGGGTCCTTCGCGACGATGGGCCTGGCTACCGTCGGCATGTTCGGCGTGTTCCTGTTCCTGACCTACTACTTGCAGGTCGTCCTCGGCTACTCGCCCGTGGAAACGGGCCTGGCGTTCCTGCCGATGTCGGCGGCGATCGTCGTCGGCGCGACGCGGATCGCGGCCCGTCTGCTGCCCCGCACGGCGCCGCGCGCCCTGATGGTGTCCGGCATGGTGCTGGCGGCCGCGGGCATGGTGGTGCTGACCCGCTTGACCGTGCACTCCGGGTACGCCACCCACGTCCTGCCCGCGCTGTTGGTGCTCGGCCTGGGCATGGGCCTGACGTTCATGCCGGTCTACGCGACGGCGACCGCCGGAGTGGCGCCGGCGGACTCGGGCGTCACGTCCGCGACCGTCACCACCTTTCAGCAGGTGGGCGGTTCCCTCGGCACGGTGCTCCTGAACACCATCGCCGCGAGCGCCGCCACCCGCTACGTCACCGAGCCGCTGCGGGGCCCGGCCCAGAAGGATCTGGTCGCCGCCGAAGGCATGGTGCACGGCTTCACCGTCGCGAGCTGGTGGTCGGCGGGCGCCCTGCTGCTCGCAGCCCTGGTGGCGGCCTGCGCGGTCACGGCCAAGGCACCGAAGCGCGCTGAGCGCGACCCGCGCTCCTAGAAGGCTGATGAAGATCTTGGTGAGGGCTGTCCGGCCGTGAGGCCGGACAGCCCTCGTGGCCATGTACCGGCTGGTGCGCGGTGCCAGGTGCGAGGTGCCAGGTGCCACTGGTGTGGGTGAGTCCGAGGTTGATCAGTCGGCGGATATCGAGGGCGGTGGCTCGGGTGTGGAGCCAGGTGTCGTTGTTGATGGTGCCGCGGTAGCGCAGGCGCCGGTTGCCGTGGTGGACGAGCCGGGGAACGGACTGCGCATGACCTTCGCCGACGCCAAAAGGCGGTGCTCGCCGGAGTCCGGCCAGCACCGCCTGTGGGCTTACTGTCTGTGTCCGAGGGGGGACTTGAACACTACGCCCACGCCCTGGCCCGCTCGACGCGGCTGGAGGTGGGGTGAATGGCCCGCTCCACGGGTTCCTTGGCGACTGGACAGTTTGGGTCTGCGCCTCGGAAGGGGACGCCGGGGGCGCTGGAAGCGGTGGGTCAAGCTGAGAGAGCGGCGCCACGCTGCGCAGGGTTCGCTGCGACGGCTGAGGTGTGGGTGCGTCGCTGCTGTGCGGTACTGGTCGCGGGGGTGGCGGCGTACGCGTCCTATGTTCATCAGCGACATTTCGCGCTACAAGGCGGTGCGGACGTGGCTACGGCGACGTTCTGGCCTCTGTCCGTCGATGGCCTGCTTCTGCTGGCGACGCTGGGACTGCTGAATCCGGCAAGGCATGTGGGGCGACGGCCCCGAATTTTGCTGTGGGCGGCGTTCTTCCTGGGCATCGGGGTGTCCCTGGCGGCCAACATCGCCGCAGCTCCGAACCTGGAGTGGAAGCCGGTACTCGTCGCCGGGTGGCCACCGGTCGCCCTGTTACTCGCGGTCGAACTCCTCGCCCACGGGGCACCACCATCTGTTGCGGACACCGAGCAGGCCGAGTACGACACGCCACCCACGTTCTGCCGTCGACAGACATACAACGACCCGCTGGTCGAGCAAGCCGCAGCCAAAGACGCACATCACCGGAAGCTGCACCAGCGGCCCATCTCGGCTGAGACCCTGCGCAAGGAACTCCACGTTGGTGCCAAGAAATCACGCGAACTTGTCGCCCTCCTGCGGGCCAACGGCTCCTCTCCGCTTGAATCCGAACATACAGGATCACATGACTGAATCATGGGCTATATGGCATGGGCGGACGTGTATCTGCTCCCCGCGTCACGGGCCCCTCGGCTACATCGGCCGACACACATGCCGTAAGAAGAGGAACCGGCGAGATCGTGCGCGCGGCCGGGCAACGCCGGTGAGATCCATAGCAGCCGCCCGGCCAGGCCGGTCACCACCTGCTCATTCGCCCAGCGTCGGCAGTGCTTGTGGGAGAAGTCGGCTCGGCCCTCGCCGACCTGGTTGCGTTCCGCCAGACAGGGCACGCTGGTGCGGCGGAAGTTTGCAGCGGTGGTAACCCTCGCGGGTGACGATGACTAGGGTGACCCACTCGACCAAGGCATGGTGGCAAGTCGAGTGCGGCGGGCTTGGAGGCCAACAAGGCTCCTGTGCCGGCGAGTCGAGACGTCGAACGCACCCTCAACTGCACAGGAGCCTTGTCCATTGCGGGCGGCTGCGTTGTCATCCAATCAGCGGCCATACTGGAAGAGCACAGTGACAACGCTCAGCAACCAAGGGAACCCGGATCCGCTTCACCGCGCTGTTACCTGGAAGCTTTGCCACTTCGACTATATGAGAGATCATCGTGCCATGAGTGAGATCATCTTGATGTCAGATCCGACAGTCGCTTCCATTCTCGTAGCAGAATGCGGTGAACCTCTTGTAGACGTCTGCGGCTGCACCTCCTTACTGGTCGATGCACGTAAGCATGACGCGAACAGTGCTTTCGCGTACCTGCGGAGCAGCCTGCTGGAGCGACTACTCAAAGCCCAGGAGCTGCTTCCGCAAGACGTGCGGCTCCTGTTCATCGAGGGATACCGACCACTACCCCTTCAGCGAGAGTACTTCGAGAACTACGCTAATCAGTTGCGCGTCAGCCACCCTGAGTGGACTGACGAACAGATCCAGTCAGCAACGAGTAAGTACGTATCACCGCCAGCTATTGCTCCACACAGCGCCGGAGCGGCCGTCGACCTGACTTTGGCCGATTCCGATGGGCACGAACTGGATATGGGTACCGCAGTGAACGCCGACCCGGAGGAAAGCGAGGGTGCTTGCTACACCGAGGCCGCCAACATCAGCGAGAAGGCCCGCGCCAACCGAAATCTGCTGGGCTCGGCGCTAAGCGCCGTGGGCCTGGTGAACTACCCCACTGAGTGGTGGCATTGGTCCTTCGGGGACCGCTACTGGGCTTTGATGACCGAGAAATCCACAGCACTCTATGGGCCGAAGGAAATTACCCTGCCTGACTGGCCGTCATGAAGCAGTGACCCTCACCCCATCAAGAATCTACTGTCAAGCGGTTGATGCCCGCGTTCAGCCAATCGTGACCTGAACGCCTAATCCACAGAAACAGGAACATCAACAAATCATTTCGCTACGGCTTGCTCACTCGGGTCAAGTAGAGCATTGAGGCGAATGGCTTGAGCGCGAATCTTTGGCCTGAGCAGCCACTGACCGGTGGCTGCGCCGAGACACAGCAGTGCGCAGATAGTCCACAGCGGTACGGGCCCCCATTCGAGCAACTGGGTTCCCACGAGGGGCGCGGTGAGCATGGCGGTGGACCACACCATGCCGTACAGGCCGTAGTAGCGTCCACGCAGCGAGGCTGGAGCGAACGAGGCAATGACGGCCTGGTTCACCGAACTGACAGCTATTTCACCGAGCGTCCACAGTGCCACGGTGAGGGCGTACCCGATCGGTGTCGACACCACAGCGGTGCAGCCGAAGCCAAGGCCGAGGGTAAGGATTCCACCGATCAGCACGCGACTGTGGTCGCGCCGCGTCAGCAGAGGCCCGGCAACAGGTTGCACCGCCACGATGACGATTGCGTTGACGGCCATCACATACCCGAAGGAGGAGGCTGAAAGGCCATCCAGTTTCATGGCAAGGGGCAGGGTCGTCAGGGATTGGCAGAAGACGATGCCGTATGCGAACCAAGAGCCCAGGTAGGCCAGGAGCAGCCGGTCTTTTATCACGTCCATATAACGGCCAGGTCGGGTCGCAACCGGCGCCTTTTTTGAACCGGAGGTACCAGTGGACCTCCAGACCAAAATCCCAGCCGCGGCACACGTCACGGAATTCACCCAAAAAAGCCAGGTGAAACCATGACGCACAAGGGAGCCGCCAGAAACCATGGAGAAGGCGTATCCCAGATTCACCGCCCAGTATAAAAGCCCGTACGCTCGGGGCCGCTCGGCTGCGGGAAATAGGTCGGCGACGAGTGTGGCGGAGGCTGGCCGATGCATATCACCCATGACCCCAACGAGCAAGACGAACACAGCGATCCATGCAAGGTGGTCGACCGCACCGAGCAGGAACAGGAATACCCCAGTGCCTACCATGCCGGCAGTCATTGTGACGCGATAGCCAAACCGGTCGACGAAAAACCCTCCACATAACTGGGAGATGACACTGCCGAGCCCGGAAACAGCCAAGATCACCCCGACCGTCGACAATGATACGTGGCGCTCCTCGGACATGTAGTACCCGAGGTAGGGAATAACCATGGCGCCAAGTTGATTAACCAGTGTCGCAGCCCACACTGCCCAGAACGTCCGATTGAGGCCACCGTTCCACTTCCTCCATAGAGCGGTGAGACGGCTTCCGGTCACGCGCGGAGACGCCGCTCTTGCCGCGGCGTCATCCGGTTGGGAATTCATCGTGCCGACCCACCCTCTGCGGGTGGATACAGGACGACCCCCCGGCCGGCGAAGAACCGCTCGAAGTCGGCTGCCGCCACCCGAGCATATTCCTGGGAAGACGGATCAGTTCCCGAAGGGTTGTTGATGTATAGCGCCTCTTCATCTGTATCCACAACGAGCACCAGGTGACCCCCACGATCGGGCGCCGCCCTTGTGGGACGGCGGATGTCAGGATGCACGGATGCCATGACGAGGCACCCGGATACCGTGGCGTCCCGGATGTCACGCAGAGAAAGAGCAGCATGCGTTTCAGCGACGATCCCGAAGCGATCTTTCACGTAGAGACAGAACGGATCGTAGATCAGCCCGATTAGTTGATCATCGCGCATGATGTACCCGCCTGCAGCCAAGCATTCCTTGGCCAAAACTACGGTCGGCCGGGTGAACCCCAACCAGTAATCAAGCGCCATGTTCAGGCACGCCATACCGCAGCAGCGCCAACTCCAGTATTCGTACTCATCAATCGACTGGGCTCCCGATTGCTTCCATTTCGTGTCATCACGAGCGCTGGCCGTTCCACCAATAATCGCGCCGACGAGGTGATGGGACTCCCATTGTGCGTAGAAGGGGACCCTGCGTTGGGTCAACGGGCCTTTCAAGGGGCCTCCTTCAGGTGGTGCAGACGGCTGCGGGTCTGAAGATTGCGTGTCACGGGCAATAAGCCGGCCGGTCAGAGGCGCTGTTCAGGATCGCCTCGATCATGGCCTGGTAACCGAATCCGGCGGCCTCGGCCATGGCCGCAAGGTTGCCCTGATGGGTCAGACCGGGAACAGTGTTCACTTCCAGCACCACTGGTCCTGCCTTCCCCATCATGAAATCGACTCTTGCCACGCCACGGCACTCACACACCCGGAAGACCTTCAAGGCTAGCTCCCTGATGGATTCGGCCGTCTCCTCGGCAAGCGGAGCCGGGCAGAGATAGGTCCGGAGACTGGGGTCGGACTTGGCGTGACTGTCGTAGAACCCCTTGTGCGGGATCGCCTCGAGGGCGGGTAGTGCCTCCAGGCGCCCCTCGATCTCGAGGAGACCTATCGTGAGGGTGTTGCCTTGAAGAAGCGGCTCGACGAGGTACTCCTGCGGGGCAAACTCCTCCACAGAGCCAAGTAACTGCACCACTTCACGCGTGCTTCTGGCAATTCCTGCAGCCAGACTCTCCCCACTGGAGGACGGCTTAACGAACACTGGCAGTCCCAGCTCCTCGACTGCGGCTCTGATTTCCACATCGGATGATCCAGGCCGCAGAACCGCCCATGGCGCAGTTGGAATACCTTCCGCCATCATTAGTTTCTTGAACGTGGGCTTATGCATACCCAACGCACTCGCCAGCACCCCGGAGCCGGTGTACGGAATACCTTGAATCTCCAACATGCCCTGAACCTTGCCGTCCTCCGCGAACCATCCATGGCCCGCGATGAAGGCGACCTCGTACTGGCCTATCTCCCGCCAGAAGCCCTTGTCGGACATGTCAATAAGATCAGCCTGATGCCCCAAGTCAACGAGGGCCTTCTGGGCGGCTTCACCAGAAAGATAAGACCCGTCCCTCTCAGGGCTGGGGCCGCCAACGATCACACCGATATGCATTCCCTGCTCCTCATGTCTAGTGAGTGAATCGACGTCGAACACGGCGGGGGTCAGCCGTTAGCCCTGTGGAGATTTCAAGATTAGTGGCACCAGCCACCTTGGCGTGGTCCTCAAGAGTAATTCCGTCGCCGACGATCGTTACCGTTGTTCCGGTCGGAACGTCTCTTTCGAGACCTACCGCGATGGCGTCCATTGATACAACACCAATCACCGGAGCGAAAGTGTTCCCGACCAGAATCCGAGAGCCAGTCAGCCGTTTACTGAAACCGTCACCGTACCCTACTGGGACGATCCCCATACGCATACGTAAGGGAGCAGTGAAACTGTCTCCGTATCCGACGCTATCGCCCGGCATAAGAATTCTTGTCTGCGCCAGGTAACTGGTCCAGCGTAGAGCTGGCCGCAGCCCAAGTTCCTCAGGTGTGGAATCTTCAAACGGAGATAGGCCCAGGATCGCCGTACCACAGCGAACTGCGTCGAGGTGAGTACTCGGGAATCGCAGGGTTGCAGCACTGTTGGCGATATGCCGGGGAATGTTCGGCATATCTGCGCTCCATTGCAGAAACCGTGCAGTCTGTTCTTCGGTATGACGCGGGTCCGAATACGCCCGGGCGAAATGACTAAACACTCCCACTATGCGGTCAGGTAGCCTTTCGGGGGGTTCCGACCAGCCCCAGCGGTTCATCCCGGTATTCATTTTCAAGTGAATATCCACCTGTTCGCCCAGGATGGCAATACTCTCCTGGTTATACGCAACACACTCCAACCGAGCTTGTCGGGCCTGTACAACTTCTTCTCGCGTAACAGGTCCCAAGACGATAATTCGGGCAGCCGGGAAGAGTTTACGGAGCGCCGTTCCCTCGCCAGCGGTGGCGACACAAAGGCCGTTCGCGCCGGCCCGCATGGCAGCTGCCGCGGTAGCTGCTGCGCCGTGACCGTAGGCGTTCGCCTTGACTACGGCCCAAAGGGCAGCCCCGTCCGCCAACTTGACCAGTTCCTCGACATTGCGTTCCACTGCAGTCAGGTCCAAAGTGACCTCTGCGCGATGCATCGTCAGTCCGAGGCACTCGCACCAGAGGGCTGGTACGAGAACGTCGCAGGTGATGCCAAGTGGTCCGCCAGGGCCAACAGGTGGTCTGCCGACTCCGCCACGGCTATGACCCGAGCCACGGTCCCACTCTTGGTGCCGGACTCCCAGGCGGGACGGTCCCCAACGCTATAGGGCAGCTGTACATCCCGGACGGCAGGCAGGGCCAGCAGTTCCTCAACCGAAGGCGCACTACTGATCACCACATCTGCAGCCGGGGCTTGGGGACAGCAGAACGCTGTACTCTGCCGCAGACTCCCGCGCATCGGAACGGGACGACCGGTTGCCACGGCAGCCATCGCTTGAACGATGTCGTAGCCGTAGCAGTGGTGCAGCATCTCGGTCGTACCGCCTCCGATGCGACTGTTGACCTCGATGATCCGAGGGCCCTCTGCCGTCAGCATGATCTCGGTGTGCACTGCGGAGTTGGTGATGCCCACCGCAGACACTGCT
The DNA here is from genome assembly GCF_053611545.1 of Streptomyces sp. NPDC054796. Lineage (NCBI taxonomy): Bacteria > Bacillati > Actinomycetota > Actinomycetes > Kitasatosporales > Streptomycetaceae > Streptomyces > Streptomyces sp. NPDC054796. Next base: position 289,587 of record NZ_JBSHAO010000001.1, on the reverse strand, counting down.
TGAGAAGCGCACTGGAGCAAAAGCTTCGTCCGGTGGTCCGGGAGGACGGAGGGCATGATGCCGCCGTTCTCACGGAATGGCTCCGACAAGGGCATCTTGTCGGTGACTCCGAGATGGTGGATCACGCCATCAGCCACGAGGGATTCAATACTGACGTAGGTTCCGTAGCGTGCGTCCTCGTGCCAGTTCTCACCTATCAGAAGCTCTTCCAGAACGAAGTGCAACTCGCCGGTCCCGCGAGGATCCATCGCGTAGCGTCCGGAAGCCGTGTCCCACAGCTCTTTAAGGTCTGTCTTATCCGTCACCCTGTATGTGGCCATGCTGCCGACCCCTGCCGCCGGCTTGAGAATTGCGGGCGTCTTTACGTGGCCTATCGCATCCTGTAAGTCAGCGAGGGAATACACAGGGGCAAAACGAGGTACGGGTACGCCTGCTTTAGCAAGCAACTCCCTCTGCATCTGCTTGTCCCGCAGAGCAGGAATGGATTCCGGGGAGTTGGCAGGAAGCCCCAGTTGCAAGGCGGCGCCGTGTACTACATCCACACCCAGTTCACTGAACCCCAGAATCCCATCGGGGTGCCACGTGCGCGCAAAATCTACGATCTCTTGAAGTGCGTCTTCCTGACTCGACAAGGCGGAGTTTTTGCAGTACGCATCAAATAAAACCGACCGATCCTCATCTTTCTCGGTCTGCCCACTGGCTACCCAGAGCACGCGGACTTCGTACTCATCGCAAAGCCTGGGAAGGAACCACTCGGGCAAGGGCCCTCCTGGGCCGTCAAACAGAACAATCTTCGGACGCTCCAGCATTGCAGGCATGAAGGACTCCCCCTTGGCGCGGTCGCATCGAACAATTCAGCAGATACCGAGGATGGGAAGGAGAGACACCAATCACTTGGTTCTACTGGGCACATTCAGCCATCCCCCGTTGCGAAAGAACACTCTAAGTGCCCATTGAATCAATCGCAAACCGATTCATCGACCATACGGGCTACTGGCCAATTCCTGACGGGTCACCCATCGGTCGGCTTTGCAAGCGTGGGGATATATTCAAGCCACCGCCGTGCAGAGGCGGCGGTAAGCCGATGGCGGACGCAATGAAAGTTCGCGCTGTCCCGCTGGTCAGTAGTCAAAACCGGCTAACCGACTCGGTGCGTCCCGAGCTGCAGGTGTTTGACGAGAACTACTCACCCCTATAGGTGAAAACAAGCCAGTCCGTGAGCCTCAATCGCCTGTTCTTCTACGCACACCCCAGCACCGGCCTCCGGTGTCGCGGTCGTCGGGGAGGCGGTTCTGGGCTGGGGCCGTTAGCGATCACATACATCGTTCTCCTTGTGCTCCTCTGTTCAGCGGTAACAGGCGCTGTGGGCAACCCTCCAGGGCTTTGTGCCGCGGCTTCACAGCGCGGCAGCCTCGGGTTCCTCGCCCGCGTCGGGAGCGGCCGAGGAGGTGATCGACGATGTCCGCGGCGGCGCGGCGTGCGCAGACCGGAACCGAATCCCCGGAACGGGGACAGTGCTCGGGAGGCGGTCTGCGGGTTCAGCCTTGGCCCGCTCGGCGCTGATGGGCCGCCGCGCGGCAGTGCCGTCACCGGGGTTGAGCTGGCGCAGACCGAACCCCCTCTCGATCCCGGCGGCACTCGGCCTGCGCGCGGTCGAAGTCCTCAGTGCGTCACCGGTGGACTCCGCGCAGCAGACGCGGTAGCGCCTCCGCGGCCGGCGGAGCCGGGCTCCAGATCCGCCCAAGGTGACTGTCGTCGTCCCTCGGAAACGCGCCTCAATGGCCGCACCCCTCGGATACCACGCTGCCGGCCCCGACCGTGGTCCGTGCTTGTGCTTCCACCTCAAGCCGGACAGCCAGGACTGGCCGACGCCCGAGGGGGCCGCTCTGCCGCCGGTTCCGGCATTTGGGTTGACGGAGGTCAGTCGTCGATCGCCTGGTATGCGGCCGTCCAGAGGTCGACAAGGGCCGGCAGATCGAGCCCGTCCTCCCGCTGGATCATGAAGATCGTCGTCATGCTCTCGGCAGGGTCATTGCACCAGGCCGTACCGTACTTGCCGTACCACCCATAACTCCCGGCCGACGGGCCGAGGTTGGTGCGCCGGCCGCGGACCTCCATCCCGAAACCCCAGCCGAAGTCTGCGAAGTACTCCAGCGGCCACATCCACTTGGAGGCCGCCTTCTGCGCCGGTGTCAGGTGGTCGCTCGTCATCAACGACACCGACGGCCGCGACAGGATCCGCTCGCCGCGATGGGTACCGCCGCTGAGCAGGGCCGAGGCAAAGGCCAGGAAATCGGCGGCGGTCGAGACGAGCCCGCTGGCGGGCGCCTTGAACGTTGACGGTCGCTTCCGGATGCCCTCGAGATCTTCTTCGACGAGCTCGTCGGCGACTTCGTCGTACACGTACGCGGACGCCACCCGGTCGGCTCTCGCGTCGACCAAGCCGAAGGTGGTGTCCTTCATCCCCAACGGCTCACAGATCCGTTCACGCACCGCGTCTTCAAGGGACATGCCGGTGGCGCGCGTGATGAGCAGGCCCGTCGCGGTGGGGCCGGTGTTATACATCCAGCGCTCACCCGGCTGGTGGACGAGCGGGAGTGTGCCGAGTCTGCGGAGCCATTCGTCCGGTGACGGCTCAGGAGCGCCAAGATCGTCCCCTTGCTCGATCGCATTCAGCGCGTCGCAGATCGGGACCCTTCCCGGCTCGGCCAGGATCGTGCCGGTGCCGATGCGGCAGGTGAGCAGGTCCCGCAGTGTGATCGGGTGTTTCATGGGAACGGTGTCGTCCAATGGCCCGTTCGGATCGGCGAGCACGGTCATGTTCGCCAGTTCCGGCAAGAGTGCGTCGACCGGGTCGTTGAGGCGGACCGTGCAGTCCTCGACGAGCGTCATCGCGCAGGCGGCAACGATCGACTTCGTCATCGACGAGATGCGGCAGATCGAGTCGGCTGCCATCGGTTTGCTCGCGCCCACGCCCTCGAAGGCGAGATTGCCCACTGCCTCGATACGAACCTCACCATGGCGGGCGACGACGGCCGCCGCACCCGGGCTGTAGCCGGCGTCGACGCGGCGCTCAAGCACGTCTCGCACGCGGGTCAGCCGTTTCTCCGAGAAGCCACTCTTACGCACGTGATCCCCTTACTCATCCATGTTGTACGTAACGACACGAGATGACCGCGCGCATCCTCACCAAGAGAATGTCCCGGCGATTGCTTTGTCAATCACTCTGGAAAGGTAATCCGTTACCTCAGTAGCAGTTGCCACATCAAGTCGCGTGCGATCGTATTCGAATACACCAGCTATACTGTTGTCCCCCATGAACTCGATGGACAGCGCTGTCGGAAACAGGCCGGAGACGGGGCTGTCGAATTCCAGAACCGGTGCGGCGGGCGGGTACCCCGACGGTGTGGGCATCGACCGTTGGACTCCGGTGAGATCACGGGTTCCCGTCGAGCTGTTCTGCACCACAAACAGAGCACTCGCCGCGGGAAGCTCGGGAAGGATTTCGATGAGATCGTTGCGCGGCACGTCTTGGCGGTCGAATGCCTCGATACAGCCCTCCCACAACGCTCCCATCGGCCTCTTCTTCTCGGGTGACCTCTCGATCGAGCCGAAGACGGGGACCAGGTTCATGAACAGGCCGACGCTCCGGCTGAAAGCACTGGACACCCGGCCGGACATGGGGGACCAGACAGGGGCGTCGGGCGACAGGAGGCCCTTCTCCTCAAGGGCTGAGCGATAAGCCGCAAGAAGCACCATGTACAGGGTCAGGCCCAGCTCATCGGCACGAGCCGCAACCTTCCTGCTTTCGTCGGTATCCCAGCGCAGCGTGATTCCACCGAGGTCCACAGGGTGAGGGCGCGGACGCGTGTCGGCTGGGCTGTTCAGGGCTTTCGGATACCGCGAGCGGATAGCGAGGGCGGCCTCCTTTGCCCTAGCGACCCTGCGGGCCGACTGCCGCTGGGCGAATTCTCCCTGCTGGCGCGGGGCGGGCGCGTCTCCGGGCTCGTTGTACGCCTGGCACAGATCGTCCCACAGGACTCCGAGCGAGTATCCGTCGACGACGGAATGATGCCATGACAGGACGAGAATGTGCGTGTTGTCGCGGCCGAGTACGAGTTCGGCACGAGCCAGGGGGCCGCTCGCCAAGTCGAAGCCTTCGGCTCGGTGACGGCCGACGGTCTCGCTCCTCGTACGTTCATCGATCACGCCACCACGGATGACGAGTTCACTCGTCCTCCGAGTCACCTTCTGGCGCCATCCGCCGCCCCTCTCGCTGAAGACTGTACGGAGAGCGTCATGCCTGTACTGCAGCTTGCGCCATGCGGTGCGTAGGCGCGCCGGGTCCACGAACCCCTCGAGTACGAAGAGCTGGTGGATTCCCGCACAGCGGCTGTGCGGGTGGGCACGCGCTACCTCAAGAATTTCTTCCTGGAACGCGATGGTCGGAAGCCACTCGTTCTGCTCGCATTCTCCGTCCTGCGTCAGAACGTCTAGCAAATTCTGTTCTTCTTGCTCAGAGAGCCCCTTGAGAATGTCCTCAATCTCTTCATCGGAATCGTGATCAATGTCGCGCGCATCCTGCGGTCCGGGCACGATTCTTCTCCTAGTCAGGACGAGGAGTCGACATCAGACGGCGAGATGAGCGAGTCAGCGAACTGCTCCACCTTGACTGCGAGGCCGCGAATCGTCGGGTTCTGGAAGAAGTCGACGATCGTCAGCGGTACGGAGAACTTCTCCACCACCCCTCCGACGATTTGAGCGGCCTGCAGGGAGTTTCCGCCGAGCTCGAAGAATCCGGCATCGGGGTCAGGGTTACGGATCCCGAGGGCGGGTCCGATGAGCTCTTCGGCAAGGCGCCTCTCAGTGGACGACAAGGCGTACTCGGCCTCACTGAAGTCGTCGGCCTCCTGGTCGGCGAGGACTTCTTCCAGAGCCGATCGGTCGACCTTCCCGTTCGGCGTCAGAGGCACGTCGGCAAGAGGAATGAACCTCCGCGGGATGGAGTAGCCAGGAAGCCGGTTCGCAGCCTCTTTCCGTAACGCCACCGCATCCGGCCCTGTCCCTTCTGCGGCAGGGACGACGTAGGCAATCAGGCTCCGACCTAGCGCGGGGTGGTCGAGAAACTCCACGCACACCCGCTCGACGCCGTCGATGGCGCTCAGGACCTGCTCGATCTCGGACAGCTCGACGCGGAACCCATTGACCTGGACCTGGCGGTCGTTCCGACCGTAGAAGTCGAGATTTCCGTCCGGGCGCCAGCGCACAAGGTCACCGGTCTTGTAGACGCGTTCGCCTACGGCCGGTACGGAGCGGAAGCTGCGGGCAGTAAAGGCCGGTTCTCCGAGATAGCCGTCAGCGAGACTGGGGCCCGCGATGCAGAGTTCGCCGATGGCTGCGGGTGGCAGCAGTTGGTCGTGAGCGTCCAAGATGTAGGCGCGCAGGCCGGGTATGGGCCGTCCGATGGGCGGCGAGGTGTCCCACCGCCCCTTGCACCGCATTAGGGTAACTCCGACAGCCGTCTCGGTCGGGCCGTAACCATTCCAGAATTCCCGGCCGTTCCGTGTCCACTCCTCGACGAGGGAACCAGGGAAAGCTTCGCCTCCGACGGAGACGATACGCAGGTCGGGGTACTCTCCCCCGAGCCGCGGCATGAGGGCAGGAGGCAACTCCGCGATTGACACCTTTTCCTGCCGCATGAAGTCCGCCAGAAGTTCCGGGTCCCGCCGCTGTTCAACGGTAGCGATACAGATCGTGGCCCCCGCGTACAGGGTCGCGAGAACTTCGAACACAGAGACGTCGAAGCTCGGCCGGGCGAAGGCCAGGACCCGATCGTCGGGCCGCGTCTTGAAAGCGGTGCCGAACTCGTGGCAGAAGTGCAAGCACGCATGCTGGCTCACCGCCACCCCCTTCGGCACCCCTGTGCTGCCGGAGGTGAAGATGACGTAAGCGCAGTCATCGGGGGTGGGAAGCGTCTGCTGGGCCCAGCCCACGCCCACGCGCGGAGCACGCTGCTCGGCTCGAGGCTCAATGACCGGAAGGGAGTCACCGACCAGCTCGCGAGACAGTTCACAGCTCGCGTCCGTGCCCATCACCAGGGCGGCGGCATTGGTCTTCTGAACGATTGAGGCGAGCCGTGCCGCCGGTGCTTCGATGTCGAGCGGAACGTAGGCGGCGCCCACCATGGACGTCGCGAGTACGGCGCTCACAGCCACCGGGCTTTGGCTGCTCAGAAGCAGCACACGCGCGCCCTGGCCCACGCCGTGGGCCACCAGGGCATCGGCGATCGATCGTGCGTCGTCGAGGACCTCTTGGTAGGTGTAACTGTGCCCGCCGTAGCGGACCGCCTCACTGCCCGGCCTGCTCGTAGCGTGCTGATAGACCGCCTCAAGGACTGTCGCGGCGGTGCTCCTGGTTGAGTTTCCTCCGCTTGCGAGGCGGGCCAGCGTGTTGCTCTGGCGGTCGGTCACAATGCTGAGGCGGTCGAGCGGTGTTCCGTCGTCCTGGGCGGCAGAGCGGAGCAGTTCGCGCAGCGAGTCGATGAAGCGCTCCAGGCTCGCTCGGTCAAACAGGTCGTCGCGGTAGGACGCGATGAGGTCCAAGCCGCCCTCGCGTTCTCGCACTACGAAGGAAACATCCACGTCCATGGCGCTGGGATACACCTCTTCCATGGCCATCCGACATTCCCCGAGATCAACAGCGGGCAGGGCCATCTCGCTGTTCTCGTACCCATACTTGAGCCTGAAGATGGGGCTGGCCCCGGGCGCACGGGGGTTCATGGCGCTCGCGATCTGCGAGAACGGAAGGTCGCCGTGCTCGACTGCCCGGGAGACACGCGTGCGTACGGTCGAGAGAAACGCTGGCACCTCCGCGGCAGGGTCGATGCTGAGCGAGACGGGGAGAACGTTCGAGAAGGCGCCGATGACATCATCGAACTGCTTCCCCGGCCGGGTATCGCCGGTCCAGCCGATAGTGACTTCGTCCTGCTGGTTCCAGCGGGACACCAGTAACGCGAGGAGTCCGAAGACGGCTGTCGGCACATCGGCGCCCACCGCACGCCCGATGTCCCCGAGTGCGGACGTCACGCTGCTGCTGGCTACGTCAGCGCTGATCCGGGCAGGGGGGAGACGGCGGAGCCGACCATCGTTCTCCCTGTCTCGCCGAGGGTGGTCGAGCGGTAGCGACACGCCGCTGTAATGGTTCGCCGACCACCACTTCCTGAGAGTGTCGCCGCGTCGGCCGAGCATCTCGCACTGCCAGTGACTGAAGTCGGAGTAAGACAGTTCAAGCTCCCTCCCCGCCGTCGTCGACTGGTAGGAGGCGGCTACCTCGCGCATGAAAATGGGGACGGACCGGGTGTCCCAGGCAGCTTGGTGAATTGTCCAGACGAGCAGATGCTCGTCTTCCGAGCAATGCACGAGCGTCGCGCGCGCGAGGAGCTGGTCCTCCAGCGTCAGAGGATGTGCGGATTCAGCGCGAAGGACCTCGCTCAGTACACTGTCCGGTGCCGAACCGGTGGCGTCGACAATGCGCACGCTGACATCACTGCGCCGCCCGGTGTCATTCCGCAGTTGCAGCGCAGCGAGCGCGGACTGCCTGCTGACGGTTGCTCGCAGTGCCGCGACCAGCCGGTCGTCGTCGACTTGGCCGTGCAGGGCGAACCGGTGAACAAGGTTGTGCTCGGACGGGTCGACCCCCATCTGTTCCCGGAACCACATCTGTTCTTGCTGTGCGGACCAGCGTGGCTGTCCGGGAGGCGCGGCCGTCACGGGTGGCACCTCAGAGACGTTGCCGCGGAGGTGCGCCGCAAGAAGCTTTCGCCTCTCAGGAGACAGACCGGCCACTTTCTCGGACAGGTTCGACAACGCATACCTCCTGAAGGTGATCTCACGGTGGCGCATTCAGTGGCGTGGGGCGACCAAGCCGTGTAGCCGTTGCTGGCTCGGAGCTTTCCGGGGCCGGCACACTGTCGCCGGTCAGCAGCATCGGCCACGGAGACCGTCATGGCCGGGCAGCAGCCTGCCGTGGCCAGCCACGACGTGGGTCTCCGGGCCACGTTGGCCTCGATCAACCGGAGTGGGACCGAGCCTCGTCCTCCCTTTTCGCCCGCATCATCGCGGCATCGACCACAGCCTGGGACCAGTCGCTCTGCACCTCGGTGTCCAGCTCGTCGAGCAGCGCGCATTGCAATCGCGGCCACACGCCAGCCTCGGTCCACTGGCCGAAGCGGCGTTGTGCCGCATGAAAGGCCACCCCGAACGTCGGTGGTAAGTCCTGCCAAGCGCATCCGCTGGTCACCACGTACACAATGGCGGTGAACACTGCCCGGTCCTCAGCGGGGGACGTCCCTCCTGACCGCGGAAGATCCCGCAGCCGCGGGATTATCGGCTCCGCCAGCATCCATAACTCGTCCGGCACCAACCGCTGCGATAACTGGACGATCCCGTCGTCCTGCCACTCCACGCGACCAGGTAAGGCGCTCTCGAGCCTCCATTTGGTGGCGATCACGGCTATTTCGACCCGGGACCCCACACCGAGCTTGAGCATGATACGCGCAACATGTTCGCGCGCCGTCCTCTCTGATATTCCCAACTCCATGCCAATACTGCAGTTGGTCTTACCAGTAGCGACCAGCTGGAGAACCTCCATCTCACGCGCACTCAAGGAGGATATCCCGCGTCGCAGTTCAACGACCTCGCCACACGGCTTGAGTTCACACATCGTGACAGCGTCATGCATTCTTTCCCCTCTCGCTAGGGACAGTCGTCGACCGCTTCTTGCGCCGCGGCCCATTTGTACGCACTGGCTGCAAGCAATCATGAAAGCGTTACAAATTTAGTCGGACAGGGGGCCTCGCTGCCCTTCGGGCAGCAGTGGGGTCGGATCGAGGCCGTACGTCCTGAGAGACCGCAAACGCCGCCCACCAGGGCAGTGACCACGCCATCAAGCGCGGCGCGCGATGCGTCTTCGGCTCACGCGGCAGTGCCGTTCAACACCTTCGGGTATTCTGCACAACCGCAAGACACTCTCACCACGAGGTGTTTCCTGACTGAATTCAAGCACTCGCAGCGAGATCCGCATCACCGGAACTCCAGTCGAGGGCTTCTTCTGTGAATTCTCCAGCCGCCACGACGGACGAGGGATCGAAGACCTCATTCAGAGATTCCTAGCTCACGAACACTACTCTCCTGACGATTCACCAACTTGACGTTGATCGACTCTACGCAGTCATATGTCCTTGGGCAACCCCGGGTATGTATTTAGGAGGGCGGATGGCTAATTCTCAGTCATGGCCGGACGGGCTGCATGAAGCGGTTTACGGGGATCGAAGCACGGGGTGCCACACGGGGATCGGCACTGCAGCGGCACCACCGCAGCGGGGGGAGACGACCCTATGCTCCCGCTGGTCATGAATGTGTTATGCATATAACAACGTGAGTCGACGTCCACCCCAGCGGCCACCGAATGGGGCTTGCTGGAGCGGCAACGGTTTGACGTTGGAGCGTGATCACGCCACTGCAGCAGGCGAAGGTCTGGCCGAATCGGACCCTGAACTCGTCAGGATGCCTCCGGTACAAGATCCAGGGGTTCCGGTGCCGCGGGAGCCGGGGACTCCAGTGCCAGTGGTGTGGCCGTCGCGAAGTAGTGCGCCCCGGTCTCATGGTTGTCGAGGTGCAGGTAGAAGCCGCGCCGCGAGCGGAACTCGTACGCGGTGGGGTTCGGCTCAGGAGGTGTCAACACGCCTGCGGCAAGCTGCTCATAGGCGGCGACCACATCGAACGGAAACCTCGACAGCTCCTCGCTCACGTAAGCGTCACCGCTCTCGTCCAAGCACCAGCCTGCCGGCATGTTCGTCCCCGGCGGCTGGTAGACGGGCCGGGCGAGGCGTTCGAAGCGGTACAGGTGGGGCCCGAACTCAGCCCAGGCAGCGGGCAATCGCGGAACGACGCGCTCGATCCACCAGCGCTCGACTTCGGCGTCGAGATCCGGATCGGAGTACAGCATCCGATGACCGGCGGCAACGGCCGGCGACTCGGCCAGCACGGGGAACGCTTCACGGAACGCCACGACGGAAGGATGCTCGGAGTCGTCGATCCACTCCAGCAAGGAGTTGATGACCTGCGACTGCGTCATCCCGGCAAGCAGCCTGGCCGGGTGCCACAGCCGCTTGAAGTACTGGTTCTCCCCCAGGATGCGGGCCAGGAACATGAAGCGTTGCATCGCGAAGTTCTCGGCGAGGTTCGCACTGCGGCTGGCGAGCACGTACTCGAAGTCGTCCGACTCACCGCGCACGGTGACGAAGCCGTGCAGATCCCGCTGGTCGCTGTAGTCCGTGTTGGGCAGCAGGAGCAGCGGATAGACCGCGATGCGGGGCACCTTCTCGGCGATACGGTCGTAGCCGTCGAGGAACGACTCGACGGTCTCACCAGGCGCTCCCCAGATCAACTCGACGAAGGAATCCATGCCTTCGTCGGCCAGCCATTGGGCGAGGTCCTGCCACTGGTTGAGCTTCATGTTTCGCCGCCGCATGTCGGTCAGCGCCTCGTCAGAAAGGGTCTGCAGGGCGAGCGTGAAGGAACTCTTGAAGCCGTTCTGCTTCAGGGTGCGCACGATCCGGTGGAAGCGCTGGGACTTGTTCTTGGCCCAGTTGGCCTCCAGTGAGGTGGGAAAGCCGTACTTCTCGTGGATCTTCAGGAGATCCTCGGTGAACTCCTCGTCGGCTTCGAGCATCCCGAAGTTCGCGTCACACAGAAACACGGTGGGGACCTGGTGGTATCCGAACAAATCAAGCTCGGCGGCCAGACGGTCACGAGAGAAGGAACGAACCCGCTGGCCGGTCGCCCCGCCCCAGTAGCAGAAGGAACAGCGGTAGGGGCAGCCGCGGTTGGTTTCCATCAAGGCGAACTCATAGGGGAAGGTGCCCTTCTCGTCGAGCAGGGGTATCGCACCGGTGAGGAACGGCGAGGGGATGATGTCGAGATCGTCGATCCTGGCCCGTTCGGGCGTGGTGGAGAAGTCCTGGCCGGATGTGCGGTACGAGAGTCCGGAGACGGCCGCGAGAGCGGGGGCGCGCCGGTGGGCGAGGACGGCCGCGATCAGTTCACGGAAGGTCAGTTCGCCCTCGCCGTTCACCACGATGTCCACGTCCGGGCATTCCCGGAACACCTTCTGCGCCTGGTGGCTCACGTGGTTCCCGCCGAAGACTGTCAGTCCATCGGGCTTGAGCTGCTTGTGCACGTCTGCCAGAAGGGAGAAGTTCCGGTAGTTCCAGCCCACCACGGAGAACGCCAGCACGTCCGGGACTTCCTCGTTGAAGATGGCCCGCGTCATCTCGTTGACGGGCCAGCCACCGCGCATGTTGTGGATGCGTACATCGACTTCGGGGCTGATGTCGGGATCGGCGTCAAGCACCGCTTTGAGATAGCCGGCCGCGAGGGGCATTGAATCAACGGGAAGGTCCCAGGCGCTCTGCTGCACCAAGGCGATCTTGAGCATGTGCAGTTGCCTCCATAGCTGAAGTTCATGAGATGTATCGCGGCACCCGGGCGACCTCTGCATCCGGGGTGTCTCCCGCTGTGGCAGGACGGAGGCCGCTCAGGCGTTCTTGGTGGCGCGCAGGCATCGGCAGGCCACCGGCAGATCGATCGTTCTGCCCCCCGACAGACCCAGCTCTTCGCGTACGTACGCAGCCACCTGTTCGTCCACGGCGCTCCGGGCGTCGGCCGGCAGTGCGATCGCGCTGGCGTCGGTGCCAAGGAGCCCGACGATCTCCTCCGCAGTCACCGGCTTCGACCAGACCATGCGCATTTCGGTGAGTGCGGAGAACAGCGACCCGGTGGGCGGATCCGTCGCCTCCCTGGTGGGCGCCGCACCAATACCCGCCGGCCCCTCCGCGGCAGCACGGGCACGCAGGTCGCGCGTGAAGCGGTCGAGTTCGGCCACCCAGGGCACGGAGAGGTCCCGGTGGTTCCACGCCACTCCGAACGTCCCGCCGTCGCGGAGCACCCGCGCGATCTCCGGGACGGCCCGTTGCGGATCCAGCCAGTGCCAGGCCATGGAGATCAGCACCGCGTCAGCCTGGCCGTCCGGCAGCGGAATCTGCTCGCCGGTTCCCGACAGGAGCCTCGCGTCCGGGCAGTTGCGGCCAAGAGTCTCCCGCATCCGCGGATCGGGTTCTACCGCGATCACGTGTTCCACGCGATCGAACAGGCTTCGGGTCAGCGCACCTGTGCCGGCTGCGAGGTCGACCACCGTCTTGCAGCCGTCCGGGACGAGCCAGTCCACCGCTGCCTCGGGCAGTCCGTGTCGGAATCGGTCGTAACGCTCGACGATCTCGCCGAAGAACAGTCCTCTGGTCACGCGCTCCGGAGACACGTTCACTCCTCTGGCCCCTTTCCTGTTTCCTCACTCGCTTGTCGACATGCGTCGAGAGCTAAGACGGCCGTTCCGGCTTCCTTTGCGGCGACTTTCCTTGAGATGCACAAGAATGCGACTTCTGTTCATTGCCTGAGAATTGACCGTTGCCACCAGATCAATACTCCACGTCGAGTCACTGCCTTGCCTACTGGCTCTTCCGCCAAGGGGGACTCGCCGCCGCCACTCGACCGATGCATCTTTCGCTCGAAAGGTCAAGAATGAGCGCATGAAACTTTTTGGCGGAAACTCAAGGGGTTCGTGACTATTCAGCACGTCACTGCTGGTCAGCGTCCTAAAGGAGGGAGTCTCAAGTGTCTCTGGACAGCTTTTTCCGGGCGCCTGCCCACAATTTCGGACACAACTCAGATCCCCATCGGGCCAGGCTGTCCTACACTGAGGCGCACCGCCGGATGCCGCCCTATCCGAAGGTGACGTAGCGCCCGAGTCACTGTTCCGTTTGAACTCCACCATCCTGCCGTTCGACAACGGTGAGCGCCCCGGCCGGTGGCGAAGTGAGAGTCAGCCCAGGAAAGCGGAAAGGGAGAGATGAAGTGAAAGCCTTGGTCCTCGCCGGAGGTTCCGGAACCCGGCTGCGGCCGATAACGCACACTTCGGCCAAGCAACTGGTGCCGGTGGCGAACAAACCTGTCCTCTTCTACGGCCTGGAGGCTATCGCCGAGGCCGGGATCACCGACGTCGGCATCGTGGTGGGCGACACCGCGCAAGAGATCCAGCGCGCTGTCGGGGACGGATCGGCCTTTGGCCTGAACGTCACCTACCTGCCCCAGGCAGCGCCGCTCGGCCTGGCGCACGCGGTACTGATCGCCCACGAGTACCTGGGCGAGGACGACTTCGTCATGTACCTCGGAGACAACTTCCTGATCGGCGGCATCTCGGACCTGGTGGAGCGGTTCCGCAGGGAGCGCCCCGCGGCCCAGATCATGCTGACCAAGGTCGCCGATCCCCGTGCGTTCGGCGTGGCGGAGCTGGACGCCGAGGGACGGCTAATCAGCCTCGAGGAGAAGCCCGCCGAGCCCAAGAGCGACCTGGCACTGGTCGGGGTCTTCCTCTTCACCGCCGCGGTGCACCCGATCGTGGCGGGCCTGACCCCGTCGGGCCGCGGCGAGCTGGAGATCAGCCAGGCCATCTCCGGGCTGATCGACACCGGTCACCCAGTGGCCACGACGATCACCGAGGGCTACTGGAAGGACACCGGCAACGTCGCCGACATGCTGGAGGTGAACCGGCTCGTCCTAGAGGCAATGGAACCCGACCTCGCCGGCGCGGTACGGGATTCGGAGCTGATCGGCCGGGTCACGGTGGCGCCCGGTGCCGTGGTGCGCAACTCCCGCATCGTCGGTCCGGCCGTCGTCGGACACGGCAGCGTGGTGCAGGACTCCTATCTGGGGCCGTTCACCTCGGTCGCCGAAGGCTGCCAGATCATCGACAGTGAACTGGAGTACTCCGTCGTCCTGCGCGGAGCCGCCATCCGCGGGGTGCGGCGCATCGAGGCATCCCTCATCGGCCACGAGGTGGAGGTGACCCCGGCTCCTCGGACGCCACGGGCGCACCGTCTTGTCCTCGGCGATCACAGCAAGGTGCAGATATGCGCGTACTCGTAACCGGCGGCGCCGGCTTCATCGGATCGGCCTACGTGCGCGAGCTGCTCTCCGGAGCCTACCCGGGCTGGCGGGACGCCGAAGTGACCGTGCTCGACCTGCTCACGTACGCGGGCAACCTCGCGAATCTGGCACCGGTGGACAACCGGTTCACCTTCGTACACGGCAATATCGGCGATCGCGCCCTGCTGGAGAAGGTGGTGCCGGGGCACGATGTAGTGGTGAGCTTCGCCGCCGAGTCCCATGTGGACCGATCGATCGAAGGAGCCGCCGACTTCGTACAGACCAACGTGCTCGGCATGCAGAGGCTCTTCGACGCTTGTCTGGAGGCCGCGGTCGGACGCGTCGTGCACATCTCCACTGACGAGGTGTACGGCTCCATCGGCTGCGGATCCTGGGACGAGACCGCGCCCCTGGCCCCCAACTCTCCCTACGCCGCGTCAAAGGCCAGCAGCGACCTGCTCGCGCGTTCTTACCACATCACTCACGGGCTGCCCGTGATCATCACCCGGTGCGGCAACAACTACGGGCCCTACCAGCATCCGGAAAAGGCTATACCGCGTTTCGTGACCCGGCTGCTCACCGGTGGGACGGTACCGCTCTACGGGGACGGCACGAACGTGCGCGACTGGGTTCACGTCACCGACCACTGCCGGGGAATCCAGATCGCCGCCGAACGGGGTTCGGCCGGCGAGGTGTACCACATTGCCGGAACCCACGAGCTGACCAACAACGAACTGACCGACCGGCTCTTGACCGCCTGCGGAGCGGGCTGGGACAGGGTGGAGAAGGTGCCGGACCGGCCCGGCCACGACCGCCGCTATTCCCTGACCGACACGAAACTGCGAACCCTCGGCTACGCGCCCCGGGTCTCTTTCGAGAAAGGACTGGCTGAAACCGTCCGCTGGTATGCCGAGAATGCCGCCTGGTGGCGTAAGGCGGGACCGTGCTGAGTACCCCTCACAATCCGGCCAAGTGCACTACGGACGCACTCAAGTGCACTACGGACGCACTTGCGTCACAGCACTATAGTTGCGGCCGTGACCGACACCGAAAATGACATCACCGCAGATCTGATTGCAGAGTTGCTGCGCGAACAACACCCCGACCTGGCCGGCTTGCCGCTGACGCTCGGCGCCCGCGGCTGGGACAACCAGTTGTGGAGGCTCGGCGACGACCTCGCGGTCCGGCTGCCCTGGGCCACGGAGGACGCAGACGAACTGCTCCTCAAGGAATACGCCCATCTGCCGGGCATGGCGTCCCAACTCCCCTTGCAGGTGCCGGTTCCGCAACGTCTGGGCCAGCCTTCCGAACGATTCCCGCGCCCTTGGATCGTCACCACCTGGGTCCCCGGCACACCGGCCGACCGCGCTCCCGCGACGCGCGGCGACGAGGCAGCCGACGCCTTGGCCGCTTTCCTCAAGGCCCTGCATCAGCCCGCGCCCGACAACGCGCCCGTTGGCCGTAATCGAGGAGGACCGCTGGCCGACGCTGACGACGGCTTTGAGTATTTCCTCAAAGAGACGACGAATCGCGGGTTGATTCCCCAACCGGATACCGTGCGCGAGATCTGGAAAGACGCGCTCGCCGCACCTGCCTGGTCAGGTCCGTCCATGTGGCTGCACGCGGACTTGCACCCGGCCAATCTTCTGACACGAGACGGCACCTTCTGCGGCGTGGTCGACTTCGGCGATCTGTGCGCCGGAGACCCGGCATGTGACCTGGCGGCCGGCTGGCACGTACTGCCGAACGGGGCCATCGACCGTTTCCATCAGAGTTACGCGTCGGCTGCTGACGCGACCCTGCGCCGCGCTGCCGGGTGGGCCGTGCTCAAGGCACTCGCGTGCCTGCTCATCGGCGACAATGGTGTCCATGGCCGCACGGGCGGCAAAGCCACGTGGGGGCCACCGGCGGACGCAGCCCTGCAGCGCCTCACCGCGGCCCATTCCTGAGGTGAGGTAGTCGCGCCGGCGTCGCGAGTGTCGGTCACGAGGAGTTCAGCAAGTCGCTCCCCTGACCGGCCCCGCGACTCACGGCGCCAGGCCCGCCGTCTTCAGGCCACGCTGTCCCGCCACGCCCGGTGCAGCTCGGCGAAGCGGCCCCGCCCGGCGGCGAGGTCCGCGGGAGAGCCGTCCTCGACAACGCGGCCGTCGGCCATCACCAGCACCCGGTCGGCGATCTCCACCGTGGACAGGCGGTGCGCAATGACCACCGCGGTACGGCCGTGCAGTACGGTCCGCATGGCCTGCTGCACAGCCCGCTCACCGGGAATGTCCAGCGAACTCGTCGCCTCGTCCAGGATCAGTACGCCCGGGTCGGCCAGCAGGGCGCGCGCGAGACTGACCAACTGGCGCTGGCCCGCCGAGATCCGGCCACCCCGCTTGCGTACGTCCGTGTCGTACCCGGCCGGTAGCGCCGCGATGAAATCATGCGCGCCGATCGCCTTCGCGACGCGCTCGATCTCCTCCCGGCCGGCGTCCGGACGGCCGATTGCGATGTTCTCCGCGACCGTGCCGGAGAAGAGGAACGCCTCCTGGGTGACCATGACCACGCCTCGGCGCAGATCGGCGCCGGACAGTTCGCGCAGGTCCACCCCGTCGAGCAGGACCCGGCCACTGGTGGGGTCGTAGAAGCGGGCCAGCAGTTTCGCGAGGGTGGACTTGCCCGCGCCGGTGGGACCGACGACGGCCACGGTACGCCCCGCCTCCAGCGTCAGGCTGAAGCGTGGCAGGACCTCGCCACCGGTGCGATAGGCGAAGCGTACGGAATCGAGCACCAACGCGCGGCCGGGGCCCTCCCCGCGAAGCGGAGGCAGCGCGACGGGCGCCTGTGCCTCGGGGACCCCGGGGCGCTGGGCGAGCAGTCCGGCGATCTTCTCCAGGGACGCAGCCGCCGCCTGATAGCTGTTCAGCAGTACGCCCAGCCGGTCGATGGGGTCGTACAGCCGCCGCAGATACAGCGCGGCCCCGACCAACGTCCCCAGCGCAAGGGCGCCGGAGGCCACCCGGTAGGCGCTCCACAGCATCAGCACAGCCACAGCGGTGTTGGCCACCAGACGGGAGGAGGCCACGTAGCGTGCCATCTCCAGGGACGCATCACCGCTGACTTGTTCCTGTCGCCTGTTCAGCCCGGCGAACTCCACGTCGTTGGCGTGTTCGCGACGGAAGGCCCGCACCGGGCGGATGCCGTTGAGGGTTTCGGAAAACTTCACGACGACGGCCGCGGTGGCCGTGGACTTCCTGCGATAGGCGCGCATCGAGCGTTGCTGCAGGGATCGCACCAGGAGGGCGAGTAGCGGCGCGGAGAGGAGTGCGGCGGCACCCAGACCCCAGTCCAGGTACAGCAACATCGCCCCGATATAGACCGTGGACAGGCCGATCGCGGTCAGTTCCTGCAGGCCGTTACCGTTGTTGAGCAGCATGCGCAGGTTCTCGACGTCGGCGGTAGCGCGGGAGATTAGGCGGCCCGAGGTGTAGCGCTCGTGGAAGTCCAGGCTCAGGGCCTGCGAATGCCGGAAGATGCGGGTGCGCAGCTCCAGGAGAGCGTCCTGGCCGAGGCGCCCGGAGAGCTGGATGAAGCCGTACTGCAGCACACCGGTGACCGCGGCGCACAGCAGATACGCCGTCGCCACGACCAGCAGCGGACCCGTGTCGTCGCGCCGGAGAGCGGGTACGGCCCGGTCGATGGCGAACGCGACCAGCAGCGGGCCCGCCTGCACGGCTGCCTGCTGCAACAGGATCAAGAGGGCTGCCGCCCCCACCTGGCGGGCATGCGGGCGCAGCAGTGAGCCCAACAGGGCCCGGGAGGCACCCTTGGGCGTGGGCAGCGTGTCTCGGTCGAAAGGGTCGTCAGAACCGGGCCCAGAGTCAGGGGTGGCGTCGACCATGCGCGTGGCGTCGGTCGAGGCTTCGGCGGCAGCAGAGGTGTCGGCGGTGGTTGCGGTGCCTACGGGCTCGGTCCCCGTGCCGCGACGCTGCGGGCCGTCCCGCCCGTCCGCCTGTCCGGTGGTCGCGCTCGTGCTCATCGGATGCCGTCCTTCTTCTTGCCTCGCACGCTGGTACGGACCTCTGGGCCGGTCGACGCAGTCACGGTGCTGACGGCCGCGGAGGGCGCGGGCCACGCTGGGCCGCCCGACATCAGGGCCGCGTACTCCGCGCTGTCCCGCAGCAGTTCGTGATGGGTGCCGATTGCGGCGATCCGCCCACCGGAGAGCAGCGCCACCCGGTCGGCGAGCAGGACCGTGGACGGGCGGTGCGCCACGACCAGGGCGGTGGTGTCCGCAAGAACACGCCGCAGCGCCGCCTCGACCATGGCCTCGGTCCGGATGTCCAGCGCAGAGAGGGGATCGTCCAGGATCAGATAGCGCGGCTGGGCGACGACTGCGCGGGCGAGCGCCAGCCGCTGCCGCTGGCCGCCCGAAAGGCTCAGCCCCTGCTCTCCGACCTGGGTCCGGGGGCCGTGCGGGAGCGCGGACACGAACTCGTCGGCCTGGGCGACCTCCAGAGCCCGCAGCAGGTCCGTGTCCGTCAGCCTGTCCCCGCCCATCAGGACGTTCTCGGCCACGGTCGTGGAGAAAAGCGTCGCTTCCTCGAAAGCGACGCTGACCAGCGTCCGCAGCTCCTCCCGCGTCAACGACGTGATGTCCCGGCCGTCGAGCAGAATCCGGCCACCGGTGGGCTCGTACAGGCGCGGCACCAGCGCGGTGAGCGCCGTCTTGCCGCTACCCGTTGCGCCGACCAGGGCCATGGTCTCACCGGGTCGGACCCGCAGGTCGACACCGCGCAGGGTGGCCGGGGCGGCGCGCGGGGCGTCCGGGTAACGGAACTCCACGTCTTCGAAGGCTAGTTCACCGAGCCCTGCCGGGATGTCTTCCCCCGCTCCGGGCGTCCCTGCTTCGACCGCTCGGCCGCGCGTCTCTTCCGCGCCGCGTACCGCCACCTGCGTTGCCGCTCCTGCCGTTGCCGACGTTGTGGCAGGCTCCTTCGGCGCCCGGTGTACCGCTTCTGCCGCCGTGACCGCTCCCGCTCCTTCCCGTTCCGTGGGCTCGTTCATGACTTCGAAGTAACGCTCGGTGGCCGCTGCCGCCTCGTTGCTCATGGCCAGCAGGAAACCGATCGACTCCGTCGGCCAGCGCAGCGCGAGGACCGTGGACAGAAACGCAACCAGCGTGCCCGCCGAGAGCCCGCCATCGGCCACCTGCACCGTGCCGAGCACCAGCGTCGCGCCGATGGCGAGTTCCGGGAGCACAGTCATGACTGCCCAGAGCGCGGCCATCAGCCGCGCCTTGCGCAGCTCGCTCGTACGCACCTTCCGGGCTAGCGACGCAAAGGCGCGAGCCTGGCTATGGTGGCGGCCGAAGCCCTTGACGATCCGGATGCCCAGAACCGACTCCTCCACCACCGTGGTCAGATCACCCACTTGGTCCTGGGCCTGGCGTGAGGCGACCAGATAGCGCGCCTCGAAGACGGAGCACAGCACCACCAGCGGCACCACCGGGGTCAGCAGCACCAGCCCCAGGGTCCAGCGCTGCCCCAGCAGGATCATGAAGCCGATGAGGATGGTCAGACCGTTCACCACCAGGTAGGCCAGCGGGAAGGTCAGGAACATCCGGATGACGTTGAGGTCGGTCGTGCCACGGGACAGCATCTGGCCCGAGGACCAGTGGTCGTGGAAGGACATCGGAAGCCGCTGAACGCGCCAGTACAGGGCGCCGCGCAGCGACGCCTCGACTCCGGCCAGCGGGCGTGCCACCAGCCAACGTCGCAGCCCGGACAGCCCGGCCTCGGCCACCCCGAGCACCAGTAGGAAGACGCCACCCAGCCAGACACCGCCCGGGTCGGCCTCGGCGACAGGCCCGTCCACCATCCACTTGAGCACCAGGGGGATGACCAGCGCGGCGCAGGAGGCGAGCAATGCCACGGCCACCGATGTGAACAGCCGTCCGCGCACCGGACGGACGTACGGCCATAGACGCAACAGGCTTTGTACGGGCCGTTGAGTCGAGGCGGCCTCGGCGGGCGTACCGGTCATCAAGAGCACTCCGTTCCGGCTGCGGTGAGGATGGCGCGGCGCGTCAGCACCCGGGCCAAGTGGGCCCGGTAGGCCGACCGATGGTCTGGCCCCGCTGACAGCGGCGCGGTGCACTCGACCGCCGTCTCAGCGGCCCGGCCCACGGCCTGCGCCGTGGCGTCCGCGCCAGCCAGGGCCGCCTCGGCGGCGGACGCCCGCAGCGGGGTGACGCCCATGTTGGCCAACGCGATACGCGCCTCAGCGATACGGCCGCCCTCGCGGCGTACCGCCACGGCCACGCCGACAAGCGTGGCCGTCTGCGCGGAGAGATGGAACTTCTCGTAGTGGCAGCCCCAGCCCTCTCCCAGCTTGGGTACATGGATTTCGACAAGCAGTTCGTCGGGCTCCAGTGCGGTCGTCAGATGGTCGATGAAGAACTCGGCGGATGGGATGGTGCGCCGCCCGCGCGGGCCCTGCGCGACCAACTCGCCGTTCAGTGCCAGGACCACCGGCGGCAGGTCGCCGACCGTATCGGCGTGCGCGACGGAGCCGCCGAGGGTGCCGCGGTGGCGAACGGCCGGGTCACCGACCATCTTCGTCGCAGCGGCCAGCAGCGGGACGTGGTGCCTGACCAGCTCGTCGTGGAGGATGTCATGGTGAGTGGTCATGGCGCCGATGACGAGCGCGTCCGCCGTCTCTTGGACGCCGCGTAGCTGCGGCAGTCGGTTGATGTCGACCACCAACCGCGTGGAGGCACGCCGTAACCGCAGCATCGGCAGCAGGCTCTGGCCGCCGGCCAACACCTTCGCCTCCCCGCTGCGCTCCGCGAGCATACGGACGGCCGTCTCAACGCTCTCCGGGCATGCGTAGTCGAATGCCGCAGGGATCATGCTGCCCTACCTTTCCACTGGACTTCCGGGCGCCCAGAAGGCACGGCCGACCCGCGGTCACCGGGGCGGGGGCCGGGGTGGTCATGCGCACGCCTCGTCCCCACGCGTGGTCGGTTCCGCCGGGGCTCTCTGCTCAGCAGCCACAGCGAGCACGGCCTTGACGATGTTCTGATAGCCGGTGCAACGGCAGAGGTTACCTTTCAGCGCACGCCGGACCTCCTCTGGACCGGGCTCGGGGTTGTGCCGCAGCAGATCACGGGCCGCCATGATCATTCCGGGGGTGCAGTAGCCGCACTGCAGGGCGTGGTGCTCGTGGAAGGACCGCTGCAGCGGATGCCACTCGCCGTCCCGTGCGAGCCCTTGCACGGTGGTCACTTCACCGCCGTCCGCCTGCACCGCCAGGACCGAGCAGCTCTTGACGCTCGCCCCGTCCAGATCGACGGTGCACGCCCCGCAGTTCCCGGTGTCGCAGCCGCTCGACGTGGCGGTGAGGCCCAGCCTGTCCCGCAGGTAGTGGACGAGGAGGAGCCGGGGCTCCACCTCATCCTCGTACGTGGTGCCATCCACGTGCACCGAGATGCGGTTCATCTGATCTCCCTCAAGGAAGGACGAGCGGCGCCGATGGAATGCGGCCGAGGGGGGCGGCGTGCGCTGGCTTCAGCTGTCGCTGTGGGCTTCAGCGACCGGGGCCCGAAAGATGCCGTCGATCATCAACATCTGGCCGGTCGTGTCGTCGCCGCTGTGGTTCTGCTCCAGGGCGACCGCTGAAAAGCCGTGGTCGTTGAGGAAGTTGAGCACCTCACGGAACGTCGGTGCGCCGTGGTGCATGTCTACCAACGACAGTTCAACTTCGAGCAGTGCGATGCGGGAGAGGACTGTCCCCGCGCCCTCCAGGGCGGACAGTTCGGCGCCTTCCACGTCCAGCTTCAGGTACACCCGGCGCCCGTCGCAGCCCAGTTCGTGCCAGAGCGAGCGGAGCGACCGCATCGGAACCAGCTCCGTACCGGCCGCGACGTCCTTGGGCCACACGCGGGAGTGCAGCTCGGTCCGCCGGAAGACCGACGAGCCGAGCGACGTACGGGTCAGGTGCAACGGGATTTCGCCGTCCTTGGGCCCCAGTGCCACGTTGTGGCAGTGCCAGTCGTCGTCCGACCGGGCGGCTTCGACCAGGACACCAAATGTCTCGGACGCCGGCTCAAACGAGTGGATCTCCCCCCGGAAACCACACTGACGCATCCACTTCGCGTACTGACCGCCGTTCGCACCACCGTCGATCACCACGTCGATGTCCTGGAGAAGAAGGCACCGCCGTTTCTGAGATGTCATCAAGTTAGTGGTCTGCGGCGGGAGGTCCCGTACCTCGCGTGGTGCTGGACGTGTCATGACGGCCTCGCTCTCAGCATGAGGGTGGGTGGGGTCGCGGCCCGTGGACACCAGGGGAATGACGTGCCGAGCGGGGCTGGACTCCGGCCCGGCGCCGAGGGCCGGAAGCGCTCTCCTGGCCACAGGCCGTCATCGCCGAGACCGGCACGCGTCGCCCGCTTCCCTGATCGCCGCCCAGACGCGGTCCGGCGTCAGCGGCATGTCGATGTGCCGGACGCCGAGGTGAGCGAGCGCGTCGACAACCGCGTTCTGCACCGCGGGAGTGGAACCGATCGTCCCCGCTTCGCCGATTCCCTTGACGCCGAGGGGGTTCACGTCCGTGGGGGTCTCGCCGGCCTCCAACTCGAAGTCAGGCAGATCACAGGCAGCGACGACCCCGTAGTCCCCGAGCGTCGCGTTGAGCGGGATGCCGTCTTCGGCGTAGCGCACCTCCTCGAACAGCGCCTGGGCGACGCCTTGCGCGATGCCGCCCTGGCGCTGCCCTTCGGCGAGGGCCGGGGTGAGGACCGGCCCCGCATCGTCCACGGTGACGTGGCGGAGCAGTGTGGTCCTCCCCGTCTCGGTGTCGACCTCGACGACCGAGAGGTGCGCGCCGAACGGAAACGTCGGTCCGTTCGAGTCGAATTCGGCCTCGGCGCTGATCACGGTCTCGGCGTGCTTGACCATCTGGGCCCAGGTGAGGGCGCGGCCCGGGCTGCCTGCCGCGTGCCAGGTGCCGGAGCTGGCCTCGAACGTGACGTCGGACATCCGGACCCCGAGGAGTTCGGCAGCGTACCGCCGGGCCTGGCTCCTCACGTCGGAGGCGGCCTTGAGGACCGCGGAACCGCCGAGCTGCAGGGACCGGCTTGAGTAGGTGCCGACGGCCTTCGGGATGAGGTCGGTGTCCCCGTGTACAACGGTGATCATGTCCAACGGGATACCGAGCTCGGCCTCGACCAGGACCGCCCAGGCGGTGTGGTGCCCCTGCCCCTGCGCCGAGCTGCCGGTCAGGACCGTGGCCTGCCCTTTGCCGTCCACGATCACCTTGGCGGTCTCACCACCGCCGCCAGTCATCTCCACGTACACGCAGAGACCGATGCCGAGCACGTTCACGCACCCGCTGTCCCTGCGGGCAGCCTGCTCCGCTCTGAGCCGGGGGTAGTCGGCGGCCCCGAGGACCTTGTTAAGGGCCGCCTCATACGCACCGGAGTCGTAGCGGACCCCCGTTGCGGTGCGGAACGGGAAGGCGTCCGCCGCGATGACATTGCGGCGGCGGACCTCGGCCGGATCCATGCCGATCTCGGCGGCGAACAGGTCCACCGCGCGCTCGATGGCGGCCGTGGCCTCCGGTCGGCCCGCGCCGCGGTACTTGTTGACCGGGGTGGTGTTGGTGACGACAACGCGGTATCCGCTCTGCACGTGCGCAATGTCGTACACACCAGGTGCCATCGTGCAGGTGACGGGAGCGAGGGTGCTGGTCCGCGCATAGGCGCCCGCGTCCTGGACGACGTCGAGACGGTACGCCGTGATCGTGCCATCACGTGTGCCGCCGAGCTTGACGCGATTGAGCTGGGCACGGCCCTGCGTCATGGCAACGAGGTTCTCGGCGCGGCTCTCCGCCCATCGCACCGGGGTTCTCGACTTCCAAGCGGTCCAGGCGACGACGATGGCATCCCGGTCGATGCCGATCTTCGCACCGAAGCCGCCGCCGACATCGGGGACGATCACCCGGATCGCCTCGGGCGGGATGCCGAGGGACGCGGTGAGGGTGCTCCGACAACGCTGGGCGTTCTGGCTGCTGTGCCAGACCGTAAGCCGCGTACCGTCGAATACCGCCGCAGTGGCACGGCACTCCATCGGGACGCAGGCCACCCGGTGGTTCACGATCTCTCGATCGACGACCACGTCCGCTTCGGCAAAGATCGCGTCGTCATAGCCATCGCGGTCACGCTGATCGACGATGTTCGTCCCGGCCTCTTCGTACAGGAGCGGCGAGTCGTCGCGCATCGCCTGAGCGGGGCCTACGACGGCGGGGATCTGCTCGTAGTCCACGTCGACGAGATCCGCGGCGTCCTGGCCGTCGTACTGCGAGTGGGTGAGCACGACCGCGACCGGCTCCCCCACGAACCGGACCTTCTCCCCGGCGAGCAGGGGCTCGGCGAAGAGCCCGTTGCCGTTCTCCGACTGCCGGAACGGCTGCGGTGCGGGCAGGTCGTTCAGGTCCGCGGCCGTGTAGACGGCCGTCACGCCGGGGTGGGCCTCCGCGCGAGATGTGTCGATGCCGGTGATGACTGCATGCGCAACGGGGGAACGCACGAAGGTCACGTACGCCGCCCCCATGAGTTCGGGGACCCGCAGGTCGTCGACATAGACGCCGCCCGAGGTGAGCAGCCGCGGGTCCTCCACTCGGTTTACTCGGGTGCCGAATACGCAGGCGTCGGTCAGCTCGCCAATGGACGGTGCGTGCTTTCCGCTGCCAGCCATGTCCCTCACTTTCTCAGCACCCGGCTCTCAGTCAGGGCGTGCCGCATTCTTGTCGACCTTCTTCTTCACTTCGTGCTGCAGGTCGAGGCCAGCCATTTCGGCAATGCTCGTCGCGTAGAGCACGACATCGGCGAGTTCCTCCCCGAGGAGCTCTTCCCGCTTCCTCCACGCAGTGAAGGCCGTGGCCGCGTTTTCCTGGAGCATGCAAAACTCCAGGGGCGTATCGGTGGTGTTGTAGCCCTTTCGTACCTTGTTCTCCCAGACGAGTCGCTGCAGCGAACTGAGGTCCATGCATTGCTCCCAGCGGTCGAGCGCGCTCACTCATTGGAATGCGGACCAATCGTCCCGCCCGAGCCGTCACCTTGCCTAGTGGCCCTTCGGCCACGGGGGATCGGCCAGCCCTCTAACGTCTTCCCGGACAGCGGATCGACTGCGGACCGGTGGCAGGGCGCCAGCCCGAAGACGAGCGGCCATGCGGGCCGGGACGATCCGCCAATGACGAAGAGTCGGTAGACGAGTCGCGATACACCTCAGCAGACTAGAGATTGCACCAGAAAAGCACGTACGTTAAATGCGGCGTACACAATCAGGACCTCAACGAGGCACCCCGGTGGAAAATCGAGTCTTCGAGCGTGATGAGGCGCGGCGGCGATGGCCTGCCGGTCACACCGTGCCACCCCTTTCCGGAGCCGAACGAGAGACGTAGCCCATTGACTTCGAATACCGCAATAGACGCACTTTCGGGAACCATGAGATGACTGACATCAGGGAGCTCCGCAAGGTTGTCGAACGGTTCCGCGCCCAGGAACGGAAGGCAGCGGAAGCCGTCAATCTCGTGCCGAGTGAGAATAAGCTGTCGCCGCTGGCTCAAATGCCGCTCAGCACCGACTACTACAACCGGTACTTCTTCAATGACCAGCTGGACCCTGGCTTCTGGCAGTTCCGCGGTGGCCAGGAAGTTGCCGAGATCGAGACGGAGCTGGCACGCGGCCACCTGAGCCAGCTCGCCCGCGCTCCGTACGTCAACGAACGGCCCATATCAGGACTTTCGGCCATGATGATGGCCATGGCGGGGCTCGGCGGGAAACCGGGCGGAACGGTCGTCTCCGTCGACGCCGCTTCCGGCGGGCACTACGCCACCGCCGACATGGCGCGTCGGCTCGGCTTCGAGTCGGCCACCGTTCCCGTCTCCTGCGGCCGGGTCGACGAGCAGCGACTTGGGCAGGTCCTTCGCGAGCGCGCACCCGAACTGGTCTATCTGGATCTGCAGAACAGCCGCCACGAGCTGGAGGTGTTCCGCGTCGCCGAGCTCATCGAGGCACACTCTCCGCGTACGCTCCTGCACGTCGACTGCAGCCACACGATGGGTCTGGTCCTCGGTTCCGCCCTGAGCAACCCGCTCGACGCCGGGGCCCACACCATGGGCGGTTCCACGCACAAGACCTTTCCCGGGCCGCACAAGGGTGTCCTGTTCACCCGAAGCCCCGATCTCCACCAGCGGGTCAAGGACGCCCAGTTCACAATGCTCAGCAGTCACCACTTCGGCGAGACGCTCGCCCTGGGGCTGGCCGCTGCGGAGTTCCGTCACTTCGGCCAGGCATACGCGGAACAAGTGATTGCGAACGCGCGGCTGTTCAGCAAGCTCCTCGCGGCGGACGGCTTCGACGTCACCACCGACGAGAACGGCCACGCCACCAGCACCCACCAGCTCTGGGTGACGATCGGGGACGCGGAACAGACCGACCGCTTCTCAGAGTCCCTATACGACCACGGCATCCGGGTCAACGTCCAAGTGGACCTGCCCGGCCTGCCCGGCCCGGTGCTTCGTCTCGGGGTCAACGAACTCACCTTCCTCGGCGGACGCGAGGCCGCCGTCCACGCACTGGCCGAGGAGTTCGGCCATGCGCGGGCCGGCGTCCTCCGGGACGGCCAAGGCAGCCGACGGGTTCACGAACAGTACGGCCCCCCCTACTACTTCGCTGAGTTCTCCTGACACGTCGTCGTTCTCCTGACTGGATGGTGCTCGAAGAGCAATGACCGACCAACCCATCGTCGTCATCGACGCAGGTTCGTACTCCTTGTCCGAGACCTCCATCGCCGGTACCGGCCAGCGCCTTGCGGAGATCGCCCAAGTCCTCAGCCGGCACTACCGGGTACGCGTCCTCACCCGGCCTGCCGCCGATACCGTCGACCTCGCCGCCGCGGAACAGGTGGCGCTGGGAGAGGACGCGGCACGGGCCATCGCGACGGCCCACGCCGTCATGTTCTTCGACACCCCGGACCGGGGCCGGATCGAACTCGCCGTCGCCCACCACAAGCTGATCATCGGCGAGTGCCGGGCACCCATCGAGCACATGAGCTTTCCGTCGGTGCTCGCGTGCGCCGACCCGACCGGCGAGCACCAGCGGTTCCTCGGCACGTACCGGCGCCTGCTACAGGTGACGCACCACTTCCTGTGCCGCTCCCAGGTCGAGCGGGCGGCGCTCCTGTCGACGCTGTGCGCGTTCGGCCGGACAACGCCCGACGACATCGCGCGGTCCGCGACGCTGGACCACCTGATCAGCACCGTGCCGGTCGGGTTCAGCCGGCGCGGCCTGGAGTCGGCGGACGCCACCGAGCCGGTCCACATGGCCGATTTCCTGTGGACCGGCGGCATCTGGGCCTTCTTCGAGCCGCTCATGCTGGTGGAGGCGATGGCGATACTCCGGGACCGGGACGTGGACGCCAGCGCCGCCTTCCTGCACGCGGCACCCACCGAGGACACTGGCTCCACCATCGCCGAGGTGCGCAGGGCGATCCACGGTCTCGAACTCGGCGACCGAGTCCACCTGCACACGCAGCCCCTCGCCTTGTCCCAGCGCGACCAGTACGTGAAGGCCGCCCAGGCGTACGTCTGCATAGCCAAACCGGGCGCCGAGAACGAGACCGGCACCCGGCTGCGGCTGCGCGACACCTGGCTGCACGGTATCCCCACCATCATCGACCCCCACGGGATCTCGGGCGATCTGGTCGCTCGCGAAAACCTGGGAGTCGTCCTGCACGAGCCCAGTGCCAAGAGCTTGGCCGACGCGCTGCAGCAGGTGAAGTCCGGCGCCGTGGGCAAACCCGCACGACGCATGGAGCGGCTCTACGAGAAGAGCATGGTCCCCTTCATCACCTGGCTGGACAAGGAATTGCGCGGTGAATGAGTTGGAATTCCCTCCGAATGCCGACCGACGAACTGGGAGCCACATCATGGAGTACCAGGATCTCGGCGTCGCACCCGTCGTCAGCGCACAGGCCAACTCAACCCCGCTGGGTGGCTGCACTCTCAGCGACGGTGTCATCGAGGCCATGAGCAACGCCGCACGGTTCCACGTCGACATGGACCAGCTCTGGCGGACCGCGGGCAGCTACCTCGCCGAGGTGACCGCCAGCGAGGATGCCTGCCCGGTCATCGGGGCAGCCGCCGGCATGGCGATCGCTGTGGCCGCCTGTGTCGCCGGGACGGACGGCCTGCGCGTCCAACGTCTGCCCGACCCCGGGGACCGGCCCAACGAGATCGTGCTGCAGAAGGGCCACGCCATCAGCTACGGAGGCGCGCCCCTCGCCCAGATGATCGCGCTGGGCGGCGGCCGGGCCGTCGAGGTGGGCGCCGTCAACGAGACGCCCCGAAGCCACGTCGCCAATGCCATCACTCCACGGACCGCAGCCCTGGTGTACGTCACCTCCCGCACCCACGCGGTCCACCGCAAGGGAGTCCCGCTCGACGAGCTGGTCGCCATTGGCCGCGAGCACGGCGTCCCGGTGATCGTCGACGCCGCAGGCGAAGGGGATCTGCGGCGCTGGGCGGGGAGCGGCGCCGACCTGGTGATCTACAGCGGACCCAAGATGCTGGGAGCGCCCACCTCGGGGTTCATCTGCGGGCGCAGCGAACTGGTCACGGCGTGCCGGGCGCAGTACTCCGGTATCGCCCGTCCCATGAAGGTCGGCAAGGAGAACCTGCTGGGGCTGCTCCAGGCCGTCCGGGAGTACACCGCCGTCTCGGAGGAACAGCGGGCCGCGGAGCAGCTCGAACGGATGACCAAGCTCGCGGCCCGGCTGGACGCCCTCCCCGGTCTCTCCGCTCGCACCGTCCAGGACGACTCCGGGCGCACGATCTACCGAGTCCTGCTGACGGTCGACCCCGCCGCGGCGGGGCGCAGCGCCGTCACCCTCGCCGAAGAGATGAAGGCAGGCGTTCCGTCCATCTATCTGCGGGACTTCAAGCTGCATCTGGGCCATCTGGAGGTCGACCCGCGCGCGCTCAGCCCCGACGGCGAGGAGTCGGTCGTACGACGGCTGGAGGCACTGCTGTTGGACCGCAGTGACACACCGACCGGCAGGAAGGCCGCACGATGACACGGCTCACGATGATCGGCGCGGGATTCCTGGGCAGCGCGCTGGCCCGCGGCGCGGCGCGGCGCGGCTGGAACGCCACCGTGATCAGCCGTTCCGACCCCTTCGCCACCCGGGACGCGGATCCCGGGCCGGGTGAGATCCGCCTGCTCTCCGGCGAGGGCGCCGACCGTCTGCCGCAGGCCCTGGAGCAGGGCGTGGACGCCATCGTGATCGCCGCGGGAGGCCGGTTTCCGCTGCCCTCGGCGGCGGCGCCCGCGGCCGACGCCATCGGGACACTCTCGCTGGTGATCGAGCTCTGCGAGAAAGTCCGCTCGCTCAGCCCCGGCACGAGGATCGTCTTCCTCTCCTCCGCCGGTGCCGTGTATGCGCCCGCCGACGAGCCGAAGCGCGAGTCGGACCCCGGGCAGCCCACCTCGCCGTACGGGATGTCGCGGCGGATGGGCGAGGAGTACATGGCTTACTACCGGCGCGTGCACAGCTTGTCCACCCTTTCCCTGCGCTGCGTGAATGTCTACGGCCGTCTCCTGCCGCAGTCGCGGGGGCAGGGTGTGGTGTCGGCGGCATTCTGGAGCGCCCTGACCGGGGCTCCCTTTACGCTCCACGGCGACGGGCGGCAAACCCGGGACTTCATCCATGTCGACGACTTCGTCACGGCGACGCTCGACCTCATCGACTGCGGCCGGGACCTTCCCGGGACGGTCAACATCGGTACCGGCACGGGCAGATCCATCGCCGACGTGCTCCACGCGGTGAGCACCGCCACGGGCTCCCCGATCGCCACCACGCGCGGCCCCGACGCCCACACCGACACCGGCAACCTGGCGGTCGACCTGTCGGTGCTGCGCAGCCTCATTGACTTCGCACCGCGCAGCCTCGATGCCGGTATCGACCTCATGGCACGCGACATCGCCGCCGACGGTGCCCTCCAGACTCTGTGACCCCTCGTCGCACTCCATCGACGTAGCTTGGAGGAGAGCTGCTTCATGCCCACCAAGGTGAGTCTTACGAATGGATTCCTCTCCTCGTCCACGACCCTGAGCACCGCGGAGACCCAGGACTCCGACGCCTTCCTGGAGAAGCGATCCGCGTTTTCCAGCTTCAGCGTCGAACAGGTTCCGTTGACCGCGCTTCCCGACTGGCGGCTCGACGACCGTCTCCAGCACGCGTCGGGCCGGTTCTTCTCGGTGGAGGGGCTGACCATACGCACGAATTTCGGGCCGGTTGCCCAGTGGCGTCAGCCGATCATCGTTCAGCCGGAGATAGGCATCCTCGGAATTCTCGTCAAGCGCATCAACGGTGTTCACCACTTCCTGATGCAGGCGAAGATGGAGCCAGGCAACAGCAATCTGGTGCAGTACGCCGCGACGGTGCAGGCGACGCCCAGCAACTACCAGCGGGTGCACGGCGGCCGGTCCACCCCGTACCTGGAGTACTTCCAGGAACACGCCGGACGGCGCATCGTCTTCGACCAGCTCCTCTCGGAGCACGCGTCCTGGTACCTGCACAAGCGCAACCGCAACATGATCGTCGAGCTTTCCGAGGACGAAGACGTCGAGCTGGCCGACGACTACACATGGCTGACGCTTGGTCAGCTTCGTCACCAGCTCGCACAAGGCAACCGCGTGAACATGAACGCCCGCACGGTGCTGTCCGGCATCTCGTACGCCGCGGAGGGCGACCCAGAGTCCTATGGTGACATCCAGGACACCTTTCACCGTCACGCGGTCGAGTCACACGCTGCGGGCCGCACGAACGCCGACGTCATGGCAGCGACCACCTGGCTCATCGACCAGAAGGCAAAGTACAGCCTGGACGTGAGGCGGACCAGCCTGCGCGACATGGACGAGTGGGTGTGCGGCGAGGACAGCATCCGTCACCGCGAGGGCCGCTACTTCCAGATTATCGGGCTTTCGGTCGCGGCGACGAGCCGGGAGGTCGGCACGTGGTGGCAGCCGATGCTCGAACCGACGGGCGGCAACGTCGTGGCCCTGATCTGCCAGCGCCGTGAAGGAGTGCTGCACTTCCTCGTCCAGGCCATGGTCCAGCCCGGCCTCACGGACCGGATGGAGCTCGCCGCGACGGTGCAGCTAACCCCGGGAAGCTACCGCGGTCCGCAAGAGGTCCCCCCGCTCGCGGAGTACCTCGACGCACCGGAGTCCTGGATCCGCCTCAAGACCGTGCAGTCGGAGGACGGCGGTCGCTTCTCCCACGCGGACACGACGCACGTCATCGTCGACGTCCCGGAGGGGCACACGGTCGACGCCCCGGACAACTACCGGTGGATGCCCCTGGGCCTGCTCAATCGCCTGATCCACACCGGCTATTACGTCAACGTCGAGGCACGCAGCCTCCTCGCCTGCCTCCTCTGACCCCACACCGAAAGGAGAGCCGTTCCGTGTCTTCCTCGACCACGTCTTCCTCGACCATCGACTGTGCTCCGTACCGGGAAGAACTGCTCGACCTCGCCTCCACTCTGCCGGAGGTACCACGGGCGGACCTGTACGCGTTCTTCGAGGACGCGATGCGGCTGGCCAAGCGGCTGCCGCGGGAACTGCGCGACGGCCTGGACGAGTTCAACGCCAGCGGAAACCGGGACGGCTACCTGCTCCTGCGGGGCCTTCCCGCCGAGCCGGACGATGAGCTGCCGACCACGCCCACCTCCAGCCCGCCGCCGGAGGACCGGCGCCTGCTCAACATGGAGGCCATGCTCTGCATCGTCGGCGGCAGGCTGGGGCTCCTCACCGCGTACGACCAGGGTTACGGGAACCGCCGCTCCATCACGGTCCTCCACGAGCTGTACCCGACGCCTGAGGCCCACCACCTCTCGGGGGGAACCTCCGAGACGCAGCTCGAATTCCACACGGACCTCTCGCATCACGCACGCCAGCCGAACTACATCCTCCTCTCTTGTTCGCGCGGCGACCACGAGGGCAAGGCCGCTACCCTCGTCGGCTCGATCCGCAAGGCACTGCCGCTCCTTAGCGAAGAGATGCGTAACCACCTGTTCGACAGGGTGTTCACGCGGCGCTTCGACGCCGCGGACCCTGAGGCCATCGCCCGCGTCAAGCCGCTGTACGGCGACAAGGACGACCCATACGTCAGCTTCAACCGGTCGTTCCTGACCGCGGAAACCCCCGAGGACATCGTCGCCCTCGACGTGCTCTCCGCAGCCCTGACCGAGGTCACCGAGGCGGTGCTGCTGACCCGGGGTGACCTGCTGATCATCGACAACTTCCGGACCGCCCACGGACGGGCCCCGTTCACCGCGCGCTGGGACGGCAAGGACCGCTGGCTGCACCGGGCGTACGTCCGCACCGACCGCAACGGCCAGCTGTCGGGCGGCGAGCGGGCGGGCGATATCGTGCCCTTCACCGCCCGTCGTTGACCCCGTCGCGTCATGGAACTCCTGCTGATCGGCATGTCGCGGTTCGCCCGGCGGCGCGTGCTGCCAGCCGCCGCGTCCCTCCCCGAGATCGAGACGGTCAATGTCGTCACCGCGCACGCGGACGCCGCCACGCTCGCGCGCGTGCCGAAGCTCGGCACGGTGTACACAGACTGGAACGAGGCGCTGGCCGTCGCCCGCCCCAGCTTGGTCTACGTCTCGCTGGTCAACGGCGACCATGCACGCGTGGTGCGCTCCACTCTCGACCACGGGCATCACGTGGTGGTCGACAAGCCAGCCCTGCCGGACCCGCACACCGCTGAGGAATTGGTGTCGCTGGCCCGGTCGTCATCGCTCGTCATCGCGGAGGCCACCTGCTACACCTTCCATCCCTTGTTCGCGGCGGTCGAATCCGTCCTCGCGGACCTCGACGCCGAAGTCACCCAGGCGTTGGCGATGTTCACTCCCCCGGTTCCGGCAACCGACTGGCGGTACGACCGGGCGCGGGGCGGCGGAGCGCTGCCGGACACCGGTCCCTACGCGGTGTCCCTAGGCCGTGTGCTGTGGGGGACCGAACCCGAGCGGATTGACGCCGTCGTGGGCGATCGCACCGCCGACGGGCTGGAGACGTCGTACAGCATGCTCGCGTGCTACCCCGGCGGTCGGACCGTCGTCGGCCAGTTCGGTTTCACGACCCGCTACCAGAACACGGTCCGGCTGATGGGAAAGGGGATCACGATCGAGATCGAACGGCCCTTCTCCGCGCTGCCGGAGGCGACGGTCGACCTGCGGATTCAGGCCGGGAACCAGAGGTATGTGCACACCGTGGAGCCCGCCGACAGCATGCGGCTGTTCCTGTCCGAGGTCCTCGCGGCGGCGGAGAAGGGGGCACAAGGTTTCGCTGTCCCCCTCCTCAGCGACGCCCGGGCCCTTGCTCGTCTCACGCAGGCGACAGCGGCCCCGTAGCCCGGAGTTCTCATTTCTCTCTTACGCGCCAGAACTTCGGCGCGACGTCAAAGTGCCTAGAGGGGCGTTAATGATCATCTGTGGTATCAAGTTGACGCATGATGGCGCGGTTGCGGTCATCGAGGACGGTCGCCTCCGGTTCAGTATCGAGGCCGAAAAGATAGACAACGGCGCCCGATACAGCACACTGGGAGACCTGCGTCGCGTGCTCGACCTTCTTGCAATCGAGGGACTGTCACCGGACGATGTCGACCAGTTCGTGATCGACGGCTGGTACACAACAGGGGCGAATGGCGACCACGCCATCGCCCTCAAGAACGGCGATCTGCCGGTGGAACTCGCTGTTGCTCCCTACTTGGAAAGCTCCGACGAAGAAGGGCCACTACGGCGGCATCATTTCAACAGTGACGGCTTCGAGGGTGGCTTTGGCTATGCCAGCTTCAATCACGTGACCAACCACCTTCTTGGCGCCTACTGCTCGAGCCCCTGCGCCGCACGCGGCGAGGACGCGCTCGCCCTGGTGTGGGACGGAGGCATCGAGCCTCGTCTGTACCACGTGCGGGCCGCCACCCGCGAGGTGACGTTGGTGTCCGTTCTGCTGCCCATCACCGGAAACAGCTTCGCGAACTTCAGCGGGCAGTTCGCCCCCTACGCGGCCGACCTCAGCGGCCTGACGCGGGACGAGGTACTCCGCCATCGCCTATCCATCGCGGGCAAGGCGATGGCATACGCTGCGCTGGGCACACCGGAGCCGGACGCCTTCCCTATCCTCGATGACCTCATCGCCAGTTTCCCCAGCGCCCAGATGGAGAACGCGCGGGTTATGGGGGCGAAGGTCGCTTCGAACCGGGACGAGTTGATGCCGGGCATGTCCGATGCGGACATCATCGCCACGTTCCAGGACTACCTGGGCACGCGTCTACTGGACCGGCTCGCCGCGGTAGTGCACAGCAGGTTCCCCAACCAGCACCCCCACCTGGTACTCGGCGGCGGCTGCGCGCTCAATATCAAGTGGAACACGTTGATGCGCGCGAGCGGCCTTTTCCGGTCGGTGTTCGCCCCGCCGTTTCCGAACGACGCCGGAGCGGCCATCGGCACAGCGGTATGCGAGTCGTTCCACCGCGGAAACCTCTCGCTGGAATGGGATGTCTACAGCGGACCCTCGCTCATCGCTGGCCCGGCCCCCGACGGGTGGCAGACACGACCTTGCGACGAGGTGCAGCTCGCGCAGCTGCTCCACACCGAGGGCGAACCGGTGGTCGTTCTATCGGGCCGTGCCGAGTTGGGCCCGCGCGCCTTGGGGAATCGGAGCATCCTGGCCCCTGCCATCGATCCCGGGACGAAGGACCAGCTCAACGCGATCAAGAATCGAGCCGGCTACCGGCCGGTGGCTCCGATCTGTCTGGAGTCCCGCGCACCCGAGGTATTCACGCCGGGCACCCCAGACCCCTACATGCTGTTCGAGCATCAAATGCGGCCTGGTTGGGCCGAGCGCGTTCCGGCAGTCGTCCACCTGGACGGTACCGCCAGGCTTCAGACCGTCCCCGAGCACAGCCGCACGGCTGCTGCCCGCATTCTTGCCGCGTACGAGGAAATCAGCGGCATTCCGGTGCTCTGCAACACCAGCGCGAACTTCGAGGGGCGAGGCTTCTTTCCCGACGTGGCATCCGCCGCCCGATGGGGAGGGACGCGTCACATATGGTCAGAAGGCATGCTGTACACCAATTCCGCAGCAAACTGACGGACGCGGACGTATCGAAGTGGGCCGGATGTCGATGTGCGGCATGCGCCATAACCGAAAGGCACGGAAGACCGGCGGGCTCCTTGACGAGCCACGCGGCAGACCCGTTCATCCGGGGCGCCCGCCGCTCCGGTAGGCAAAATCCCTTGACCGCCCCGACCAGCCATGCAATGAACAGTGAGAGGCATGCGCTGGAACGAGCCCTCGGAAGGTGACAGCGTGCAACAGCTGCAAGCCGACTTCAGCGATCCACGGTGCGCCCAGCCCGTGGACTTCGCGAAGCGCGACGCCCCGAATCAAATCGTGAACATCATCGAAGAACGCGGTTTCGCCGTAGTCAGGATGACCGAACCAGGGCCGCCCGACGACAAACTCACTTCACTGGCCGCGGCACTGCGACTCGGAAATCCCTACATTCCAGCTCTCTACCGCTACACGGAGACGAAGGAATACTCCGGTTCCTACAGCCACATACGCAGTGACACGAAGGACCAGCACCCCGGGTTCAGCACCACAGCAGGTCAAGCCTGGCACGTAGACGGTCTCCTCGACGACATCGGCGACATCAGGACCACCATCCTCTACTGTGTCCGCGCCGCTCACCGGGGTGGTGAGACTCTCCTCTTCAACTCGCTGGCCGCCTTCGCCGAACTCCGCGATTCGGACCCGGCAGCTGCGGAATCACTCCTCTCTCCCAATGCGCTCAACCGTCGCTCCACTCTCCCTGCCATGGACGTCAGCTCCACAGGCCCGGTGTTCGCGGTGGACGAAGCGGGTAACCTCCTCACCCGCTACACGGACAACGACACCTGCACGTGGGACTTTTCAGTCGGCCCACGCGGCGGCCTACACAGAGCACTGGCCTTTCTCCGCACGGCAACCAACAATCCACGATACCGAATGGCAATACGCCTTGCTGCCGACGAAGCCCTGATCTTCCGCAACGACCGTCTCTCCCACGGTCGGCATCCCTACGAGGACAAACCAGACGCCCGCCGCCACCTGATCAGAGCATTGTACTCAGAGGTCCCCAGCTATCATGCATGCGAGATTGGTAGGGGACTCCCAACATCGCGCGCCCAATAGCTGGATTCCGAACTCAGTTACAACCCGGAGCATGGGAGGTGCTGACCAGCTGGTAGGGGCGAATTGACGGGGATTCAGGTTAGCTCGTTCAGCCGGGTCGAACCCGTTGAGATTCGGGGTGACCCCGACGCTGACTTCTACTCCGCGCAGCGCGAGGCGCAGACGGGCCTTGAGCCTCCGGACGTACGGGAGAACCGGGATGTTGGTCGCGTCGAGGTCGCTGAGCCCATGGAGAAGCACCCGATTGAACCGGCGCAGGCCCGGCTCGACGAGAGGCGGATCGCACCGAGGCGGGAGCAGATCCCCTCCAGCAACGTGGTGTTGAGGCCACGCAGGTATGGCTCGACCGCGACTTCGACGGGCCCGGCGGCGGTCAGTCCTCGCCGGATGCGCCCACCGACGGTGCGCGTCCCCCAGTCGAGCGCGTCCTGGATGCGGTCGGCGGTCCGCCGCGCGTGGGCTGTCCTGCCACCGTCGTCGGGGACGAGCGTGATCCTGCCGAGCCTGTCGATGCGGCGTCTCGCCGACCTCTACCCGGCGAGACGAAGACCGATGCCCGCGACGCGGCCGTGATGGCGGACGCCGCCCGGACCAGGCCGCACAACCTGCACTCGCAGGAACTCACCGACGCAATCATCGCCGAATTGACCCTCCTCGTCAGCTTCGACCAGGGCCTCGTCTCCGAGGCCACCCGCACCTCCAACCGCATCCGCGGCCCGCTCAACCAGTTCCACCCGCCCCTGGAACGCGTCTACGGGCCCCGTCTGGATCACCAGACTGTCGCCTGGTTCCTCGAACGCTACGGATTCCCGGCCGCTCTACGAAAGGCTGGCCGCCGCCGACTCATCGAGACGGATCCGTCCCAGGACCCCGCGCATGGCCACACGACTGATCGGTGGCGTCTTCGAGGCATTGGACGAGCGGACCGTCACGGTCCCGGGCACCGGCACCCTCGATATCGCGATCCTCTCCCTGGCCCGCTCGACGCGGCTGGAGGTGGGGTGATGCGACGACCGAGCCGCCTCTTCTCCCGGGCCATCAACGCCACGAGGACCAGCCCTGAGACGAAGATCGCGCAGAGACCGGCCCCCTCCCGCAGGCCGGAGACACGGTTCGAGGTGGGGGTGGGGCGTACCGGTGCTCTGCTGGTGGCGAGGGTAGGGGTGTATGCCTCCTAGGGCACCAGCGGGAATTCACGTTGCTCGGCGGAGCCGACCGCGTGAGCGCGGCACTGTGGCCGTTGTCCGTCGACGGGCTGCTCCTCCTGGCAACGATCGGGCTGCTGAAGCAATCAGGCCCCGCACCGACGCCCAGACGGTGGGTCGTGTGGACGGCGTTCCTCCTGGGCGTCGCCGTGTCACTGGCGGCCAACATCGCCGCGGCACCCTCCCTGGAGTGGCAACCAGTACTGGGGGCGGGCTGGCCACCGGTGGCCCTGCTGTCCATCGAGCTGCTGGCCCATCGAGTTCCCATACAAGCCGAGGAGACACCTGGCTCAAGAGCGGCTTCGGGCAGCGAGGACGCCTCGCACAGTACCGGTGATCCGCTGCTACCCGAAGCTGTCGAGAGGGATCTACGGCACCGCTCGCTGCGCCAGCGCCCCATCTCGGTGGGAAACCCACATCGAGGCTGCTTCTAGCAGTACGCCCGGGAGGAGCGCACCGGTTTTCCCGAACCGATCCGCCGCCTTCCGCCCGCCCCCTACGCTCCCCCCGAAAGAGTGTGATCACAACGTGACGCCCAGTCAGAACGTGTGTAGGGGAAAGACATGGTGAGTGTGCGGACGTACGGGCTGTGGGAGCACCTGGCGATGAGCGAGGATCTGCCGGATGAGGCGCTGCCCGCGGTGGTCGAGGCGCTGTGTGCGACCTCCCGCTCGTGGTACGGCGTCGACGACCGCGGAGAGGAATGGCGCAAGAGGGCTCTCGAAAAGGCGCTGCCGTCTCTGCTGAGCCGGGCCACCGCGCCGGAGCAGCGTCGGCGGCTGCTGGCGCAGTGCCACGACAAGCAGCTTGCCGACCTCGCCGGGCAGGGCGTGGTCACGGCCGCCGACCTGTCGGCGATCCTGCGCACCCACCGCCCGACACCAGGGCTGATCATTGGTGTGGCCCGGCACGCCGACCAGCTCGACCACGCGATCGGGCTGCTTTCCCACCTGCACGACATCGACCTTGAGCACGTCGTCACCGACTGGAACCCGCACCGCTACCGCCCGAACGCCGAGCCGTTCCCTCCTGTGCCCCCGGCGCTCGTTGACGCGGTACTGGAATACGCCCTCGCCCCGCTCGTCCACCTCCTGGAACACCCCGGGCAGCACGAGGGCTGGAAGACCTGCGAACGTTCCATGTCGGGCATGCCCCTGGACTTCGGGGAGGGGCCCGCGTGGCGCATCCTCACCGCCTGTCCCGAACGCTGGCCCGCGCTGGTCCAACACCCCGCGCTCGGCACCGCCGTGCAGCACCTCCTTCTCGACCACGCCGAAACAGAGGCACACCACCACCGCCCGTCCACGTCCGGCGGCTCCTGCTCCGGTCATGGCACAGAAGAGAAGCCGTCCGAGCAACCGGAGCCGGCGCTCACCACCGACATGCTCCAGGCATGTCTGCCTGCCCTGTGCCTGACGGAGATGGCCGCTCTTCCCAAACCCAGCGTGACCGCCCGCGTCCGTCTCCACCGCATCGCCGAACGGCTGCGCCACAACCCACGCCTCGCCGACATCGCGGGCGAACAGTTGCACGCGACCGCCGACGAATGCGTACGCCGTGGCCACTTGCTCAGCCCGCCCCGCACAGTCAAGGAGGACCACGGCTACAAGAACTTCACTCTGGCCGAGGATTTGGCCCTGCTCAGCACCAACCCCACGCACCTGGCCAAGTCCTGCGTTCTGCTCGGCGGGCTGGAGCAACCCCGTCTCGTCGCCACCCCGCCAAGCCCGCGCCTGGCCCGCATCGGCGAAGGCTTCGACTTCAACACCCCCGTACGGCTGCTGCAACACAACTTCCAGCACCGCCGGGCCGAAGCCCTCACCGCGCTGGCCGGCAACCCGCATACCCCACGCACAGCGCTCACGGAGGCACTCTCCGATCTGCACCCGGCCGAACTCGCCTGGATCGGAGACCAGGACAACGCTCCCAAATGGCTGCGCGAAGCCGCCGCCAAGGCCGCCCCAGCCCAACAAGGGGACGGGATCCTGCGTCTGCTCACCGACGACGAACTCGACCGCCGCCCCGGCCCCGCCGCCGTCCTGCAGTCCTGGCTCGACGCGTGCAAGACCGACAGCCTCCTATCACGGGACGAAGTGCACGACACCGTCCTGCGCTCCCGCCACCATTCGATCGACCACCTGCGACAGATTCCTGCCGACACGGTTCTCACCTGGGGCACGACCGAGATCGCGTCACTCCTCCTCGCCCGGTGCGGCACCGTCCCCCGTCGGTGGAACGCCCTGCTCACTGGTGTCGGCTTCGACCCCGGCACCAAAGACATCACCTTCGGCGAGCTTCTGGACAGCCTGGAAGAGCAGACCCCGACCTCATAGACAGTGCTCACCGCGAACCTGCACGCCCGGGGTGGCCCCGCCCAGCGCCCGGCGACTCCCCTTTGCAGACCCGGCAGTTGATGCGCTGAACTGATGCGCAGCCCGCGGGAGCGAAGCTCATCGTCATGACGCCCCCTATTCCTTACTTCCCGAATCATAATCTTGGTCAGATGCGTCGGTGTGGGCCGCATCCGAGCTGTGAGTACGTCGCCGATGGGCTCTGCGCAGCAGACGCAGTAGCGCCTCCGCGGCCGGCGGAGTCAACTCTGGAGGCTCAGCGGGGACGACGACAGTCACCTCGGGCAAACCTTCTTGGCCAGGGGCAGCATCCACCGCAACATCTGGCTGGGCCCACCCCACGTTCCCGCCAGCAGAAGGGTCGGGCTGACGTGGATCATGGGGGCGAGTCATGGACGTCCTGCTTCCCACACCCGTGCGTAGCCAGAGACCGGCACGATGGCCAGACTCACGCCGCCCTCCCCGGCTTGCAGCAGGCACCAGCTCAGCACCGCGCAAGGACCGATCAACCGCCCTCGCATGTAGTCACTGTGGGTGATGACAACGAGAGTACCGCCCGGCTTCTGGAACTCGTCCCAGTGGCTCTCGGTGACGCGGACGCGGTCGGAGTGCCCCGACGCAACGAAAATGATCACGGTACCGAAGGGACCAGGACCGATGGTGGTCGACTTCACGTCCCTGGGCGAGTCGGTCGCGTGTCTCCAAGGTCCGCATGCGGACTCTGGAGTGGGCCCAGCCCCTGGTCCTGGACCCCGCCGGGGTGGGGCCCTTCGTACCTGGAGGGGCCGACCGAGTCGTGCGGCGGTCTGGGCAGCGCCCATATGTCCGGCCGGGAGACCGTACACAGACTCGGGGGAATGCGGGGCAGGCGCCAGCTTGATGAGGCGTCCAGCACCCGCCCCAGAATCGCCCTCGTATCCGGGTGATTTTCCTCCAGGGCGACAGGCCAGACCGAGCTCGGACGCCTTCGCACGTGAACGGGTGTGCCGGTGCCCGACAGCGCCGATGCCACCAGTTCTCAGTGCGCCAGTCAGATTCCTACGATGGCTGCCTTCTTCCTTGGCCAGCTTGATGCCTCGATGGGTTGTCATGCCGGCTCCTCTGAGATTGTCGTACCGCATGCACGCCAATAAAGACCGGGTTTCGGGCTGAATTTGGACATGTCACGCGGGGCTCGTTGCACCTCCCCTTCACATATGGTCTGGATCTCACGGCCCAACGGTTCGCAACCGAGTCATCAAGAGACGGGAGCCAAAAGCACCCGTGTCTCCTAAATCTCTTAGTCAAGAGGCTCTACTCACTGCCACAGTGCGCCTAGTGCACGACAAGTCAGCAGCTCAGGGGCATAACCAGGAGCTGAAGACGCCCTTTCCCTAGGGCTGCCCCCTGATTCGACATGGCCTGCATTAATTCGAATTTAAGCGACGCTTGGCACCACAGAAGAATGGATGTCCGCCATCTTATTTCTTTCCTGGTCTTACCTTTTCAGCGGCATGAATTTCATGAAGCCTCGTTCTCCATCTAGATGAAGGAGGCTCTTCATGGCTGGCAGGTCTCACCCCCCTCACCCGGTTCAACGGCGCGAGCCACAGTTGCCACTCGATACCGCCCGGCAATGCTTTTCCTGGCTGGTGTCCGAACCGGTCCCGCTGTCTGTGAACGGCCGAGACTTCCCGGGGCTGCCCAACCGGCTCGTGCCACTGGACGAGTTGCGACACCGGATGCTGAGGCGGCGCTGCCCGCGTCGCACCCGGGACACCGTCTGGGCCTACTTGGTGCAGCGCTCACGGGACGAGGGCGCCACCTGGACGCTGGCGTGCGCCGGAATGGCGCTGCCCGCGCTGGCCAGTACCGCTCGGTGGCTGGCCACTCGCTATCCAGGCGACGCGTTCGACGTGCACGCCGAAGTTCTCTCCGGCTTCCTCGACGGTCTGGCGCGCATCGACCTGCACCGCCCGCGGGTGCTGGTACGACTGCGCTGGGCCGCTTATCGCGCCGGTTACGCCGCGCTCACCGAAGCCCTGGACGCGCCGACACCGGTGGCTCCAGGCTTCCGCTCCTCGCCGCCTCGGCCGCCGTGGGGGCACCCGGACCTCGTTCTAGCCGAGGCGGTCCGTCAGTCAGTCCTGACCCGGACCGAAGCCGATCTGATCGGCGCCACGCGGTTGGACAAGTCCTCCATCACCGACTGGGCAACCGCCCAGCAGACCACC
Source organism: Streptomyces sp. NPDC054796 (assembly GCF_053611545.1). NCBI lineage: Bacteria > Bacillati > Actinomycetota > Actinomycetes > Kitasatosporales > Streptomycetaceae > Streptomyces > Streptomyces sp. NPDC054796. The sequence continues at coordinate 247,482 of NZ_JBSHAO010000001.1, read as the reverse complement.
GTCGATGCCGCCTACAAGGCCCGTCAGCGTGCCGAGGGTCGGCTCGTCGCCTTCCTACGCGAACGAAGTCACGACACGGACCCGGCAGACCCTGTCGCCTCCAGCGTGCTGGCTGTCCCCGCGCCCTCCGTCCGGCAACGCTCCTCGCACCCATCACGTGCTGTGACCGGTCAGCCGGAGGGTGGCCCGGGTAGCGCGACGCAATCGGCATCGGAGGCGGTGTCCAAGAAGCGGGCGAAGGGCGGCCTTCTCGGGCGCGGAGGGAGTTCGCCCTCCATCGCGCCCATGTCGTCTTCGGAGGTTCCCTGATGTGCCCGAGAGCATCGCTGCCGCGTCATAGCCAACCGGGTCAGGCATCCGGACAGGAAGGCAGCGGCTGCCGGGGCTCTACAGCGCCGAGCGGGTGCCGACGGGCCCTTCAGTACCTGCTGTTTGTCGCCCTGATGACGGTCACGTCGGTGGCCCTGTCCGCCTCGGCGGTGCAGGCCGATTCGGCGCACGTGCTGGCCCTGGCCAAGTCGGTGGACGAGGTCCTGGACAACATCCGTAACTGGATCATGGGCATTCTGGCTGGTCTGGCCACGGTGTTCCTGTCCGTCGGCGGAGTGCGCTACGTCATGGCCGCGGGCGATCCCGGCGAGGTCGAGAAGGCGAAGACCTCCTTCAAGAGCGCCGGCTGGGGCTACGGTCTCGCCGCGCTGGCCCCGCTGGTCGTGGAGATCCTCAAAGGGATCGTGGGTGCGTGATGGCCGTCGTACGGCTGCACCGCTCGCGCGGCCCCCACCCGTCCGTCGCGCTCGCCCCCGGCGTCACCTCCGCCTTGGGTTCCACCGAGCCGTCCGCCTCGCCTCTCGATCGTTCGCGCCGCGCCGGGGAGACCCGCTCGGCCTGGGCCCGAAAGCGCGTCCTGGCGGCGGGGGCAGGCGCAGTGCTCGCCGTGATGGTGGTGGGAGGGCTGCTGGCGCCCAGCGCGCAAGCCGTGCCCGAGGCCCCCTCTCCTCAGCCGTCCAGCACCGCGTCGACCCCTCCCAGCACCCCCGCGCCACGCCCGTCCTCCGGGAGCTCCTCTCCGAACGGTGCTGATGCCACAGCAACGCTGGAAGATCCTTGCGAATCTCCGTCCGACGGTCAGTCGCCCTCGCGCTGCATACCCCAGCCGAGCAGCGACGCCTCCACCTCCGTTCCCGCGCCGGGCGGAGGCAGTGGGGGCGACGACGGCAGTGGAGAAGACCCAGGTGGTGTGGTCGGCTGGATCGTCGACGGCGTCAACAGCGCCATCACGGGCTTCTTCAAGGGGCTGGTCACCGAGGCCCTCAACCCGTTACTGGAACTGCTCGGCAAAACACTGCTGTCCACCCCGACGCTGGAGCAGCTCCCGCGAGTGGGAGAACTGTGGACGAACTCTTGGCAGATCATGCTCGCTTGCTACGGCATCCTGATCATGATCGCCGGTGTCGTGGTGATGGCCCATCAGTCCGTCCAAGCTCACTTCTCCGCCAAGGAAGCCGCTCCCCGCATCATCCTCGGCTTCCTCGCCTCGGCCCTGTCCCTGTTCGTCGCCAACGAGGCCATCGCCCTCGCCAACGCGCTGAGCCGGGCCCTGCTCGGGCAGGGCGTGGATGAAGAGGACGCCGCTCTCGTCCTGGAAGAACTGATCATGGATGCGATCAACGACGGCATATTCGTGATCCTCCTGGGCGTGCTCACCGCTGTGATGCTGCTGGCCGTCCTGATCACCTACGCGGTGCGGGTCGCTCTCACCGTCACCCTGATCGCCGGAGCGCCGCTGGCGCTCATGTGCCACGCCCTCCCGCAGACGGACGGCATCGCCCGCTGGTGGTGGAAGTGCTTCGGCAGCCTGCTCGCGATTCAGATCGCCCAGTCGCTGGTCCTCATCACCGCGCTACGCCTCTTCCTCGACCCGGACGGCTTCATCCTGATCGGCTCGAACAGGACCGGCCTGGTCAACCTGATCGTCTGCCTCGCGCTGATGTACATCCTGTTCAAGATCCCATTCTGGCTCCTGGGCTCCCTCCGCTCCAGCCACCGCCGTTCCTTCGCCGGGAGCCTCGCCCGCACCTACGTCGCCGCCAAGACCTTCGGAGTGCTCCGCGGCATGACCAGATCCACCGCTGCTGGCGCGGCACCACGCACTCGTGCCTGGCGGAACAACGCTTCCGCCCCCTCTTCCGGCTCCGCCCAGAGCAACACGAGCACCACGGCACCGGGTGCTCCTCGCCATGCTGGGCGGGTCGGGCGACGTCCGCCTGGACCGGCTCTGTTCCGCGAGCCAGTTCCCGGGGCAGCGCCCCGGTTCGGCCCTGCGATCGGCCCACCCGACATGCCCGTCTTCCGTCCGCCCGCCACGTCACCCGGCGAGGGCTCGTCCGCCTCGTCCTCGCCTCCGTCGCCTCGGCCGACGGAGCCGCCCGGTCCGCCCACCTTCCGGCAGCCCGGCCCCACCACGTCCCCTCCCGCGCGGCACACAGGTCCGGCCGAGGCCCCTGGACGACCACACTTCCGCCCGCCCACCCGGCACGCCCCCACCCCACCCAGGCGAGCCAGCGGTCCACCCCCACCGAGCGCCTTCCGTCCGCCGGTGCCCGAGCCCGATGCCCCACCGTCGCGGAGGCGCACCAGCGCGCCCCCTCCCCCGACGTTCCGCTCCCCACCTCCCGCGCGCACTCCCCCAACCCGTCAGCGCCCAGGGCGGAGCGCCGGAGGTGACCGTCGATGAGCCAGTCGGTACGCATCCCCGCTGATGTCGATCGCGAAGACACCGTCCTGGCCAACCTCACCGCTCGCCAACTGCTCCTCCTGGTGGTCACCGGCATCGTGCTGTACGGGACATGGTCAGCCGCCCGCTCCTTCCTGCCACTGGCGGTGTTCCTGGCCGTGGCCGTACCTGTCGGTGCGACCGCGGCGATCCTGGCCCTGGGGCGCCGCGACGGCATCTCGCTGGACCGGCTGGCCCTGGCCGCTGTACGTCAGCGCATGACGCCCCGCTACCGGGTAGTCGCCCCCGAAGGCATCCTTCCGGCTCCCACCTGGTTGGCAGACCGCATCGTCCAGGACGGTCAGGACGCCCCGGTCGCCAGCAGCACCTCGTCGGCCGCGCTGGGGTTGCCGGCCGAAGGCGTCACGGAAGCCGGGGTGGTGGACCTCGGCCCGGAGGGAGTCGCGGTTCTCGCGGTATGCAGCACCGTCAACTTCTCCCTGCGCACCCCCTCTGAGCAGCAGTCGCTGGTGGGCGTCTTCGGCCGCTACCTGCATTCCCTCACCGCCCCTGTCCAGATTCTGGTGCGGGCCGAACGACTGGACCTCTCCTCTCAGATCAGCGAGCTGCGCGCCCAGTCCGCCCAGTTGCCCCACCCAGCGCTGGCAGAAGCCGCCCGCGAGCACGCGGACTACCTCGTCCAGCTCAGCGCCCAGACCGAACTGCTGCACCGTCAGGTGGTTCTGGTCCTGCGCGAAGCGCTGTCCGGCCCGGACCGTCCAGTCGACGGGCTCGGCGGCGCCTCTCCCCTCGCCATATTCACAGGACGCTCCCGACCACGCAGCCCCGAGCGCTCTTCGGCGCAGGCAGCCCGACGAGCAGCGGAGACTCGTCTGGTCCGTCGGCTCATGGAAACCGCCGACCTGCTGCGCCCGGCCGGGATCCTCGTCACTCCGCTGGACGCCGGACTGGCCACTGCCTTGCTGACCTCCGCCTGCAACCCCGACAGCCTCGTACCGCTGTCCAGTGGTCTCGCAGGAACGGATGAGGTCATTACCACCGCCCGGGCCGATCCCTGACACGCCGACTCCAGGCCCTCGCCCCGGCGCAGAAACGTCCGCGAAAGGAGGTGTCTCCGTGCTCCGCCGACGCGCTCGCTCCTCACCGGTCTCCCAGCACAAGACGCCTGGCCCGGGCACGCCGTCGCGAGGCACAGGAACCTTCGCCCCCGACTCGCTGGCCGTCCACCCCCGTCACCTGGAGGTCGGAAGCGACCAGGTGGCGTCCTTCGCCGTCACCGACTTTCCCCGAGAAGTGCAGCCCGGCTGGCTGCAACCTCTGCTGACCTACCCGGGGCGGGTGGACGTCAGCGTGCACATCGAGCCGATCGACCCGGTCACCGCCGCCAACCGCCTCAAACGGCAACTCGCCAAACTCGAATCCGGCCGACGCTACGCCGAAGAGAAGGGGCGCCTGCTCGACCCCCACGTGGAGGCCGCTACCGAAGACGCCTACGACCTCTCGGCCCGCATCGCCCGTGGCGAGGGCAAGCTCTACCGCCTGGGCCTCTACCTGACCGTACACGCGGTCAGCACCGAGGAACTGGCCGACGAGGTGGCCGCGGTCCGCTCGCTGGCAGCGAGCCTGCTGCTGGACGCGAAGCCCACCAGCTACCGCAGCCTGCAAGGCTGGATCACCTGCCTGCCGCTGGGCCTGGACTTGGTACGGATGCGCCGCACGTTCGACACCGCCGCGTTGTCGGCGGCCTTCCCGTTCACCAGCCCCGACCTGCCACCGCCCGACCCCACCTCGGCCTCCGCCCCCTCCGGGGTTCTGTACGGGTACAACATCGGCAGCCAGGGCCTGGTCCACTGGGACCGCTTCGCGCTGGACAACCACAACAGCGTCGTCCTCGGCCACTCCGGAGCGGGCAAGTCCTACCTGGTCAAACTGGAACTGCTGCGCTCGCTGTACCGCGGCGTCGAAATCCACGTCATCGACCCCGAAGACGAATACGCCCGCCTCACCCGGGCGGTCGGCGGTACCTACGTCCACCTCGGCGCCGAGCAGGTCCGGCTCAACCCCTTCGACCTGCCCGTGCACACCCGCCCGGACGGCCGCCGCAGCGCGCCGAAAGACGCTCTGATCCGACGAGCCCTCTTCCTGCACACCGTCATCGGTGTCCTGCTGGGAACCGAGCTGACACCGACCGAGCGGGCCCTGCTGGACCAGGCGATCACCGCCACCTACCAGCACGCGGGAATCACCGCCGACCCACGCACCTGGTCCCGCCCGGCCCCGTTGCTCGCCGACCTGGCAGCCGCCTTGGAGCGCTCGGAGAACCATGAGGCGACCCGCCTCGCCGCCCGGCTGGCCCCCTACGTGAGCGGCGCCTTCTCCGGACTGTTCTCCGGACCCACCACCACCCGGCCCGAAGGCCACCTGGTCGCCTTCTCCCTGCGGGATCTGCCCGACGAACTCAAACCGATCGGCACCTTGCTGACGCTCGACGCGACCTGGCGACGGGTATCCAACCCCGCCATGCGCCGCCGTCGCCTGGTCGTCGTCGACGAAGCCTGGCTGCTCATGCGGGAGCGCGCCGGAGCGGACTTCCTCTTCCGGATGGCCAAAGCCTCCCGCAAACGCTGGGCCGGGTTGACCGTCGCGACGCAGGACACCGCCGACCTCTTCGGATCAGACCTCGGCAAGGCCGTCGTGGCCAACGCCGCCACGCAAATCCTGCTTCGCCAAGCCCCACAAGCCATCGATGAGATCACCCGCACCTTCGACCTGTCTGACGGCGAACGGCAGTTCCTGCTCTCGGCCGACCGCGGCCAGGGCCTTCTGTGCGCTGGCACGCAGCGAGTGGCGTTCGAAGCGATCGCCTCACCCACGGAGCACCGACTGGTCACCACCGACCCGGAAGAGCTCGCCTCCTACTCCAAGCGTGAGACCCCTCATGATACCGACGAGCCCTACCTGGAACTCGAAGCAGTCGACTTCACAAGCGGCTTCAGGACCGACAGATGACCGCCAACGAGGGGTGCAGCTTTGCCACTCGGGCCACAACGCGCCCTTGCAGTTCCCCTTTGGAAGCGGCCGGAAGAAGTGGTTGAAGCCCGCAGGCGATCAGCCGTCCTCGTAAACGGTCAGCCAGCCACCACGGTGACACGAAGATCTCCGCGCGGCGAAGGCTCGGCTCCTTCAGCGCACGGAGATTCCATCGGTGATCAACCGCTTAGAGGAGTTAACACAAAGCTTGGACGCGTCTGTAGGTGATCACGCAGCAGGCGAGTTTGAGGAGTGCTTCGTGGATGTCGTCGCGGCCCTGGAAGCGGATGCGCAGGCGGCGAAAGCCATGGATCCAGGTGTTCGTGCGCTCGACCACCCAGCGCACGGTGCCGGAGCCCGGAACCGCAGCCAGCAGGTCATGCCGGAGTCGAAGCCCAGTTCCTGCGGCAGTCAATCCCACTGGATGCCAGTGTGCAGTACGAACAGGATGCCCTGCAGGCACCGCCGGTCATCCAGCGGCAGGCGACCCGGATGGAACCGCCGACGTTGCCGCACCGGCAACAACGGCTCCAGCCGCTGAGGCCGACACGGGCACACCGACACCATCAGCCCCTTGTGTCAGCTCCTCTTAGTCATTCGTGCCGCGTGTTCCGCCCGTACGGCTCACCTTTACGCGCCCGCCCGTGGCCGTTTCCGGTTTCAAGTCGACCTGGACCTGGTGCGTTGTTTGGCGATCCACCGTGCCGCCGAATTCGGCGGTCACTACGCCGATACGGACGCCGCCGCGACCGGTGCCGGTGCGGTGGACCTGGACGGTGAAGGTGAGGTTGACGTTCTCCACGGTGAAGCCGACCTCTCGGTCCTGGGCTTCCGCACGGGCTTCTTCCAGCTCGCCCCGGATCTGACGGATCACCTCAGTCAGTCCTACAAACTCCGGCTCGTTTGACAACTCGCCCCCCTGGAGGCCCCTTATTTTCTTGACTTAGCAGTATGCGACGGCAGGCGCCGTATAGTTCCGATATGGCTGTGGACGAGGGCGCCCGAGCCGCCTCGTCGATGGAGACGCCGAAGTGGGCCGTGCGGATCCGGGGGACGGACGGGCAAATCGTGGGGGCTGGCGTTCTGCTGAGCCCTGATCGGGTTCTCACCTGCGCTCACGTGGTGGACGATGCGGGGCAACGGATCACTGCGGAGTTCGTCGGAGCCGCCAATCCCAGGGTTCCCTCGGTGACCGCCCGAGTGATCACGAGTGCCTATGTGCCGGAGGACCTGGACGCCGATAACGACCCTAGCGGGGACGTCGCGCTGCTGAGGCTGGAACACCCGCGGCCCCCCGAGGACGCGGTGCGGCTGCATCGGCTCTCCGTACTCAACCGTGAAGTGCAGATGTACGGTTTTCCCAGGGACCACAACGGCGGCATCTGGCTCCGGGCCACCGCTGTCGGCTGCTGCGGTCGCGACGGACAGGGACAGCTCTTCCCGGCCAGCCCCGGCGAGCTGCCCAGCTACGGGTGCAGCGGCGCCGGTGTCGCCGACAGCCAGACCGGCAAGGTCTTCGGCATAGTGCTGAACAAGCAGGAGTCCGGCGAGCCCCTGAACTCTTTCATGGCCTCGGCCGAAACCATCGTCCGCCACCTTCCCGATGTCCACGCGTTCACGGTGGGCCGGACCGCCGTCGACGACCGGCTCAGAACCACCGACGATGACGCCTCCGAGTGCCTGCTTGACGAACCGTTCGCCCAGCGCCTCGCCGCCTGGATGCGGGGCGACGGGCCGCAGGTGAAGATCAGTGTCGTCCTGCCTGGCGACGGCGCCCGGGCTGCCACGCTGCGCCGTGCCATCACCCTCGCCGACCGGGAGTTACGCACCCGCGCGTCTCTGGGCCGCACCTCGAATGACCCACCGGGCACGGTCCCCTTGGCTGGCGGCCACGATCTGGCGGTGGATGCGGAAGGGCTCACCTGCGCCCAGATCTCCGAACGGATCGCAGAGCGGATGGGGCTGTGGCCGCACCCGACGGACTCCGCAGCCGATCGGATTCGGGCCGCCAAGGTCGGCCTCAAGCTCGTGGTCGTCGGTGTCGACCGAGCTGTAGACCCGCCTGTTCTCCTCGATCTGCTGGGCGTGCTGTGCGCCAGGGGCAGCCGGTTACTGCTCGTTTTTCGTGCGACCGGTGATCTGTACGACCGCGCCTGCTACGAACTGCTGGCCCAGCCCGCGCGCCGCGCACAGCTCGTCGAACGGCTGAAGGAGATCACCGGGCCGCTCGCCGAGGCCCTGCGCGAACTCCGGCGTGTGGTGGTGCCCGACGACGCCCAGCCCCCAGACCTGACGCGTGCCTATGCCGCCCTCACCGACCTCACCAGCACGGAGGGAACCCCGGGGCAGGGCCCGCACCTGGACCGCTACGAGCGGCTGGCCGAACGGGCCGCCTCCCGGCTGGCCAAGTACATCGAGCACCTTGGCCGGCTCCGGGACCGGCGCGACGAACTCATTGGACGCCTGCGTGGCTACCAGCTCCTGCACCAGTACTTGACCCAAGGCGAAGAAGACCCGTTCTTGGACGCGCTCTACCTGGAGGCGCACGCTCTGCTCCAGACCAGGCCCTGCCATGTGCGGACGGCCGAGGCGGCGGTGGACGCCTACACGCGCGAGGTCGACGATCGCGACGGGCGGCGGCGCGGCCACCAAGGGCGGTCATAAACATGACCGCCAAGGTATGCGTCAGGCCCGGCTGCCAGGGCGGACACATCATGGTGACCGGCTTCTGCGACACCTGCTTGCGCCGCCCCGTCCCCGAGCCTCCGTCCGCTCCAGCTCCGGATCAGCCTGCGACCAAGGAAACCGGGTCCGCACGCTGCTCCTCCGCCCCGGATGGTGGCGAGCTGGACCGCGACGGCTTGCCGGTGCTGCCGTATCTCCCCTCCCCAGACCCCTCGGAAGCCGCCAGCACCACCGCCTGGCCGCTCAGCGGCCGCCGGCGCTGCGGCGTGGACAACTGCACCGGCGTCATTGGGATTTCCTACGACGGCGAGAGCCCCGCCCCCGACCAGGGTTTCTGCCCACAGTGCGGTACGGAATATTCGTTCCGGCCGAAGCTGCACCCCGGCGACCTGGTCGACGACCACTACAGGGTGCTCGGCTATCTCGCGGCGGGCGGCCACGGCTGGATCTACCTGGCCGAGGACACCCGGGTGCCGGATCTCCACGTCGCCCTCAAAGGGCTGATCAACGCCGGTGATGCTGCGGCCCGGCGGAAGGCCGTCGAGGAGCGCCGCTCGCTCACCACACTGCACCACCCGGACATCGTCCGCATCATCACCTACGTCCAGCACCAGGCGCCCGGAGACCCCGAACCGACGGGCTACATCGTGATGGAGTACGTCGGCGGTCGCTCGCTCGCCTGGATCCGGGGCGCCCAGGATGAGAAGCTGCCCCACCTGCTCGGTGGCCCTCTTGAGTTCGGGCATGTGATCACCTACGGCTGCATGATCCTCGGCGCCCTGGAGTACCTGCACAACCAGGGCCTGCTGTACTGCGACATGAAACCCGAGAACGTCATTCACTACGGGAGCCGGATCAAAGTCATCGACCTCGGGGCCATCCGCCCGATCGGTGACCGGACCTCCACCCTGACCTACACGCACGATTTCTCACCCGGCAAGAAGGAACTCGACGAGCGAGGCTTCCACATCGACAGCGACCTGTTCACCGTCGGCCGGACCCTGGGGCCCCTTGCCCAATGCGCCACCAAGCCCGTCGGACTCGCCGCCCGCTCATTCGACGCGCTGATCCGCCGCGCCACCCATTCGGATCCGGATGCCCGGTTCGGCTCGGCGGCCGAGATGTCCCGCCAACTGTGGGAGGTGCTGCGCGAGCACCAAGCGCTCAGCGGGCACGAGCCGTATCCGGAGCGGTCCACTCGGTTCGAACCGACCGCCGCAGTCTTCGGCGCCGAGCTCGGCACGGTCCCGCAACTGACGCACTGGACCCGCCGCTCCGGAACCGAGGCCCCGGAGTTGCCGACCAGCCCCCCGGACCCCCGCGAGGCGGCCCTGGCCCTGCCCGTCCCGATCCCTGACACTGAGGACGAGGCCACCGTACTGCTCGACAGACTCGCCGCCGACACCCCGGACCGCATCGCCAAGCGGACAGAACTGGACCCGAACCTGCGCACCGTGGAGGCCGCCCTGTGGCTGTGTCGCGCATATCTGGAAGCCGGGGAGACGGACCAGGCCGACGAGCGGTTGCAGGCAGCGAAGAAGCTCAGCCACGCCTACGACTGGCGGATCTCCTGGCACCGGGGCCTGGTCCACCTGATGCGTGGCGAGGTGCACGAGGCAGATGGCGAGTTCGCGGCTGTCTACTACGCACTCCCGGGCGAGTCCGCACCAAAGCTGGCCCTCGGGTACTGCACGGAGTACCAGGACTCGGCGCAGAGCGCGATGGAGCAGGACGGTGAGGGCCCTGCAGCCGAGTACTACGAGGCCGTCCGGCGGCGGGACCCCACCCAGGGCAGTGCCGCCTTCGGACTGGCCCGCATCCACCTGCGCCGAGGCGAGCGGGGCCGCGCCGTCGCCGTGCTCGACGAGGTGCCGACGACCTCACGGCACTACGACGCCGCGCGCGTCGCCGTGGTCCGGCTGCTGGTCGGCCGACTGCCCGGTGGGCCCGGACCCGCTGCCTCCGACCTGGACCAGGCAGCCACGCGGCTGGCCGGGCTGCATTGGGAGGGCAGCGAATCCTGGGACCGGCTGGCCACCGAATTGCGGGAACACGCCCTCGCCTGCCGTCCACCGGACGGATGGGGAACCGGCTTTCCCGCCGGTGAGCTGTTCGGCCCCGAGGAGGCCCCCAAGGAACTGGCCACGCTGTTGTCCCGGTCGCTGAAGCGGCTCGCGGACCAGGCGGGCAACGCCGGCGAGCGCGGCGATCTGCTGGACCGGGCCTACGCGGTACTCCCTGAACCTCCCGGGCTTCGGGACCTGCTGCCCGGACGGCGGCGCATGAGGGGGCGACGACGATGGCGAGGAGCACCGACATAGTGGACACAGCAAAGCCCATGGCAGGCAAGTCGCCCGGACAGATCACCGTTGAGCTGCAGATCAGCCAGTCGAAGTACCTGACCAGCAAGGCGAGCGACCCGCAGATGCACGCCATCCTCAGCATCCAGGTCAGCGGCACCGAGGCGGGCGGCCACGGCCCTGTCCTCGCGCAGGTCCTCGCCCTGGACTGCTCCAGCTCGATGGCCTACCCGGAGCAGAAGCTGCACGCCGCCCGGCAGGCGGCCATGGCGGCGATCCGGATCCTGCCCGACGGAACCCCCTTCGCGGTGGTCGGGGGCACCGAGAAGGCAACCATGATCTACCCCGAAACCCCGGAGATGGTCCCGGCCGATGACCATAGCCGGGCGGCGGCCAATCAGGCCGTGAGCCATCTGGTCGCGGCCGGCGGCACCTGCATCGGCGCCTGGCTGGACCTGTCCCGTCAGCTTCTGGAGCAGCAGCACGCGCCTTTCGGGCACGTGCTGCTGCTCACCGACGGCAAGAACCAGCACGACAAGCGGATGCCGCTGGCGGGGGTCCTGGAGACCTGCGCGAGACGCTTCGTCTGTGACGCGTGGGGCATCGGCGAGGGCTGGGATGCCCGGGAGCTACTGGACATCACCCGCCAACTGCACGGCAGCGCCTCCGCAGTGCGCGAGGAGGAGACCCTTGTGGCGGAGTACGAGAAGCTGATCGGCCGTCTGCTCGCCAAGACCGTGCCGGAACTGGCGATTTCTGTCACCCCGATGGCCGGGACCATCGTGCGCTATCTCAAGCAGGTCTATCCGGCCGAGGCCGAACTGTCCCCCGAGGGCTCGACCCAGCGGTTCGTCACCCGCGGATGGGGAGATGAGACCCGCCGCTACCACCTGTGCCTGTCCGTCGACCCGGCTGGCCGCCCACGCCGTGAGGACCTCCAGCTCGCCGTGATCGCCCTCGACATACCCGGCAGCACCGAGGCGCGGTTGCCGCCACCGAAGCCCTGCGTGGTGCACTGGACCGACGATCTCGCACTGTCCGCGCAGACCGACGCTCAGGTCGAGCACTTCGAGCAGCACCAGCGGCTCGGCGAGATCGTCGCGGCTGCGACCGACGCGTACCGCCGTGGTAAGCGCGACCTGGCGGAGCAGCACCTCGGCAGGGCCGTGCAGATCGCCCACGCCATGGGGGCCGACCAGATCCTTGAGAGGCTGGCCAGGCTGGTGGCGATCGACGACGCACCGGCCGGTCAGGTCAGACTGCGTTCCAGGGTGACAGCCGTCGACTTCGAGCACTTGATCGCCGCGAGCAGCCACAGCACCTACGGCCCTGGTCCCAGCAGCACCACCGGCGCCACGGGGCCAGGGAGCACAGCCACCGTGCAGTGCCCGAAGTGCCTCCACCAGGCACCGGCAACCGCACGGTTCTGCCCCACCTGCCGCCACCACTTCGCGGGGCAGCCGTGAGCACCACCGGCCAGGAGCTGGCCCGAAGACTCTGGCTGCTGCTGACGCTCGTGGTCGCGACCACCCTCGTCCTGTTCCTCGCCTACCGCGGCGTGCACGACGACACCGTGCCATTGTCCTCGTCGAGCACACCGGGAATCCTCGCCGTCGACACCACTCATAACGCGCTCCGCGCAGCACACCAGGTGGTCCGCGACAGCGGGCCGGAAGGCGACATGAGCGGCGAGTTCCACACTCAGATCTCGGTCGCACACCAAAGCCTCGCCTTGGCCGCCTCGAAAAACGTCATCGGCGTGGAAGGCCGCCATGACCTGCAGACGATCACCGGGCTGATCGCCGTCTACTCGGCCTGGGTGCAGCGGTGGGGCCAAGAGGACCGCAAGACACTGAACGACGCCTACCTGTACTACGCGGAAGAGGTACTCGGCCTCCGATCCTCACCCGGAACCGAGGGGGACATCATGAGCCGCCTTGAAATCCTGCGCGACAAGCAGCTCAAGGTGGCCGAGCGGCAGGCGGACTTCCCCTGGCAGTTGTGGCTCGGGTGGAGCATGGTCGCGGCGCTCTCCGTCGTGTTGCTGCTGGCACTGCTGGATGCCCAGCGGTTCCTGCGGCGGCGCTTCCGACGCCCCGTGCAGGTGTGGCTGCTCGCCGCCATCGTGGTGTGCGCGCTCGGGGTGCCGGTGCTGGGCTGGATCACGCGTACCGCACAGCGCGCGATGACCGAAGGCGTCGAGGCGATCCGCATACCGAAGAAGGATCCTGAAGAGATTTCCCAGGCAACCGACCAGATACAGGACGCGCTGGCAAATGCAGGGTTCTGGGTGTCACTGTCCGGCTGGCTGTTACTGGGAGGGGTCCTGGTGATGGCACTGACGGTGTGGGGACTGTGGCCGCGCATCGCCGAGTACCGGTTGGGAGCTGCCCGGTGAGACGACCACGGCCCCGCACTCTCGGCATTCTCTGCGTCTGCATGGTCCTGCTCGGCGCCGGAGTGCTCGTCGGGGTGCGCTGGGCACAGGCATGGAAGGGATCGGTGACTCTGCTCGCCAACTGGAGCGGCACGGAGCGCGAGCAGTTCGAGGAAAACGTCATCGAGCCGTTCGAGGAGAATTACCGGATCGATGTCGTCTACCAGGGCAGCTCCGCGCTCAGCCAGGTACTGGCCGCCGACACGGCGGTCGGCGGCTCCCCGGACGTGGCAGTGCTGCCCGGCCCGGGCGAACTGCTGTCATACGCCATCGACGGTCGGCTCCACCCGCTGGACGGCGTGTTCGACACCCGGCACTACGACGGGATCTGGGTCCCCAAGGTGGCGGTTCCGAAGAGGGAGGGCCGCCACACGTACTGGCTGCCGGTCAAGACAGGCCTGAAGAGCTTGGTGTGGTATGCGGGCGACCGGCCCACCGCAGGGTCGACTATCGCCCCGGAACGGTGGTGCCTGGGCATGGAGTCCGGCGCGACCTCCGGGTGGCCCGGCACTGACTGGGTGGAGGACATCCTGCTCCAGCAATCCGGACCCCGAGCGTACGAAAAATGGGCCAACGGCAAGCTGAAGTGGACTCACCCCACCGTACGGAAGGCATGGACGACCTGGGGCAAAATGGTGGGCGCGGGCGAAGGCTTGGACGACCAGGCACTGACGACCGGTTTCGGGGAGGACTGCGCGGTCCGGCGCCTGGAACACCAGGGGTCCTTCCGCGCCGACCACTGGCGGCAGCAGGGCGGCGGCTACCTCCACTTCTCCGAGATCGTTCCCGATGCCGGCCCGGACGCCGGGGCCTGGGAAGTCTCCGGTGACCTCGCCGCCCTGCTGAACCCGACCGAGGAGGCGCGCCAGCTAATCCGCTATCTGGCCGACCCGGGCACCGCGCTGCCCGACTACACGGCGAACAAGGAAACGGCGCCGAACAGCGGCCAGAACGGGGCACGAGAGGAGATCGGCGACATCCTGCGCGGCGAGCAGGAACGCCCTCGCTGCTGGGACGCCTCCGACGCGATGCCCCGTGCCATGCGGGATGCCTTCCACCAGGCGGTGCTGGAATATCTCGTTGAGCCGAAGGCACTCGATGTTCAACTGAAAGAACTTCAAGAGCTGAGTACGGAGCAATCCCTGCCGGTATGCAGCCGCAACTGACTACTACGCCCTCATCCTGACCAAGCGGACCCTGCCGATGGCCCGGCATTGCCCCACGCACCTTCGGCTTGCGCGGATGAGCGACTCCACGAAGTCCTGCTGGCCGAGCCCGACGCGGCCTCGCGGCTGGGGCTGCTTCTGCTGCGTCGTCGACTCCTCCCGTTAAGAGGAGTTGACGCAAGGGGCTGATGGTGTCGGTGTGTCCGTGTCGGCCTCAGTTGCCTGCTGTTGGGTGCGGTATGGGGAAGGCACCGCCGTGGGTGGTCTCGGATGAGTTGTGGGAGCAGGTGGAGCCGTTGTTGCCGGTGCGGCAACGTCGGCGGTTCCATCCGGGTCGCCTGCCGCTGGATGACCGGCGGTGCCTGCAGGGCATCCTGTTCGTACTGCACACCGGCATCCAGTGGGATTGACTGCCGCAGGAACTGGGCTTCGACTCCGGCATGACCTGCTGACGGCGGCTGCGGGACTGGCACCAGGCCGGGGTGTGGGATGCCTTGCACGAGGTGTTGCTGACCGAACTGCACCGGGCGGGGCATCTGGGCTGGTCACGGGCGGTGATCGACGGCTCGCACCGGCAGGCTCGTCGAGGCGGCCCAGTGGCGGGACGACGGCACCGGCCAGGCGATCCATGACCTGTCTCGCTGACAGGCCCGCGAGGACCGCAGCCGGAGCGAGGTACCGTCCGCGATCGTGATGGACAGCCAGACCGTGCACACCTCGCTCAACGCACCGAAGGAGACGGCCGAGCTGGATCCGGGGAAGAAGAGCCGGGGCCGCGAGCGGGGTATCGCCACCGATGGGCTCGGCCTGCTCATCGCATCTGAGGGCGGTGCTCATGAGCGCTACATGTAGTAGGCGTAGCGGGTCGCGATTCGAGATTCGGCCGGGACATGTTTGAGGATGGAACCGACCCGGTAGGCGGTGCGCAGGGTGAGGGGATCGCGCTCGTCGAGCTGGGCGTTGTTCCAGTTCATCTTGGACAGAGCGAGGATGTCGGTGCCGGCGGTCAGCAGATCTGTGCTGTGCGTTGCGGGTCGGATCAGCAAGGGCTGGGGGACGTACAGGCCGGGGTAGGTCCGGAAGTACGGTACTGAGCCGCGGGTGTACAGGAGCAAGGAACGCGGGCCCAGTTGGACGCTGGTGCCTCGTAGTGGTGGGAGTTGCCCGGTGCGGTACAGGTGCGGGGCGCCGCGTCGCTGGATCCACAGCAGGTCGACGTGGTCGATGTCGCGTAGGTCAGCAGCCTCGTGGAAGCCGTCGATTTCACCGGCGGTGAAGTTCGAGGTCTTGTGTACGACGAGGCGCGCGGGCTGGTGGCCGTGGGTGGTGCGGTACTCGGTCAGCGCGTCCAGCAACAACTGCCGGGCATCGGAGTGCGTCAGGTGGGGCTGGCGATCGCTCTTGGAGATCTTCGCGGTGCCACCGCGGACGACGACGCCGTCGCCGCGTTCGTTGAACACCTGGGCGATGGCAGTGTGCAGCTCGTTTCCGCTTGCGCTGCGGTAGAAGCTAACGCCGACATAGCAGGTGGCCAGGTCGGAGTTGTGACGCTGCATGCGCCACGGGGTCCCTCCGGCCTTGTAATACAGGGCGGTGTGCAGGTTCCAGGCCCGGGTGGCCTCGTCCTGCAGGGGGCGGACCTTTTGACCGTTGATCCTGCTGGGGATCCCAGTCCAGGTTTCCTTGCGCATCAGCTGCAGAGGTGCCGGCAATGTGAGCGCGGTGGCTTTGAGCAGGTCGTGGAAGTCGCGTCCGGTTTCCCGCTTGTCCTGGTCCTCTTCCGGGTCGGCTGCGGTCTCCTCCGACGACGGGTGCTCTTCGCGATCCTGGAGTTCCTCTGGACGGGCGCAGACCACGACGCGGCAGCGTCCGGTCTCGGCCAGGGCCCGGGCGGCGTCGGCGTAGAGAGCGACTGCTTCTTTGGTGGCGGAGGCTGTGTCGGCGCGGGCAAAGCGACGCAGTTGGCGTTCGGGGATTTCACGGACGAGGGCATCGTCGAAGACGAGTTCGGCACCGAAGGGCGAGTCGGTGCTGAAGCCGGGGAACGGCTGGTGCAGGTTCTCCTGGCCCGGTTTGGTGTCCTTGGCCTCGATGTAGTTCTTGCAGTGCTGGAGCCATTTTCGGATGCCGTCGACCGCATGGGCGGGGCCGACCAGGGCGATGGGGATCCGGTGTGGTCCGGTGGGGGAGTCGGCGTCGACGGGGCCGAACACGCTGATGCCGTAGCGGGGGTCGATGTGGCGGTTTCCTGCGCGGAACTCCAACTCCGGCTCGTGCAGCACTGACGCTTTCATCGCGGCAGCTCCCACAGTCCCTCGGCCAGCCCGTCCACGCTCGGTTTCGGCGCTGGTTCTGGTGCGATCCAGACACTTTCGTCGATGGCGGCATCGCAGTCGAGCTGCAGGAGCTGGCCGAATCGGATGCGCTCATCACGGCTTCCGAACAGGGTGTCATCACCCTGCAGGTAATCGGCCCAGGCACGTACGAGCTGGTAGACGGCGTTGTTGCGCTCCAGCCGCTTCATCTTCTGGACGTACTCGGCGTCGTACAGCGAGTCGCGTCGGCCGTCGATGGTGAAGTGATAGGTGGGGTTGATCTCCAGGAACCACTGTTCGCTCCAGCGGCGAAAATACAGGCTGGCAGCGTAGTGACGACAGAAGCTGATCTTGGCCTTGTCATCCTTGCCGAAGTACGGAGTGAAGAAGGCTCGCCCGCGACTGCCCCGGTAGCGGCCTCTGATCTTCCGACGGGATCGGTCCGGCGGGGCCTGCATGTAGACGATCTTCTTCGTGGGATGCCACACCAGCTCCGGATGGTGGGCAGAGCGCAGGGTGAAGTTCAACAGGGAAACGAAGCGCCGCTGCAAGTCGGGATCCTCGGCGGTTGACCAGTTCTGCGTCGGGATGGAGGTGACCGGCCCGTCACACAGCACGGCGAGCGGGCCCTCGTCCAGTCGGCACAGCGAGAAGATCCGCCCAGCGGCCAGGACGAAGCCGCTCTCGAACTGGTTGCCGTTCGAGCGCATCCGCTCCCAGGCATCACCCCGGTCACGACACGGCGTGGATGCCTCATAGATGAGCGGTGCGAAGCCCTCCACCGTGAGGAGGTTCGAGACCAGCTGTTCGCTTCCTTCAAGCCGTGGCAGCGGCTCTCCGGCAGGCACGCCGAGGGCCGACAGTCGGCTGAAGGCATCGAGGTCGAAGCGGTCCGCGGCCTTGTCGAACTGAACGATTCTCCGTGCCTTGCGTTCAGGGTCGGCGAACCAGGTGTCGACGCGCTTCCACCACGCCTGCTGGACGCGCAGGTCCACGCAGATGAGCACGACCGGACGGCCCAACCGAAGCCAGTAGGCGATGTGGTCGGCCTTGCACGTGAACTTGAATTCGTTCTCGGTCACGCCCCGAAACCCGACTTCAGTGCTCTTCACCTGGGTCGGGACGGCAACACCGGTGACTTCCCGATCAGCGTCCACGAACTCGATCTGCCCGTCGATGGCGAAGTCACGTTTGGTGTTGTTCCATACATGGCCAGCGTCGGAGACAGCCTTGTCTACGAACGCCTCGCCCCGGAACCCAGCCCGCTGCTGGACGCTGCGCTGCGGCATCTGATCAATGCTCCACGAAGGACACCGGAGTGCCCGCCGTAGTCTGGCCGGATCTGCGAGGCCGAGGCCACGCGTTGTTGTCCCACCCCATGGAGTGATCCTCCGTCCTTCACGCCTGTTCCAGGTCAACTCAGGATAGGAGGGACCACTGACAGCGACCGGTGCGCGGACGCGGAAGGCGACTCGGAGGCTGGGTACCTGGACATTTCGAGGACTTCACTGACTCGCCCAAAGCCCAGGGCATCGGGGGAGCCGGGGGGGTGATCACTGTTCTTCGGTCTTGAGCGGGGCGAGGTCAGGAGGTAGCCCTTAGCGCGAAGGAATGCGTCGAGTGCTGTGACGATGATGTCGCCGTGCTAGATGCCGTGGTCCGCGTGGTATCGGCGGATGCGCCGCTGGAGTTGGAGACCTTCGGGGGGGGACGGCGTAGCTAATCTGATCCCTACGGGTATGGCGACCGTTGATAACCTCCACTGCGTCCGGATGAGGCACCAACGGGTCAACGTTCAGATCGGATTGCGCGTCGAGAGCATTAACGCCCCGCGCCTTCCCGGCGTCACGCGACCGTCGACCGGGAGCAGGCGACCCGCACGAGGAGCAGCGTCAGCCTTCTGAGCAATCGGGTCGGATCATGTGTGGGGCACGGGGCGCCAGGTCAACCCTGCGTGGTTGATACCGCAATTCCTTCGTTCTCTAGCCTCCGGCCCTCCGGACCTTAGAGTCCAGCGCACCCGTGATCTGGGTAGCCGCCGACGTTCAAGTTGCTCTCAACATCGGCCGGAGCGGCAAGCGCGTCGACGGGCGTGCTCATCGAGCCAAAGCGCTCGCAGCGTGCTTCGGGTGACATCGCCCACCTCGCCGATACGGCCCCGTCCTCCGCCGTACGGCTCCTTCCTCCACCATTCCGGAGGTCCTCGGTCATGCCCATCCGCCACGCCCTCGCTTCGACGTCAAGCGACACCTCACCTGTACCTGGCCCTCTACAGACCTACCTGCGAGACCCAGCAGCCGCCCTGCATACTTTCTTCGGCCACGCGACAGAGCTGTTCACCACCTGGGCTCCGGTCGTGGTATCAGCCCTGGCGGCCATCTCCGTCGCACTGGCGTGGATGCGCTGGTGGTGGCGGCGTCGCTGCCGCCACCAGATGCACGCCAACACCCGTCTCGTCTCCGTACTCACCCCGCCCACAGCCGACCCCACCGGTGCCGGCGCGCTGTGGGCCAACCTCCTGGGCCTGTTACGTCCGGCCTGGCGCCGTCGCCTGGCCAGCCAGCCTCATGTGGCCTGGGAGTACGTCTTCGACCGCGAGACCATCCGTATCCGCGTGTGGGTGCCCGGCCTCGTCCCGCCCGGGATGGTGGAACGGGCGATCGAGGCGGCATGGCCCGGAGCCCACACCCGTACCGCACCGGCCCCTCCCCCGGTAGCCCACGGCTCGAAGGGGGAGAGAGAAGCCGTGGGAGGCGAGCTGCGGTTAGCTCGCGAAGAAGCCTTGCCCATCCGTACGGACTTCCCCTCCGATCCGATTCGCGCGCTCCTCGGGGCACCCAGCGGTCTCGGCCCCCACGAGGAGGTCGTCGTCCAGATCCTGGCCCGCCCGGTGACGGGGCGCCGGGTGAAGAAGGCCCGGCGAGCCGCCCGGCGCATGCGCACCGGCCACTCCACCCGGCCCGTCGGCCGTCTGCTCGACCTGATCACCCCGGGCCTTCACCCCAGCCACCGCCCGGTGATCCCAGCAACGTCGGCGGTGAACCGGCAGGCCGCGCTGGAAGCCACCTCCGAAGACCGGGTGATCGTGGCCAAGCAGCGCGGTGCTTCGTACGAGACACGCATCCGCTACGTCATCACCGCACCCGTGCCCGAGGGCCAGGGCGACGAAGGGCGCGCCGCCACGCGTGACCGGCTACGAGGCCGAGGGCATGCCATCGCCTCCGCGTTCGCCGCCTACACCGAGCACAACTACTACCGACGTGCCCGTCTCCGTCGCCCGCTGCGCCACGTGACCGAACGCCGCCTCGATGACGGCGACCTGCTGTCGATCCCCGAGCTGGCCTCGCTCGCGCACCTGCCGTGGGACGAGGCGGTCCCCGCCTTGCAGCGTGCCGGTGCACGGGCTGTGCCCCCTCCGCCCGGCGTCGTCACCACCGGCCCGGCTGTCCGGCCGATCGGCCTCAGTGACGCCGGCCGCCCCCGCCCCGTCGGTCTGCGCGTGCCCGACGCCCGTCACCATCTGCACATCCTCGGCGCCACCGGCTCGGGCAAGTCCGAACTCATGGCCCGGATGATCCTCGCCGACGCCGAGGCCGGGCGGGGTCTGGTCGTCGTCGACCCCAAGGGCGACCTCGTCACCGACGTGCTCATGCGCCTCCCCGAAGAACTCGGCGAGAAGGTGGTGCTCTTCGACGCCGACAGCAAGAGCCGTCCGCCCATCCTCAACCCCCTCGAAGGTGCTGACGCCGCACGCACGGTGGACAACCTGGTGTCGGTCTTCTCGCGCGTGTACGCCTCCTCCTGGGGACCGCGTACCGACGACATCCTGCGCGCCGGGCTGCTCACCCTGCGCGCGCTGCCGGGCACGCCCGTCCTCACCGACCTGCCCAAGCTCTTGTCCCTCCCCGCGTTCCGGCAACGCGCGGTGTGCCAGATCCACGACGACGTGCTCCGAGGCTTCTGGACCTGGTACGACGACCTGTCGGGACCTGCCCGAAGCCAGGTCACAGCGCCACTGATGAACAAGCTCCGCGGCTTCCTGCTGCGTCCGTTCGTGCGCGCGGCCCTGGCCGACGGGGCCTCCACCGTCGACATGGACCAAGTGCTGGATGGCGGAATCTGTCTGGTGCGCATCGCCAAAGACGCGCTGGGCACCGAGACCGCCCGGCTGATGGGCTCCCTCGTCGTCGCCCGCACCTGGCAGGCGACCACCCGGCGCGCCAGCACCGCCCAGAGCCAGCGCCGGGACGCGGGCCTGTACCTGGATGAGGCGCACAACTTCCTCACCCTCCCCTACCCGCTGGAGGACATGCTCGCCGAAGCCCGCAGCTACCGGCTCTCGATGACGCTCGCCCACCAGTACCTCCGACAGCTCCCCAGGGAGGTCGAGGAGGGCACCAGTACCAACGCGCGAACCAAGATCTTCTTCAACTCCTCGCCCGAAGACGCCCGCCACCTGGCCCGGCACACCCAGCCACGCCTCACCGAGCACGACCTCTCCCACCTCGACGCCTTCCACGCCGCGGTCCGCCCGGTCACCGGCGGGGCCGAAGCCCCCGCCTTCACCGCGGTCACCGAGCAACTGCCTCCGCCTGTCCCCGGCCGGGCCCGGCGGATCCGTACGGCCGCCCGCTACAACGCCCGCCCCAAACCGGTCCCGAAATCCGGGAAACGCCGCGAGCAGCCGGTCGAAGACCCGCGTCGCGCGAGGTGAGCACCGGGACGTACGACCGTTCCCTCCTGGCACCACCGCAAGCACACGCACGGCTCTCTCTCGCCCGTCTCACCGGAGGTGAGAACGACACATGATCACCAATCCCACACCGCAACGCGCGCTCCGAGGCCACCGTCCCCAGCGCACCAACCACCGCGCAGCGGCCAGCGGCGCATACGTGGCCCAGCTCGCCACCCGGCTCACCGGCCGCGACCGCTGGCTGGCCCGCATGCTCTACGAGCACAAGGTCCTCACCACCCACCAGATCACCGAGATGGCCTGGCCCTCCGTCCGCGCGGCGAACCTGCGGCTCCTCAACCTCTACAAGTGGCGGCTGCTGGACCGCTTCCAGCCGTTCGTCACCTCGGGTGCCGCCCCGATGCACTACGTCCTCGACGTCGCCGGCGCCACGGTCCTGGCTCGCGAGAACGGCCTGGAGCTTCGCGATCTGGGATACCGGCACGACCGCACGATCGGCATCGCCCACTCGCTCCGCCTAGCCCACACCGTCGGCACCAACGGCTTCTTCACCGCCCTCATCGCCCGCTCCCGCCAGGTCCAGCCTCCAGGCCGGCTCACCGCCTGGTGGTCGGAGGCCCGGTGCGGCAGGCACTTCGGCGACATCGTCCGGCCCGACGGTTACGGCCGCTGGCATGAGCAGGGCATCGAGTTCGAGTGGTTCCTCGAATTCGACTTCGGCACCGAGCGCCCGGACCGTGTCGGCGCCAAGCTGCCCGCCTACGCCAGGCTCGCCGCGACGACCGGGATCACCACTCCCGTCCTGATCTGGGTGCCCACGCCCCGCCGGGAGAGCAGCGTTCGTCGCGCCCTCACGGCGGCGCTCTCGGCCCTTGATGACCCGTCGCTGGTGCCGGTGGCCACTTCCAACGCCGCTTCCCTCGACGATCAGGCTGCCGACCCGTCATCGGCCCCATGGCAGCCGTTACTCCCCGGGTCGCCGCCGGTGCGGCGCGTTCGCCTCGCCGAACTCGGACGTGCCTGGCCACACCTTTCGCCCCCGAGTTCCTCGTCGGCGACGACCGCGACGAACGGCGCCTCCACCGCCGACGAGTTGCTGTCGCCGTCCCCGCTCTCCCCCACTCCACAGTCCCGACGACCAGGGCGATGACCCGGAGTGGGCAAATCTGCCGCCGTGCTCCTTGGCGCCCTGGTCCTCGCCGTCGTCCTCAGCGCGGCCGGGATCGGCGGACTGCTGGCGGGCAACGGTAGAACCCAGCCCAGCGCCAGCGCGATCACGGACATTCCGCCTGACTTCCTCGACCTGTACATGGAGGCCGCCGCCACCTGCCCCGGCCTGGACTGGTCCCTCCTGGCCGCCGTCGGAAAGATCGAATCCGACCACGGGCGCTCAGCTCTCCCTGGAGTCCACAACGGCACCAACTCCGCAGGGGCACGCGGGCCCATGCAGTTCTTGCTCCCCACCTTCCGGCAAGTCGTCGCCGAGCACCCGCCGCCGGAGGGCGGGAACAGCCCGCCCTCCCCCTACGACCCTCACGACGCCGTCTACGCCGCCGCCGCGTACCTGTGCGACTCCGGCGCCCGCAACGGCAAGGACATCTCCGGCGCGATCTGGGCGTACAACCACGCCGACTGGTACGTCGCCGACGTCCTCGCCCAAGCGCAGGCGTACGAAAGCAGTGAGGGGTTCGGCGCGGACACCGCCCCGACCTCGGCCGCGCTGGAAGCGGTCGACTACGCCGAAGGCCAGCTCGGTCTGCCGTACCAGTGGGGCGGAAACGGCCCCGGCTCGGGAGATGCGGGCTTCGACTGCTCCGGTCTCGCCAAGGCCGCCTACGCCGCCGCGGGCATCACCTTGCCGCGCACCGCTCAGGCACAGTTCGACGCGGGACCGCACGTGCCCTCGGGGAGCGCCCTCAAGCCCGGCGATCTCGTCTTCTACGGCAACCCGAACGGCGGGATCCACCACGTCGGTCTCTACGTGGGAGGCGAGCAGATGATCGACGCTCCCAAGCCGGGGAAGTCCATCAGGATCGAGCCCTATCGATACCGGGGCGACGACTTCGCCGGCGCGACCAGACCAGGCCAGGGATGAGGCCGAGACGCATCACGCATCGGGCTCGGCCGTCAGAGCGCGGAGCAGGATTCGTCCCGGGGCCTCGTCGTAGGGCTGAACTGGAACGGTGAACACCTCGGCGTCCGCGAAGACCGGCTCCCCGCTCGGGCGACGCGTGTACGGCACCAGGCCGTAGTCCACGCCGTCGCCCGCGTCGAAGCTCAACCAGGCGATGACCTCGTGCTCACCCTCACGCAACGGGAGGTTGGAGACCGCGCGGGCTTCCACCATGTCCACGCTGACGAGCCAGACCTGGGGGACGGCGAAAACGAAGCGGACCGTGTGGATCTCTCGCGCCCACGCGGCGGCCCGGCTCTCGAAAGCGGTGGCCGTCGCCTCGTCACGCAGGTAGTCGTAGTCCGAGAGCACGAGAGTCCGGTCGCCTTGCAGCGCGGCCAGAGCCGGGCATTCACGGTCATGGATGGCACGCTCCAGCCGTTCTGTGACGTCGCGAAGCAGGGACTCGGTCTCGTGGTTCACCGAGCCCTCACTCCCCCGTCGACTCGTCCCGACGCTTGAAGGCGTAGTAGGCATCCATGATCTCTACGGAGGACCTGTCGCCGAGGTGCGCCAGGTACTGCAACGTGCGGCTCACTTCGGTGCGCTGCCGCTGGCCGGCGCGGGTGGGCGCTTCGTCCACCACCGTGCCGTCGAGCTCTTCCAGCGCGTCGGCCAGTCTCTTGACGGTCTCCCGCGCTGTGCTCAGGTCGATCTCCATAGGCCCACCTCCAGGCTCGTCGGCAGCCTCCCGCCCGGGAGCCCGAGGGCCCCTCAGTGCGGCGGGTCACCTGCCGTGGCCCGGAGGATCCCTGACCGCGGCGCAGTCCGAAAGCTGCTGGACTAGGAGGTTAGCCCTCTCGGCTGCGCCGCGCAGGATCGCCATGACGAGCTGAACTGCCCGGCCGAGGGCGCATACCGCATCAGCATTGACGCGTCACAGAAGTGGTTGCGCGTCCTCGGACAAGAGGCAGTGGGCATCGCCGGGAAACTGGTTGCGCTGGTCCGGCCAGAGGATCTGCCAGGCCGGAGGAGTGACCCCGTAGAGAGCATGGACGATCGCGAAGTCCTCCGGACGGCTCACCGGCCGTAACCTCAGCGCGAGCCCGCGCCGTAAGAGGCCCTTGACTTCCAGCCGGTCGAAGGGGTCGAGACCGGAGTCGGCGAGCATGACGGCGAAGGAGTTGAGCACGTTGTGCGATATCTCGACGTCCAGCCCCGAGAGCGCGAGCTCGTAGCCACGATCGGGGCCGGTGTGCAGGCCGACCGTGTAGGCGTAGGGAGCGCGACCATCCCCTACGTACTGCACAGCATGGCCATAGCGATCGACCGCTTCCGCCACGCGGCGAAGGTGAGCGTTGTCGTTGGTCATCTTCCTTCCTTTCGGGCAGCAGGGGGTCAGCTCCGACGGAGGAGCGTCAGGTGCCGGTGAGCCTGGGATTTCACTTCGTCGTCGGCACCTTCGAGCAGCCGCAGGCCCCGGGCGGCCGGTGCGTTGTCCTTCACGCCCG
Source organism: Streptomyces sp. NPDC054796 (assembly GCF_053611545.1). Lineage (NCBI taxonomy): Bacteria > Bacillati > Actinomycetota > Actinomycetes > Kitasatosporales > Streptomycetaceae > Streptomyces > Streptomyces sp. NPDC054796. The sequence goes on along the minus strand of NZ_JBSHAO010000001.1, from coordinate 222,495 downwards.
AGGCCGCGCTCGGACGGATCGGCGCGTAGTGATCCATGTATTCAGTGACGGCTCTTTCACCGGCATAGGCCGTGCGACCGGTTCGCTCCGCCTCGTCCGCGAACAGGCTGTGGAGTCGCTCACGACGTGCTTCACGGGTTCGCGTCGAACGTGCGGTAGCGGTGTCGTCCGCAGGCCACAGCGTGTCGATCAGTTCGTTGAACTCGTCGATCGCGAGGTTCGTGCGGGCCAGCGCGGTCTCCTCGTCCGCCCACCGGTCGTAGTACTTGAGGGACAGGCCGAGAGTTCGGCGGGCTTCCCGGATCCGGTCGACCGCGCTGCGGGTGTGCCGGATGCTCCAGCGGGTGAGCGCGTCCTGCACTGCGAGGCGCTCGGTGTTTCCGCAGACCGGTCGCCAGGGGGTTGCCACAACCTGGTACGGCGAGCGTCCGTCGTGGCTGTTGATCGCCACGATGAACGGAATGATCCGGTCGTTGATGCCCTGGGCGTCGACGGTTACGTGGTGGGGCAGGCGCAGGGTGACGAAGACCTTCTTGCCACCGCGCAGGGCTCCGGCTGATTCCCAGGTCACGCCGGAGTCGCCGACCAGTTCCTGGAGGAACTCGAAGGAACGTCGGTTCTGGATGACCTCGTAGCCCCGGCCTACGACGCCGAGAGAAGCTCCGGTATCGGCGCGCACCGTGTGGAAGAGGCCCTGGTGCTCGCGGGACTCGCCCTCCCAGCAGTACGTAGCTGGAACCGTCGCGACCTCGTAGTCGATTCCGGCGAGTTCCAGGACCTTGTCGATATCGTCGGTACCGCCAGGGATGACGTTGCCGAGGCTGTGCCAGGCCGGGACCGCCGAATACAGGGCGGCGGTTCCCCGCGACAGGTCAAGACCGTGTTGCGGGACGCCGCGGGAGCTGAGGATCTCCCCAGCGTCCCAGCCGGAGAGCACTCGGTAGCGCCCGTCAGCCAGGCGTTCCACGCTTCCGTCGGCCACTCGGGCCTCCAGCGACTCCGCCCAGTTGCGGGCAGCTTCTAACTGACCGGCACGCTCGGTTGCGAATTCTTCGTTGACGCTGTTGGACATGAGGAACTTCCTTCGTCTGAGAATTTCCCATTAGAGAGAAAATTCGAGGCCATGCCCCGTAGACCGGGATGCGAGCTGACGCACGCACGGGTCACTTCTCCCGAACACACTTGAAAATTGTTTCACTGAGGATGAATTCAGCGATCTCACCGCTGTATTTTCGGATGTGCACCCTGTCGCTGATCGCGATGAGTTGACCATCCCACACCGGATGACCGTCTGATAACGCGACCACATACAGTCCGAGGAAAGGCAAGAGAGCCTGCGGAGCCGTCGGACGCTCAACATATGTGACCTCTACAGCCAAAGCTCCTCCCCGCATTCCAGCAGCGTCAGCGGATGCGCCTGGGTGGTTAGATGTCATTGAGAGTGGTTGCGGCGGGACTCGAACCCGCGACCGCATCGGCTTATAAGACCGGCGCTCTACCAACTGAGCTACGCAACCCAAGGGGGGCCTTGCGCCGGGGCGCCGAGAGAGAAGATCGCGTCACGACTACCCCTCAGATAGAGGAGGCCCGAGCACCCCCAGGAGAGAGGGCGGGGGCTGAGGGTGCCCGGGGGCTTTGACGGTCCAGCACGAACAGCTGGACACGAGTCCGGGTAGGAACTCCGGGATGTGGCAGTTTCCGCTACTGGAGTAACTACTTAGATACGGCACGGGAAACTTCCCAATTACCGATCTCCGCGGAATTGTTTGACGCACATGCGGTACCCGCCCGAGGACGGGGCGCCTTAGCACGCGAGACTTCATACGCGTGGCACGCGTCCGCTCCGCGTCCCTGTGCCCGCGACACGTTCGGTGTGGACGACCCAGGTGACCGACTGCACGGTGCTGGGCAACTCGTGAAGTCGCTGCGCCGCCTCGCGGTAGCAGTCCGCCAAGAGCTTGTACCGGGCTGCGCTGCCCAGCCCTCGGTCACGCTGCCCGTAAATCTCACCTACCGCGACATCGTGCGCGTGGCGGTCGATCACCACCGCGTCCGGGTCGGACGGATCAGCGATACAGCGGTAGAACATGCCGGTCTTTCGGTCCATGGGCAGCACCTCCGTGGGGTCTGCCCCTGCCATGATCTTCGAGACCTTGGTCAGCGCGTCCTGCACGTGACCTGACGGCACGCCGCTCTCGTAGGCGTACTGCGCTAAGCGACGATTCTCCGACCACGACTTGTTCGCGGAGAGAGCGGCGAGCACCCCTGCTCCTCTCCGGAAGTCGCCGTCAGCGATCAGCGCTGCGAGGTCGTGGGCAGTTTGGTACCAGGTGCGTCCGCGCTGTTTCTGTTCCGGGCTGGCGGAACGCCACATCGCGATGATGTTGCGTACGTAGTGCTCGCGTCTTTCTTCAGATGCATTGACGGGGATCACGACGTGCCTCCCTCCGCTGTGAGAGGTCGGACGGCTGTCTTCAACGGAGCCCGGCGGATCCCGTCCGACGGCGGCTCCGGCTTCGCGACGGTGATCCGCCGGCGCGAAAGGAGGCACCCCCTGCGCGCTTGAGCTGAGAAGGGAGCGCCTCGACGGGGCTGCGCCGCTGACCGTCCGCGGGCGTCCAGAACTGTGAGGCGGCCCCGGACTACATCTCCTCATGCCGCTATCCCGTGTGGAGCCGTCTCTCGCGCTGGCCGCTGACGCGTGGCAACCTCGCTCTTAGGTCCCGCCTCTCCAAAGATCGGGACCGCGAGAGCTCCAAGGCACCGGGCACCAAGCCCGAGAAGGCGCAACGGGGCGGCATCCCCGTTGGCGACACTTGGAGCTCTCGCTCATGAGGCAGGTGGCTGAACCCGGGAGGAGTTCCCCGAACTCTCCTTCCACGGAGGCATCAGCCGGGGTCAGAGCATGATCTCCGTTCCTGTTGCCAGGTCGAAGATCGCCTGCTGCTCACGTTTCCTCCCCGCTGAAATGGCTTCCTGTCGGTCGGCGATGATCTCGACCGGATCTACGTAGATCACCCCGTCGGCCAGCCACCCTCCTAAGCCAGTCGCGGCGCCGTACCGCGCCGTGACGTCGCCGACGAGTTCCGCGAACGCGTCGAACGGCGCGAGGGCTGTGATGGTGTGCTGGGTGGGGGTGAGACTCACCGCGTAGCCCTCGGTGGGTACGTAGGCACTCCCATTCGGACGAGTCATGACGGTGAACCCGCCGGACAGAAAGAGCGCGTCGTACAAGGAGGCCACGGCAAGGGTGGTCAGAGTGTCCATGATCAGTCCTCTCCATGCTGATCACGTCCCGCCCGGCATGGCGGGGAACCTGTGTCTGCGAAGCGAAGAGGGCGCACGCCCGGCATGGACGTGCGCCCTCGTGGCTGAGCCTCAGGACCCAGCGTGTACACCGAGCAGAGCAAGGAGGCCGCTCCACTCCGCGTTGCCGTACTCGGCGATCAGCCAAGCGATGATTCCGCCCACCGTCAGCAGCACCGACTGCGAGGCAACGACATATAGACCCTGCAAAAGGCGCCGCTTGTCCGCGAACCACTGAACATCGATCGCTACAGAGCAGCCGAACAGGCTGGGGTGGTACTCCCTGTGGACCCGACCGAACTTCGGGTGCAACCGAGTGACGTGCACACGGTGCCCGTCGGTCGCGTGCTCGATGACCTTCTCGAACCGCCACGCCTGCCCAGCGTTGGGGCCGGAGACCATGTGGATCGTGTCGCCCGGCTCGACGGGGGTCGCTGTGGCGTCATTGATGAGGTCCATGATCCCTCTCCTCGATCATGTGCCTGGAACGGACGGGCGACGGCACCCCATCAGGGGTGCCGCACCCATGCCACGCGGCAGACGTCTCATCAGTGCAGTCCGGAAACGACGGAGCCCGGATGGTCACCGTCATGCCGCTCCACGTTTCTGATGCGCCATGACGCGAGGGGGCATCAGGCGATACCGAACTGAAGGTCGGCCAGTACGTCACCCCCTTCGCCGTTGCGCGCGGCCCAACGGCGCATTCCATCCACACGGTGGGGGTGGAACGGCGCCCAGTCCGTAGGCAGCACACGCAGAAACTCCCGCGCCTCGTGCTCCTCGATGGAAATGATCGTTTTCAGGAGGGAGGCGTACAGGTCCTCGTTGGTGAAGTTCTTGACCACGAGCGGGAATTCCGCATACGTGGTGATCGTCTGCGGGTACCCGGCCTTCGCTTGGTCCCGGTTGCTGTTGCGCGCCGGATAATCCACGCGAACAACGACGGTGTCCTCGAACCGCTGTGTGTGATCGCGCGCCGTGAAACTCCACCCCGGCTTGTAGATCACGTCCTGGATCAGCTCGATCGCGCTAGCGGTTTCCATGATTCTTCTCCTGTGTCACAGGCGCTCCCGCATGAGCGCCCCCAGACAGCGCACGTTCGAGACGTGCGCTGAAGTGGGGCTCAACAGAACGCACATGGCCCGTCGGCCACCGCGATCCGGGTCAACGCTTCTCAGGAATTCCGCCGCGTTGGGCTGCGGCGCGAGCCGCCTCACGCGTGGCGGTGTGCTGAACGAACGTGCCCCGACCGTTGATCACGCCCCAAGAACCCTCGTTCGGATCCCAATCGACGTCGTACGTCTCGCCGTAGCGTGCGGCCATGACCAACCGACGCACATCGGCACCGTTTGATCCGAACGCGTACTCTATTGAACGAGCCATGATCCCTCTCCTACCGATCATGTACGCCCCTCATACTGGTATCCGCGAGGGACGAAAAGACAATGGAAACCGGCAGGCCGCTCATCACCCTCAGCCGCCGATAACTCAACCGAAGGCATCGTCACGAGAAGCAACGAGCCCTCACATAAATACGGCGCCCCGAACCACCCGATTACCGATCACACGCAAGAATCTTCGGGAACCCCCAGAACGCCAACAGCGGAACGCCTCTCCGAGTCTGGATCGCGGACTTGCGTTCTCACATAAATACGGCGCGCAGAGACACCCGAATACCGATCACCGAAAATCTCCTTACGGCCACCCGAGACAGCAAAGGTGCCCCGAACCATGAGGTTCGGGGCACCAGTACCCACTGAGCCGCGACTAGTCGCCTTTCTGCCGTTCCGCGCTGCGATAGACCAGCTCTTCCCGGGCAGCGTCAAGCGACGCTGCCAAGGAGCGGTATTCCTTCACTGCGACGTCCCGCGCACGCTGCACCTTCGAGGACGAGTTGAGCGGCCCCCCGTACACCTCTTGCGCCGTTTTCCCCATCACAGGGGCACGTCCGAGATCATCCACTTGACTCGCGATGCGCAGCACGCGACGTAACGTCGGGTACTCACTTCCGTCACCCCACACGGAACGGAAAATCGCTTCGCTGTTCCCTGACAGGTAGGGGGTTACGGCTAGCGTGGAAAGCTTGTCCGCATGCGGAATTCCACGGGTAATCTTATCTCCGGGCATGGAGTCGATTTCTTCCGGCTTGACGTCCAGCCGGTATCCGTTCCGCGCGGCGGAATCCCGGACTGCCCAGTACCGAAGCGTCTTACGAGTGACGATGATCGTTTCCCCGTCGCGTCGGACGTACTGCCACGCGGAAGGTTCGCGAGTCGCAACCCAGACAGCAGCAACCTCGCAGGTAGTGATGATCTCGCGCAGTCGCTTCGCGAAGATCAAAACGGCATCTTGGGTGACGTCGTCGCTCACGTCGTCCGTCCCGTACAGCGCACTCCCATTTCGAAGAACGCTCGCACTGCCATCCATCCGCTTCCGTGAACGCGTAGAATCGACGGTTCGGCAATACCCCCGCGCGATCTTTTGCAGGTCGATGAAATCTTCCCACGTTACGCGCTCCATGTCTTCCGCCGTAGCATCCCCCGACCGGCGGTAACCTGAATCGGCCACGATCGTCTCCGATCGCTCTCGACGTGTACCCGATGTACTACGTCTCGATAGCCCAATTATCTCGCAATTCATGGGCACAGCAAGGCTGCACGCAATAAAATCTGTTGATTCTTTTCAGCTACCCACACAGGGAGAAACTTCGAAACCCCCCTGAAGGAATGCAGCATAAGTACGGGAGAAAATATTTACCCCAAGAAAGAGAGGGGTGAATTAAGATGCGCAAAGGAATTTCACTTGCAAGATAACAGTGATTGGAAAATATCGCGATCTAATCTAATACACGCCCTCTCTCTCACACCCGCGAACAGTCTGTTCAGGTACCCACGCAGTACTGAGTCGCGGCATCGACTGGAAGGGGGCAAGGAGGGAATCACCTGCGCAGACCCCCAAGACAAGGGGTACCGCTCTAACAGGAAATCAGAAAAGAAGGTTCATAGGTAAGGAAGTAGGAATCCCGCCAGGCAATTGAGGGATCCCTCCTGAAGAACCGGGACGGCGACAGGAGAATCACCTGCTTGTCCCGTTCCGGAACTGAGAACCAGAGGACGTTCGAGCCCCTCAGGAGAGGCACGGCTACCAGGTCACGGGCAGCTCGCTGAGGCTACAGATCCGGCTTCCGCTGGTCCATGGCAGGTCTTGGAGGCGACAGGCGAGAGCAAGGTTGGGGAAACGCCCGATGACCGACCCGATGGCGACTTGCAGCTCCACGCGCGCGAGGTTGGCCCCCAGGCAGTAATGAGGGCCGTGCCCGAAGGCAACGTGCTTGTTGTTCTGTCGCCGGATGTCGAATGCCTCTGGCTCCGGGAAGTGCTGAGGATCGTAGTTTGCCGCGGCGACAGGGGCGAGGACGGCCTCCCCTTGGCCGACCGGGCAGCCGGACGGCAGTGACAGACCTTCGGTGGCCACACGCAGCAAGCCGCCGTGGCCGGGCACTTCCGCCCGCAGGATCTCTTCGACGGCGTTGGGCAGCAGCTCTGGGTCGTCGCGGAGTGCCGCGAGCTGGTCGGGATGGCGCAGCAGGGCGAGGACACCACGGCCGATGACGTTCCCGGTGGTCTCGTGCCCGGCGACGATCAGTCCGCGCACCATGCGGCCGAGTTCGTCTGCACTCAGCCGGTCCTCGGCGTCATGGGCGGTAATGAGGTCGTCGAGAAGGTCTGTGCCGGGGTGACGCCGGTGTTCATCGATGAGCTGGTCGACGTAGGCGACGAACTCGGCTCCGGCCCGGGCCCGCTCAGTTGCGGCGGCGGCGCTGGTGGAGAGGAATACGTCCGACCACGCTCGGAAGCGGGGGCTGTCCTGCGCAGGAACGCCCAGAAGTTCGCAGATGACGTTGATCGGCAATGGAAAGGCGAAGGCGTCCAGCAGGTCGACGGGCGGCGCCTGGGCGGTGAGAGCGTCGAGGAGGTTGTCGGCCATCCGCTGAACCTGCGGGCGCCACGCTTCAGCACGCCGAGGAGTGAAGGCCGCCTGTACGATGCGCCGCAGACGGGTGTGCTCCGGTGGGTCCATGTTGACCAGGGCATGCGGGTCGTCGGAGATGTCACGATCGCCGAGCATGCGGGGCGCGCCGCGGTAGCGCAGGTTGCGGGTGAAGCGCGGATCGGCGTGGACTTCGCGGATGTCGTCGTACGCGGTCGCCAGCAGAACCGTATCGCCGCTGGGAAGCCGCACGGGGTTGAGGGGACAGCTCCCTCGCTGGCCTGTATATGCCTGGGGCGGACTGCCGTGTTCTCCCGGCGGGAATGGGAAGGCATCTGCTCTGCCGTGATTTTCGCTTGCCGTCGACACGGGAGCACTCCTCATCGTCGATGAACAGGCATGCACCGCACAGTGTCTGACGTCAAGTCAGCTATTTCTAGAGGTCTGACTCATGGGGCGGGGTCAACGACCGACGGATGCGAATGACTTCGGCCAGGTGGCGCTGGTAACGCCCGCCCCATTCGCCCACCGGGGCGAGAGCGGAGAACAGGTCGCTCCCCGTCGAGGTCAGAGTGGACCGAGCCGAGGAGGCGAACTGGGGTGTCCGGGACTCGTGAAGGATCAAGCCCCCGTCGACCAAGCGGTGCAGCGTGTCCCACAACATCTTCTCGGACAACGTCCGGCCGCCGGTGATGTCCCGGTTCCGCTTGATTCCCCCGTTGATCTCCGCAACGAGATCAGACGGGCGCTGAGGACCGTGACGCAGAGCCGCAATGATCGAGAAGGACCAGCGTAATCGTAGAATTTCCAGAGCCACACCGATCCCCCGCCAGTACTCCTGCTCACGGTTGCGCTGATTGATCATCGTGAACTCAGGTTCGCGGGGAGCGGTGCCGCGATGCCGCATCAGTTGACGAACGAGCTGATCGCGATGCTGATCAGCCCAGCCGCCGACAGAGTCCAGGGCACACAGCAACTCCGTGCTCATTTGAGTCGACGCCCATGGAGCTGCGATGTTCGCCGCGGCCGGCCAGGGGTGACGCCTGATCATCTTTTCTCTCTCCATCCGGCTCAGGGTGGCGTGGAGAGTCTTCTCGTGCAGCACTCGGGTAGTCAGGTCCGCGTTCCGAGCGTTGCCTTCGTTGATGTGATGAAGGATTTCAGTCGGCCGCATGGCGGCTTCCCGGATGGCCACCAACACGGGGAACGTCCAAAGATTGCGCAGTAGCTCGATGGTCATGCCGATGTGACGGAGGCATCTGCGTTCGGCTTCTATATCCACTGGATGACACGCCCTCCGGGGAGCTGAAGATGGCGAGACGTAGGCGAGTGACAAGCGCGACAACGGGCCCATCCCCACTTCAGCCGACTGACACCAAGCCCTGATCTCGACCGTGGGGTTGTGAAGTTTAGCGCGCGCCTGCGCGTTCTCCACTTCCCACGTATGACTGCTTCAGCATGGCTGCCCTCCAATTCCATGCAAGGTCGCCGATCCATGGCCCCTCACCAATGGTGAACATCATCCGATGCCCTCACTCAAAAACCGGCCCGCCAGACTTGTCTCCCGGCGAGACTTACCTTGAAGTTAGATAGGGCGGTTGGTGTAAACCAGTAGAGCAGCAGCAACAGTAGCGACCCCGGGAGCCGCTACCGAGATCTTGGGTGCGGGGCACCCCGGGGCGCTCGACCATATACGGAATACACCATTCGTCAGGTGATCACAGTCATGCACCGAGCTACATGAGCGCCACCCGACAACCTTCGCTGTCCGATCAAGGAATTGCCAGGGTCTCGCTTCCCAGAGGAGCGGCGCCCCGTGAATATCGAATTCCGGTGTGAGGGAGAGAAGGACGGTGTCTACCCCTCCGACATCCGCCGACGGCCTCATCATCCCCTTGCGCCATGAGACGAACAGGGGCCTCGGATACGCAAATACGAGTGAGAGCACGAGGCATCGTGCTGACAACCATCCGCAGGACGCGTTCGCCACCCCCGAGGTGGAGATCTTCGAACAGGCAGAGCCACCTTGCTGTCCGGCCTGTGGAGCTTCTCCCACGGACGAACTCACCGGACTGCTGGACCGGCGAGCTTGGGATCGCGGCGCCTCACAGGCCCTGGCTCACACCCGTCACGGCCGTCGCTCGCTCGCGCTGATCCTCGCGGACCTCGATCGCTTCAAGGCCGTGAACGATAACTTTGGGCACCTCGCCGGTGACGCGGTGTTGCGTGCCGCAGCTTCCGTGCTGCGGCGCAGTGGTGGTGGCCAGGGACTCGTCGGCCGTTACGGCGGATGTGCCGGCGACGAGTTCCTTATCTTGCTGCCGGACACAGATCTCGACAGCGCACTGGCGATCGCCCGAGACATCCAGCGCGGGATCTGCAGCCTCTCCGTCAATGTTCGGACAGGACGGAATACGACGGTGCCCATCACAGGGCAGACCGTCTCCATGGGAGTAGTCGCCCATACCAATCTGACTCCCGGAGACTTGTCCGAACTGCTCTTGAACTGTGATACGGCTCTATGCAAGGCCAAAGATCGAGGAGGCAATCAGATATGCCGTGGTGATTCCGAGATGGCGGAAGTTCAACCTGCTGCCCCGCAGACCCATCTGGTTGACGCGCAACAGCTCGACAGCGGGGAGATCTGCATCGCGTTCGACCCGTGCCTTCACACTGCACCTCTCGACGCACATCAACTCATCGTTTCAACAGACGCAGCTAGAAACCTCCTGCGAGCACTGTCAGATCTGTTCACTACTCGATGAGACCTTGCACCTGTCCCAGCGTTCCTTCCAAGCAGAGTTTGCTCTCGTGGCCAGGTCCAGTGGCTTTAGTTGAGCTGCGCCACCGTAGACAGGTGAACGTGATGCGAGTGGGCAGGAAGATCGGCATTCGCGCGGAGAACCGTCACGGAAGGAGTGAGAGAAATGCCTACCGAGAGCGACCAACCCCCCTGGCACACAGGAAACTTACCTCAACCACTCGTGAAGGACAGCGAGGTAGCCGAATCGCCGAAGAGTGCACAACTGGACCTACTGACGCAGAACTTCCGCGACGTTCTCCATTTCATGAATGGAGAATGGATCCCTGACGTTCTGGTGACACTCAAGAACGGCCCCAAACTGTATACCGATCTCCTGTATTCCGTTCGCGCCAACACTTGCGACGACGGCTGGTCGGACAAGCATCATCGTTACCTCCAGGAGAGCGTACTGAACCGTACTTTACGGCGCATGGAGCAGACCGAACTCATTCAGCGCAGAAGAGACTCCGAGTTCCCCTACCGTGTTTCCTATCGGCTCACCTCAGCCGCCGACAGGCTCCTCCACCTGATGGCGCCGGCGGTTTCTGCATGGTGCAGCGAGAACGCCGAGCTGGTAGTGCGCGCACAACAGCACCCCAGACGACGCCCCGAGTAGCAGGTTCCCGACCCTCTCTTCCGACGGCCGCACAAATGCCCGCGTGATCCCCGCTGGTAGCCACTCGGCCTTCGGAGGGATCGTCTTATGCCGCCCGTTCGGCGGTGAACAGGAAAATAGCGTCCTTCCACCCGCGAAGGTCACTCCGCAGTGTCGCCGAGGATGCCCGGGTCGCCGGCCCCGAACCGTTGCAGCGATGCACACACGGACTCGGTCTCTTGGCTGGGACGCTCGTCGAGTTCGGCAAGCGCAGTGGTCAGCAGCGCGAGGGTCCTGGGGATGGCGTCGTGGTGACCGAGACGGGCTTGGCACCGGGCGATGTCTCGGTAGAGGGCCTCGTTGTAGGGGTCGAGGGCTCGGGCACGTTCGAGCAGGAGGAGGGCGCACTCCGGCCGGGCCTCGCCCACGGAGCGGGCAAGGCCGGTGATGCTGTCGAGCACGTCACGACGCAGAGCTTCTCGCGGGGCTTCCAGCCACTCGGCAGCGACGTCTTCTGCCAGGTCGCCTCGGTAGAGAGCGTCGATCTGCTGAACGGCGGCAGCCTCATCGGCTCCGGGGCTGTGCCGCAAGGCGGTCAGTACCCGTTGCAGCCGCCAGGCGTCGACGCTGACCTGCGCCTCGTCGAGTACGTAGCGCCCGCCATCGTGGAGGATGAGGTCGCTCACCGCACCGTCGGTCACCGTGCGGAGGGCACGGCGGAGCTGGCTGAGTGTGGCGTGGAGTGCGTTGTACGGACGGTCCGTAGGGGCCTCGGGCCAGATCGCTGTCGCCAGAGCTCCCCTTCGCGCTCCGTCCGGATGCAGCGCGAGGAAGATCAGGACTTCACGCTGGCGGGGTGCGAGAGCGCTGGTGAGGTCCTGCTGCTGATCGCCGTGGTGAAGCACCATCTGGAAGCGGCCCAGGAGCGCCATCGTCAGAGGTGTCTCCGGTTCAGCGCGGTCGTCTGCCAGCTCGTCCGGTGGTCCAGCCGATGCGTGGTTGCTGGCTTGCTCGGGCTCCGTGGTGGTTCGGGTGGCTCTGGGGTCAGAACGTGTCGCGGCTTCGCCGGGCCCGGGAGGGGTTTCGCGAGCGCGCCCCGTCCCGGTGACCGACTGGTGTGTGCGTGAAGCGGTTTCGAGCCTCGGGTCACTGTCCGACTGCTGGGGGCTGGAGTCAGTTGCCGGGAGAGGGCCCGAGGTGTGGGGGCTGGGAGGTTCGACGGTGACGTCGGCGTCGCGAAGCAGGTCGAGCAGAGCCTCGGTGTCCGGGCGTGGAAGTGTGAACAGTCGGCTTCCCACGAGGGTGTGGGCGAGGATGGTGCTCATGGCGGAGACAGTGCCGTCCGACATGACGCGAGCAGTGGCGCCTGGAGGCCACTGTCCGACGATGACACCCGCCAGGCCGAGAACGGAACCGTTGTCGAGGATGGCTTGCAGGCGCTGTTCGGCGCCTGGGTCGGGTGTGGCCACGAGTACCAGTTCCTCGGTGGTCTCCGCGTCGGCTGCGGGGTCAGCCTCACGGTCGACGGCGGTGCGCATGCGGGTGAGAAGTTCGGCCTCCAGGTGGTCCAAGGCCGCTTCCAGGTCGGCGACGATGCGCAGTTTGGCCAGGTGGGGCCGGGAGACGATGTTGTCGCCGAGGAGGAGCTCGGCGTCGTGGGCGGGCATGAGGAGGGCGCTGTGGGGCCCTTCGGGGTGGTGGCGCTCGGCGAGCAGAGTGGTTACCAGAGCTCGGGTGGCGTCAAGAGCTCCTGGTCCGACCAGTCCCAGCCCGCGAGTTCGAGCCAGGTTCAGGGCGAGGTCCTGACCGTTCTTGGTGGCGAGGACGTGCGTGCGTCTCGGTGTGGCGGCCTCGCTCGGTCCTTCAGCCTGTATGTCCCCGTTCTTGTGCTCGCCTGACGTGTCGTCGATGCGGCTGCCGCTGGTGGTCGTCGGACTCGTTTGGTCGTGGGCCAAGCGGAGGGCACGGACGACCGGAGCGCTGGCCAAGTCGTCGCGTTGTCCGCTGCCGGGGCGGTAGTGCACACGGTGCCATCGTTTCCTGGACAGCCACGCGGCGGCGATCAGGGCAGCCAGCCCCACGCTGACGAACGCCCCGGTCGGCAGGGATATACCGGGGCTCGGGCGGGTTTCGTGAGCACGGTCGCCGGGAGTGGGTGGAGGGCTGTCCGGCGTCGGCGTGGGGCGGGTGCTCGGTTCCTCGGCGTCGGGGCCGGGAGAAGGCGGCTTCGGGCCGTCAGGGGGGTGGCGGTCTTCGCGGTCGGGGGGCTCAGGGCGAGGCTCGTCGGGAAGGCGAAGGACCCAGCCGGGACGGATCAAGTTGGGCGTGGTCAGGGTTTCGCCATTGAGTTGTGCCCGACCGCGGTTGAGTGCGTAGATCTCCGGCCATCGGCTGCCGTCGCCCAGTTCCCTGGCGGCGATGCGCCACAGGCTGTCGTGGATGCCGTGTTCAGGCGGACGCACCACGGCCGTCTCCGAGCCAGGTCGCGGCACTCGTGCGGGCCGCTCCGACGACGGTTCCAAGCGGGCGGTGGCATCTGGCGTGAGGAACGGCTGATGTGGGGGCGGGCTGATCGTGTTGGTTGGGGAGTGGTCAACGCTGGCGGAGGCGTACGTTGGCACTCCGGGTGGGGTGGGTCGGCTGTTGAGCAGCGCCAGGACGATGGTGCCCAGCAACGCGGCGGTCAGAGCCCGCAGCGGTCCGGCGGGTCGCGCGGTGGGCCACGGGGTCGTCCGTAGGAGGTCGCCGACGGTTCGGGCGAGGTCGAGGACGAACATGGTCCACGTTGCCCACAGCAAGCAGGCCAGGACGTCGAGCAGTAGGGGTGTGCTCAACGGGGTGAGCAGTGCCGCCTGGATCTCGGACCAGGTGGGCAACTGTTCCGGCAGAGGCCAGCCGACGTACGTCACCAGCCCCCAGGGGATGCCGACTACCAGGGCCAGGAGAAGACCTGCGGCCGGGAGGGCACGAAGGAGTCGGCCGACTTGGTGACGCCGTCCTCGTCGAAGACGCGTCGCCAGCCTGTGGTGAGAACGAGCCGACGTGGCTGGGCCTCTCATGGGACGGAATCGCTGACGCCGTGGCGAGGGTGGGCGGTTCCGGAGCCGGTCACGGTCAGCGTGCGAAGTCCGGCGAGGCGGAGGAGCCGGGTGGGCTGCCGCGCGGTGACCGTGACCGTCACCGATTGCTCGGTCGCGATCGCGGTGCCGGAGTCGCCGGTGTCCGCCAGATAGCGTTGTGCCAGGTCGCGGGCCTGGTCTGGTCGCAAGCGCAGAACGTTGGTGGCCCGGTACGCCTCCAGGTCGACCGCCTGGGCGCCGGCGCGGGCGGCTTCCTGTGCCTCGCTCAGTGCGCGGACCTTCGCTGCGAGCGCCAGGCCACCGTCGACGGCCAGTCCGGCGAAGAGCACCACGACTCCGGCGAGGGCGACGAGGAATGCGGTGACCTGCCCACGGTCATCACCAACCGAACCTCGTCGACGGGCGGCGTGCCGGTTCATGTGGCGCTCCCCTGTCCGGAGTGGGCGACGGAGGATGGTGTGGGGCCGAGCGCTGTGCCGCGGTAGACATCGACCGGGGCGGCGAAGTCGGCGTGGACGGTGGTCGTGCCCGGGAGGCGTAGCAGCGCGAGGTCCTGGAGGCCGACCGTGCAGACGAGGGTGACCCTCACCGTGGAGCCGGGCCGCAGGCTGCCGTGGGTGTCCACCGCGAGGGACTGGCAGGTGATCCCGGCCTGGTCCAGTGCCGCGGAGGCGGTGGAGCGCGCCCGGGTGTCGGCTGTTGTCGGGGTGCGGGCCTGGCTTGCCGCGCGGGTGGCCTGGTGGGCCGCGTCCTCGATACGTATCAGCGCGTCGGGCAGCCGTATGCAGTACACGAGGAACCACAGCATCAGGATCAGCACCGGGGTGAGCACCACCACCTCGGCCGTCACCCCTCCCCCGTCGACGCGGATCCCCCCGACAGCTCCGCGCGGCGTTCCGTCTACGGCGGGAAGCGGGCCCTCGTTCATGGCGCCGCCTGATCGGCTGGCCGGAATTTCTCCAGGGGGCCAGCGGCTTCGGCATGGACCGGCACGTACAGGAACGGCACGACGCTGCTGGTGCGTCCGTCGACGCGGACCGAAGCGTTCTCCGGTCCACGGTCCACGTCGACATGTACGTCGCGCAGCGGTCCGTGACCGAGCTGGTCCAGCACGTGCTGCGCGTCGGCCCGGCCGGCCTGGGCGGTGCCGCCCTCCACACGAGTGGCGGCCAGGGCATGGGAGGCAACGGCCTGCGCCACGTGGAGGCCATGGCCCCACACAGCAACCTGGGCGATCGTCAGGATCAGTGCGAACAGCGGCGGAAAGATGATCACGATTTCCGTGGTGGCCGCCCCGCGGTCTTCACGGGAGCGCCCGTCGGTTCGGCGGACCCACGGCAGGCGGGCGCGTCCTGCGCCGGCGGGGCAGGGCCGAGCAGATGCAGCGGTCGCGGTGGACGTCATCACGTTGCCTACTTCCACAGGGCGCTGCGAGCCGCGTCCAGGATCTCTGGGCCCCATATGGCCACGATGGACATCGCGAGGCCCGTCAGGGTCGCGGTCCAGATCACGACCTCGGAGGTATACCCGCGGTCCTCGCGGGCCGAGGTACGCAGCCAGGAAACGGCACGCGGAATGATCGAAGCGAACAGTGACAGTGAAGGCACGGCGGGCCTCCTCACGGGTGTTGGTGACCGGTTCATAGGGAGGTGGTGACGTGGGTCAGAGCGGGATAGAAGACGAAGAGGAGGAATCCGACGGCCATCAGCGCGGCCGGCACCGCCATCCGCTCGGTCGCCGCGTTCGCTTCCGCTTCGGCTTCGCTGCCGTCTTGATGTCGTAGCGCCACGGCCTTCGCGGCAAGGGAGGCGCGTATCCGTGCGCCTTCGGTGCCGGCCAGGGACAGCGCGGCGGCGAGTTCGGACAGCTCGCTGATCTCCAGTTCGTCGCCGAGCCGTCCCAGGGTCTCCCAGGGGGAAGTGCGGGTGAGCCGGGCGATGTCCAGGGCGTGGCTGATCTGCTGGAAGGCCCAGCCGTGCCCGACACGGGCCGCGTCGTTCAGTGCCCCGTCCACGCCCGCGCCCCCAGCGAGGAGGAGGTGGACCAGGTTGAGGTAGGCGCCCAGGGCGTGGCGGAAGGCTCTCCGGCGCTTGGCGGCTTTGGTCCGCACCGTGGCGTCCGGCAGGAGAAAGCCGCCCGTGGCGAGGAGCAGCGACCCGGCCAGGGGCATCATCCAGGGCAGCGGCCGGTCGTCGAGGGCGAGCACCAGCTCGAACGCGGCAGGCAGCAGCAGCCCGGTGAGCGCCAGCGCTGCCTTCTCGGCCAGATGGACCTCGGCTGACCGCTCGGTGATCGCCAGGTCCCGGGCCAGAGCCCGGCTCGGGAGTCCCAGGGCTCGCTGGATACCGACGAAGGGCCGTCCCAGGTGCTGCGCCCACCCCGCGTCGCTGGTGGGGACGAGCGGGGGCGGGGCCGATTCGCTGCGCAGGCGGGCGATGAGCGTGGTCAAGGGCGGTGGGGGCGGCACCAGCCAGACCACCAGAGCCCACAGCCCCAGCCCCACACCGGCCGCGAGCAGCAGAAGCGCGATCACGGGCTCACCCCTCCGGTCGCGGTGTCGTGGATGTCGGCGGGGCGCTGCTGAAGGTGTCGTCGCCGAAGAACCGTTGGGGGCTCTCGATCCGGGCGATCCGGCGGATCCACGTGAAGGCGGCCGTGAAGATGGCCCCGATGCCCAGCAGCATCAGTTGTCCGACGGCGGAGTCGTACGGGCTCAGGAAGTCCGGGTTGAGCACCATCAGGCCCCCGGCGAACGTGAGGGTCGTGGCCACGACCACGCGCACGGTCGTCCGCATGCGAGCGCGGCCGGCCTCGACGCGTTGGCGCATCTGCACCTGGGCCCGTGCGGTCGCGGCGAGTTCCCCGAGCAACGGGCCGAGGTGACGCGCTTCGTACTGTGCAGCCAGCGTCAGAGCGGCGATCACCAGGTCCGCCGTCGGGTCGGCGAGGTCGGCCTGCAACCGCCGCAGACCGGCCGACAAACGCTCGCCCCCGGCCATGCGCGCGGCCAGGCCCAACGTGTAGGGGCGGACCGCTTTCGGCGCCGTGTGCGCGGTGGCCATGATGGCCTGCTCAAGACCGGCTGCGGCGGCCAGCGTGTCCCGGAGCGTTTCGGTCCATCCCGCGATTCCTTCGATCCGGGCCGTCTCCTGCTGATCGGCAGTGGCCGCTTCCAGCACGCGTGGCAGGCTCCAGGTCGCCATGGCCGCCAGTAAGGCCCCGGTCACCCAGCCGGTGACGACCCCCATCAGGACCCCGGCGGTGACGGACGCGGCCAGTCGGCGCCGTGCGTACGGCGGACGATGTGCGGTGCGACGGATCAGTCGGCGCATCGGTCCCGGCACGGCGGTGAACCTGCCGCGCCAGGCTCGCACTAGTACGGCAAGCCCGGTGCCCACGCCGAGCCCGCACAATCCCAGTACGGCCGCGTAGCCGTTCACGTGGCCCACCGCCATCCCGGGGGCGTCAGGGCCTCGGGGTCGAAGCCCGCGTCGACGAGGTCCTCCGCGGTCTGGGTGCGCAACGGGACGCCGGGTACCGCGCGGGCGTCCGGGCCGGGTCGGAAGACCTCGTTGGAGACGACCTGTTTGTCGTCTGCGTCGATCACCTCGCGGATCGAGGAGACGACCCGGCCCTCGCCCCCTCGCCTCGTGTCGAGGTGCACGACGAAGTCCAGTGCGGAGGCGACCAGGAGGTTGGTGGCTTCCAGCGGAAGTCGCTCCACGCCCTGGACGGCGTACGCGGCCAGCTTGGTGAACGCGCTGCGGCTACTGCTGCTGTGCAGGGTGCCCATCGAGCCGTCGTTGCCCTGGCTCATGGCGTTGCACATCGGGATCACCTCGGGCCCGCGCACCTCGCCGACGATCACCCGGTCCGGGGACATCCGCAGCGCCCAGCGCACCAGCTCTGCCTGGCTGACGGCTCCTCGGCCCTCGACGTTGGCCTCGCGGGCCTGCATCGCCACCGCGTCGGGGTGTGCCGCCCGGTCGGCGTCGAGCCCGAGTTCGAAGGTGTCCTCGATGGTGACCAGCCGTTCCCACGGAGGGATCTCGCTGGCCAGGGCACGGAGCATCGTGGTCTTCCCGATAGCTGTCCCGCCGGTGATCAGGATGTTCTTCCGCGCGCGGACCGCAGCCCGGAGGAAGGTTTCCAGCCCTTGGTCGATCGTTTCCATCTGGCGCAGTTCGGCGAGGCGGACCTTCTCGAAACGGTGCCGGCGAATCGAGAGCGATGGGCGGGCGGTGACCGCCATCACGGCGAAGGCCCGCTCCCCGCCGGGTAGGTGGAAGGACACCCCGGGGGTGCCCCGGTCGAAGCGGCGCTCCTCCATCCCGGAGCGGGCGGCCAGGCCGCGGATGAGCTCGATGAGTTCGGCGTCCGAGGCGGTCACCGCGGGAAGCTGCTCACGGCGGCCGTCCGCGTAGCGGACGAAGACCGCTGTGCCGTTCACATTGATGTTCTCGATCTGCGGGTTGCGCAGCAGCGGCTCCAGCCCTGCCATACCGAACAGCTCGTCCAGGACCTGGGTGATGACGTGCTGCTCGGTCTCGGGAGCGACGACTCCTCCGCCGTGGGTCATCTGGGACCGGGCATGGTCCTCGGCGGCCTCCATCAAGACCGCTTCGGCTCGGGTGCGGCGCTCACCTGCCGTCGCGGGTGGCCGTCCTGCTGCGTCATCCGCCCGGGCCATCTCCGCCAGGCGGGTCGAGAGCATCTGCCGTAGCCGACGCCGCAGTTGCTCTGCCGGGGAGTCCGTCGGCAAGCCGGCACCGGTCAGGTCGGCGGGTCCGGGCAGCCCCGGCTGCGGTCTTTGCCGCCGCGCGGTGTCGTGATCCTGTTCGCCGATGACGCCGAAGGCGGGCAGTGGCGTGTACTTCTTGGGGTGGCTCACCGCTCCACCCCGCTCCGGGACGTCGGCGCTGAGGCGGGTGCATCTCTCCACCACACCGGCGGGTCGATGCCGGTGGCGGGAGGTGCGAGCCGGTACGCGTGCGGCCCACGATGAGCGTCGGGCTCACCCCGAGCATGCCAACTCACGAGAGCGGCCAGGTCGGCCATCGCCCGCCCCACGGACGAGCGCACCGGAGCCGTGCTCCGGCCGGGCCGCCCGTTGCACGCCGCGGCCCCCTTGGCATCCTCGGGAATGCGCCCCAGCACCTCGGTGCCCAGTTCCCGGGCCACCTCCGCTGTCGGGTAGCCGTCGCCGACCAGGACGAAGCGTGTTCTCCGGGACCAGCGCGCGGCTTCCTCCAGCCGGACAGCGATATGCGACAAGGAGTCGTCACACGCACGAGCCAGGAGCAGCGTGACGTCCGCTGCCCGCATCACCGGCAGTGCCGCCGAGTCCGGGTCGGCTCGGCCACAGTCCGCGATCACCACCGTGCCGACCCGGTTCGCGGCCTCGCGAAGCACCGGCACCTGAGCCCCGGCCAGTGTGCCCAGCGCCGCTCGCGCCTGGGCGGCGCCGACCGGCCCCGCGACCACCGGCAGTCCCCCGGGAAGCCGCTGCGTGTGCTGCCACACCAGGCCCGGCTCTGTCGTGCGCCGCGACGCAGCCGCCAGGCTCACCAGCCCCGGGGACATGGCCAGTCGCCAGCGGGCCAGGAGGTCGCCCCCGGCCGGGTCGACCTCGACCACGACGGGATGCTCTGCCTCGGGCCAGCGCGCGCCCAGTGCCACGCACGCGGTGGTCACTCCCGGCGAGCCCTTCACGCTGCACACCGCCACCAGCGTCATGCCCCACCACCGGAGACCGTGACCACGCGGAGCTGCCCCTCGGGCACAGCCGCTATGTGCCTGGCGTCGTCGGTCCCCGTCTGCAAGGAGACCACCGTGGTCTGTCCATTGTCCTTCAACTGGATGTCGCTGACGGTCGCGCTCCACGACAGGGAGGACGAGGCGGTGGAGGAGTCACCCGTCGACGAGCCCTCGCTCGCGGCGACCACGACCACCACCCGGCTTCCCCGCTCCAGGCCGGAGGGGAACTGCCCCGGCTTCAGCCCCACGGCAGCCACCGCCCGCCCTGCGGGAGGTATACGGGCGTCACCGACGGCGCCCTTGGTCAGGACCGCACCTGCCGGGAGGGAGTAGGCGAATCGACGCCCCTCCACTTCCGGAAGGGAACTGGCGACGATCGGCTCCAGACCGCTGTCGGTCGAGACGCTCACCTGGCGCACGTCCCGCGCGGTCACCTCCTGGCCGACGCTGACAGCGCGCGCCACCACCAGGACCGCTTCCCGGTCGTCCAAGTGCGCTCCGACCACCACTCCGGCAGTCGCACAGCTCAGCACCAGCATGGCTCCGAGCGCCAAGTAGGGCAGTTGTCGGCGTCGACGCATCGCCGTCAACCGCGAGGGCGGCTCGTCTTCCCCACGCCCCGTCCGACGGCCCCTCGGCGGCGGCAATCCGCTCGATAACGGGGTGGGGTCGGCGTGCGTGGAGGCACGGGTTCTCTTCAACAGCCACCTCCTGGCGCAGGAGTTCTCGCCACCGTGCGCGAAGGCGCGGTGGTCAGAATCAAGGTCGGGTTGTCGTCTCTCTTCCGTCGTCGGGAGAGAGACGGTGCTCAACTGCCGCCGGTGTTGAGCGCCTGGCTCTCCGCGACGCGGAAGGCGGTCGTCGTGTCCGTCGTCAGCCCCGGAAAGGCCCCCGACTCGCCGGCTCCGGACCAGGTGACCGACCAGTGCACCGTTGCCGACACTCGGTAGGCGTCGTGCGGCTGCCCGGCGGAGGAGGAGCGGTATGTGTGGCCGCAGTCCGGTGACGCGCTCTTCGGGTTCGCCGCATTCTTGGTCTTCGTGGCCGGCCGGTAGGGCGTGCCCGGGCCCTTGCAGGTGATCGTGCTGCCGTCGCCCATCGACCACTCCACGGACGTGGGCCGGGCCACGGCGGTCACCGACACCCCCGGCACCGATGCCGTCGACGACTGCGAGTGCCAGGCGTCCCGTCCCAGCCACAGCCACGTCGGAAGGCTCACCAACTGCTCCTCGGCAGGGCTCGCCTTGATAGTCGGCGACGGCAACCTCAACTGATCGCGCGCCTGCTCCGCCAGCGCTGCGGGAGAGACCTGGGGACCGGCCCCGTCGCCCTGCGGAGCGTCGGGGAGCCAGATCGGCGGCCGGTAGTACGCGTCGCGCACCCCGTTCACCTCGCACTTGTACACGTACCAGGCCCCCTCCGTGCTCGGCTCGGGAGCAGCAGGCAGTGCTGCCGATCCCTGCCCCTTCGAGTGGGCAACCGCAGCCTGCGCCGTCGGGAATCGTGGCCCTCGTGGTACGCCGTAAGCGGCGGGTTGCAGATCCGAAGGTGGCTCGTAGTCACTGCGCTGGTAGGAACAGTTCGCCCGGCGCGCATCAGGGTTGGAGCTCTCCGAGTCCTCACCACCGCGCTGTCCGCCACCACTGCGGCTTCCGCCCCCTCCTCCCTGGGAACCGCCGCTTCCTCCGGCGGACGGGCCAGCACCCTGGTCCCCCTTCTTCCCAGCGCCCAACTCGCATCCCGGGTGCGGATTCTGGGTGCAGTCGACCGAGCCCCACCCGTCGTCAGCCAGGGCGGGTCCCGCGCTCCCGATAACGGCGATCAGTACGAGACCTGCCAGGACCGCCTCGCGCTTCAGCATGAGCCGACCCCCTCGACAGCGAAGCGGGTGACCTTCCACCTGCCATCAGGCTGCTTCTTGACCTCCGCGGTGATCGCGCGTCGCCCGCCGGACTCATCGTCCGCGAGCTCACCGTTGTCGGTCCGGTACTTCAGCCAGTGTGTGGAATCGCCGCAGTCAGAGATCATCACCGTGGTGGGATCGCTCTTCGGGGCGACGGAGGTCACTTCCGGCGAGTTCTTCGGCTTCCCTTTGGAGACGAGCCCGTTACGGTGGTCCGCATACATCCCACGGGATATCGCCGCGAGCGCGTCGCCCTTCGCATG
Organism: Streptomyces sp. NPDC054796; assembly: GCF_053611545.1. Classification (NCBI taxonomy): domain Bacteria; kingdom Bacillati; phylum Actinomycetota; class Actinomycetes; order Kitasatosporales; family Streptomycetaceae; genus Streptomyces; species Streptomyces sp. NPDC054796. The sequence goes on along the minus strand of NZ_JBSHAO010000001.1, from coordinate 200,798 downwards.
CCGTGACAACTTCGGAGAGCGCCAGTCCGAGGTCCTGCCCGCCTCGGCGGTATCCCGCCACATCCCCAAGTACGCCTCCGTGGCCCGCTGACGTGCCACCTCCAGCAGCGACCCGCGCGACGGCGGAGACGAGGCCGACGCGGTGGACGTCGCGGACGACATCTTCGACGAGCCACCGCCGGTTGCCTCACCCGAATCACACGCGGCCAGGAGCAACACCCCCACGGCCGCGCAGACCGCTGCACCGGACCGGCATCCACTGGGTCTGTATGTCACTTCACGCGTCACCGCCACACCACCCCGCCCACGAACAGAACTCACTGCCAGCACACGGACAGACCACGTGTACCGCGCCCACCCGCTCCCACTGCAAGGTGCACACGCGCCACCTCCGGGAGGAACTTCAAAGTGCGGACGACAGCCCATGCAGATTGCCCCGAATCAGTTCCGAGGTCTCAGCCTCGCAGGGCCTGTGAGAACGCCTCCTCCGGCGGGTCCTCGACTCGGCCGACGACGAAGTGCTTGCACGCTTGCCCGACAGGCCGAGGACGCGACGAAGGACATCGTGACGGATCTGCTGATGCAGGCCCGCAGCCGAGGGGACGGCGAGCGATCCCGTCGCCGCACCGTACAAAAGGCCGACGTACTGAGGTCCCCGGGCCCGGCAGCACTGGGCCGTTCGACCGCTGGCCCGACGCCCACGAAGAGGGAAGCACCGGACAATCTCGTCGGCGCTCGCGACGAGGACCACCGCCCGGTAACCGGCCGGACAAGACCTCCCTCAGCACCAATTGCTGTACCGATGCTCCAACCGGGGCCGGACGCTCCAGAGCCGGAAGATGGTGTGAGCCCCGCGCTCGTCCTGGCAGCCGTGTGATCGGTGGGCAACCATCCCTGCGACCTGATGGTCATGTCCGTGCCACCCGCGTACCGGGTGGGCATGGTCAACTCCGCCTCGGGACGTCCCCGCGGCTCGGGAACACAGGGGAAACGTCTTCATGCATCACCGCACCGCCGTGGCAGGCTTCGCCGGGGCCCTCGCCCTGTCCGCGCTCACGATTCCGGCGACCGCCCAGGCGGATGACTTCTCGGGCGACATCAGGATCACGAAGGTGGTCGTCAACGGAGGCAAGGACATCGTCCTGGGGACCACGGACGTGAAGACATTCACCATCGCGGTGACCGCCACGGACGACTCGGGTATCGAGACCGGAAACACCTTCCCGGTCATGTGGCACACGCCCCTCCCGAACGGCGACTACTACGGTCTCGCGCTCCCCGACGACATCGCGGGCAAGTGCGTGCGGCAGAGCAACACCACGACCACCTGCACCCACACGCTGAGAATGAACCCGCGCATCCACCCCCAGGACAACACCACGGCCGGAACCTGGACCGTGAGGGCCCACGTCCTGGCCAACGACGGTGACTACTTCACCAAGGATGCCGCCGCCAAGGCGAGGGTCCTGCGCAACTCCAGGCTGACGGTCAACGCCTCGCCGGAACCGGTGAAGAAGAACAAGACGGTCACCGTCACGGGCGCCCTGACCCGCGCCAACTGGGAGACCTACAAGTACGCGGGCTACACCAAGCAGCCGGTGAAGCTCCAGTTCAAGAAGAAGGGCACCAGCACCTACAAGACCCTCAAGACCGCCACGACGGACAGCAAGGGCAATCTGAGAACGATGACGAAGGCCACGGCGGACGGCTACTTCCGGTACTCCTTCGCAGGCACGTCCACCACCCCAGCGGTCGCCTCCACGGCGGACCACGTCGACGTGAAGTAACCCCCGGGAGGGTCATCAATCCTCCAACCAGCGCAGAAGGCCCAGGCCGAAAGACCCATCGGCCTGGGCTCTCCTGAGCCCCAGGCTGTCTCCCGGCCACCATGCCGTCAGCCGCCGCATCCCTTCGCGCACTGCAAGTTGATCGACGATCTCGGCGTTCCCCGAGACCGCTAGCGGCACCGCAGCCATCCGAAAGCAGGCCCCGGGACGTCCACCTCCGTCGCGGCGTCCGCAACACCAGCACCAGCACGCTCATGCTGTGCGGGCCAGGAACTCGCGAACGGTGGGCACCGACCGGTGGGCGGCGAGTTGGGTACGCAGACCGGTGAGGGTGGAGGTGCCCCGGGCTGAGGTGACTCCGCCGAGGTGGTCCACGGCCTGGTGGGCGCTCTCCAGCGCGCCGTCGAGGTCGCCCACGGCGATGTGGGCTTCGGCGGTGCGGGTGAGGCGGAGGGCGGCGGCGCGCGGGTACGCCTGGCTGTCGTAGCCCTCGGAGCGGTGGGCAGCGGGGATGGACTCGTAGTGGGTCAGGGCCTTGCGGGGGTGGTTCAGGTTCATGGCGTTGCTGGCCGCCCAACTGTGCAGCTCGCCCAGGTCCACCCAGTACACGCACGGCGGGTCCTGGTCCGGGGAGCGGTCGCGGGCGCGGTCGTAGGCGTCGAAGGCGGCGCCTTGGGCGCGGTGGCAGGCGCGTTCGTCGCCGGCGCGGGCGTGGGCGCGCGAGAGGCGGGCGTGCAGCATGGCCTCCATTCGGGGTGAGCCGATACGACGGGCGCGGCCGAGCGCGTCAGTGGCCAGGTCCGCCGCCCCCGTCGGGTCGCCGTTCGAGTAACGCAGGATCGCCCAGAAGGAGAGGGTGTTCGCGGCCACGGTGTCCTCGTTCGCGGAGGCCGCCGAGCGGAGGGCCGCGATGTAGTAGTCCTCCGCGAGGCCGAGGTAGCCACTGTCGTATGCGGTCCACGCGCAGATGCGGGCGGCCTCGGCCGCCGCGGCGTACAGCTCGCGGCCGGTTTCCTCGTTGTAGGAGGCAGTCTTGAGGGTCTGGCTGATCAGACGGAGTTGGGCGCGGGCGGAAGCGTGTACTTGACCGGACCCGAGCTGGTCGTCCTGGCGGCGCAGGACGGCGAGGGCCTGCTCGAACAGGCGCGGGGTGGCGGCGCCGACCCGTCTGCCGCTGTCGCTGGCAGCGGCAGGCTGGGCGGTGGCCGCCCCGGCGAGGACGGGGGCGACCCCCGTCACGGCGAGGAATCCCCTGCGGTCCATAGGCCCTCCCGTGGAGGCGACGTGGTCCAGTAACTCGATGGTGGTGGCAGCACTCCACTCGGCGTCAACAAGCCGCTGCTCGCGAATGCAGGCCAGTTTCAGCCACTCCGGCCAGGGACGGGCGGTGATCTCACGCGGGGCGATGCCGTGGAGCCGGGCCATGGCCTGCTGGACGGTGACCTCGGGGGTGACGCGTTCGCAGATCCAGCGGGAGACCCGCTTGCGCTGGTGCACATCGAGCGGGCCGTGGCCGAGCTGCTGGTGCGCGGCGCTCAGCCGCGCGAGGTAGGTGGTGGCCGTCCAGCCGTGGTGGTGGAGCAGGTAGGCCAGCGGGTGCTCGTCAATCTCCACACTCGTCATGCTGCCCGCCGCCGGGCGCGGTGAATACGGGCGCGGCGCGGCGAGCACCGGCGGTGGGTACGCCTGGGTACGCCGTGGGCACGCCTGGGCACGCGCACACGGTTCTCCACCATCGGGCGAGCGGGGACGGTAGCGACATCGGCCAACGCGCCCTTGCTGAGGAGGACTTCATGGAGATCCCTCACGTCGACCGGCCTCCCGCGCACCCCGGCTGGCAGGAGAAGGGCACCGTGGTGCTGCCGGACGTCCTCACTCCCGCCCGGGTCCGGGCGGTGGGAGACGAGGTCCACGACCGTCTGGAGATGGCCTCGCCGTACAGCCGGGACGAGGTCAGCTCCCGCCGGGACGGCTCTCTGGCCTCCGCGGTGCACTGCGCGTTCCTGCCGGCCACCCCGCGGCTGGAGGAGCTGGCGTTCGACAAGGGCCTGCTGCACGCGCTGCGGGAGGCGACGGGGCTGCCGCGGCTGGTGCCGCGCGGCGGGGTGGTGGTCGTCTACCGTCGCGGCGACTTCCAGGGCCTGCACACCGACACGGTCAAGGCCACCGTCACCGCCGCTGTCGCGCTGAGCGACGACCTGCCGCCCATGGGCTGGGCGCCGCACCTGCGCGACGCCTTCCCCAACGAGCAGGCCAAGGTCATCGCCGAGCGGGGGATCTTCCCCGAGGGCGAGGAGTTCGAGCAGCTCGCGCACCCGCACGACGGCGGTGTTCGGGCGTTCGCCGGATACCGCATCCCGCACTGGCGCAGCCCGTTCCCCGGCGAGCTGGGGCTGCTGGCCACCTTCTCCTACATGGACCTGTAGGGAGCGCGCGATGAGTGGCGAGATGACACTGCGGCAGCGGTGGCTGGCCGAGGGCCGCGCGGACGTCCCGGCGGACGCGGTGGGGGCGGGCCTGTGGGAGGAGATCGAGGCCGAGGCCGATCGGTGTGAGCCGGTTGCCGTGGTGCGGCACAACCAGCGGCTGGGACTGCTGGTGATGCGGGACGGGTCGATCACCTCCCCGCAGCGGTGCCGTGTGCACCCCGGCGGCGAGGCGCTCAACGCACTCGCCCGCTCCAAGGCGCTGGCGGACATCGCCGCGGAGGCCACCGGGGCGGGGCGGATGACGCCGGTCCGCTACGGCTACAAGTTCTACTCCCCGGGCGACTTCATGCACGTCCACCGGGACGACGGGAAGTGCGACCTCACCTTCTCCTGCGGGCTGACACCGGCCCTGGGTCCGATGAGGTGGCTGCCGCGGATGCGCCACCTGTCCACCGTCGAGGTCGCAGCCCGGCTCGGTCGGACCCCGTACCCGGACGACGGCGAGGACTTCCCGATCCTCGCGAAGCACCTGTCGGGGTTCGACGGGCGTCGCATCCCCCACTGGCGTGCCCCGCTCGACGCCGAGTCGCGCGAGGTACTGATCACCATCTGCTTCTCCGACCTGTCGGTGAAGCCGTAACCCAACCCTTCAAGAGGAGGCACTCATGCCCACCATCGAGCACACTGCTCCGGCGTCCGTCGACCCGGCCGACTTCGTCACCGACCTGCACCAGGCAGGCAACCTGCCGCAGAACGCCGGCGGCGACCCGTCGGTGCCGGACTCCGCCTTCCCGACCCACCACGTCTACCAGCAGCCCGCCGCCTGATCCGCGGAGCCTGCCGGTCGTGCCCTGACGGCCCGGCCACCCGCGAATTCCCGTACGGGCCGCGGGTGACCGGGCCGTCGCCGCGAGGGAGGAAGGAGAGCGCGTTGCGCAAGACGTACTTCACCGGCACCCACCGCACCCGCACCCCGGCTGAGACCTGGGAGGTGATCCGCTCACTGCTGCCCTCGTACGGCATCACCCGCGTCGCGGACGTGACCGGTCTGGACGACCTCGGCATCCCGGTGACCATGGCCGTCCGCCCCCTGAGCCGTACGCTGTCGGTCGCCCAGGGCAAGGGGCTGACCCTGGACGCGGCGCGGGTCTCCGGCGCGATGGAGGCCATCGAGGTCTGGCACGCCGAACAGGCGCTTCCCGCGCCGGTCGCCCACGCGCCCGCGTCCGACCTGGACTTGCCGTATCCGGTGGCGGCACTGGAGCCGCACCCGGGCAGCCTGGTCACCGACCACACGGTGCTGGAGTGGATCACCGCCACCTCGCTCGCCGACGGCCGCCGGGTGCCGGTCCCCGCCGCCTCGGTCCGGCTCGGCCGCGGGGAACACTCCGCCTGGCGCCTGCACCTGCCTTCCGCCTCCACCAACGGGCTCGCCTCCGGCAACACCCGTGCCGAGGCCATGGTGCACGCCCTGTGCGAGCTGATCGAGCGCGAGACCGTCAGCGACCTGGCCGCCGGAGGGGCCGCACAGCGGCTCGATCCCGCGAGCATCGACGAACCGTCACTGGCCTGGCTGATCGAGCGGCTGGAGCGCGCGGGCTGCTGGTACGAGCTGTGGCACCTACCGAACCGCTTCGGCGTGCCGGTGATGTGCTGCTACCTGTGGCGGGAGGATCAGCCCGCGCTGCAAGTCGCCGGGTCCGGCGCGCACCTGGACGCGGGCGTGGCGCTCGCCCGCGCGGTCACCGAGGCCGCGCAGACGCGGCTGACCCACATCACCGGTAGCCGCGAGGACATCCACCCGGCCGCGTACCGGCCCGTCGCGGGCGCCGTGCGCCCCCGGCACACCGACGCCGAGGCCGTCACCTGGGCACAGGCCACCGCCCGCTACCGCGACGGCTTCCCCAGCGACGAACAGGAGGCCCGGCATCTGGCGCGCGTCGTGGCCGCCCGCATCGGCGCGGCCCCGCTGACGGTCGAGCTGACCCACGGGCCATGGCAGCGCGAGAACCTGGCCGTGGTCAAGGTGCTCGCCCCGCACCTGCGCTACGCCGCCCGGCACGTCATCCCCCACCCGCGCACCGCCGCAAGGGAGTCAGCGGCATGACGGCAACCCGAACACTGCACGTCTTCACCGGCCCCACCCTCCCCGCCGCCCGTGCCCGCGGCCTTGTGCCGCAGGCCGTGGTCCATCCGCCCGTGCGGCACGGGGACCTGCTGCGGCTCGACGCCGCCGAGGGGGACGTGGTCGTGCTCCTCGACGGGCTGTGGCACCAGGCCGCCCCGGTGCGGCACAAGGAGATCCTGATGCTGCTCGCCGACGGCGTCACAGTGCTCGGCGCCGCCAGCATGGGCGCGCTGCGCGCCGCCGAGCTGACCGCGTACGGGATGCTCGGCGCTGGCACCGTCTACCACGCCTTCCTCGACGGCAGTCTGGAGCGGGACGACGAAGTCGCCGTGCTCCATACTCCCGAGGGCGAGGGGGTCACGGAGGCGCTGGTCAACCTGCGCACCGCTGCCCGCCGCGCCCACGGCGACGGGCGGCTATCCGGGCAGGAAGCCGTCGGGCTGGAAGCGATCGCCGCCGATCTTCCCTACACCCGCCGCACCTGGCCCGCTCTCGCTCGCGCCGCCCGCGCCGCGGGGCTGGAGGACGCCTTCGCCCGGCTGGACGCCTGGCGCCGCGTGAACCCCTGGGACCTGAAGCGCGAGGACGCCGAACGCGCCCTGCACTGGGCCACCGCCTTGGCCGCTCACCGGCCGGGAACGGGCGCGTGGCTGGGCGAGACGTGGCGGACCAGCTTCACCCGGTACTGGGCCAGCGCTTTCACCCCCACCGGCTGCGGGCAGCCGCCGCTGCTCGCGCTGCTCCAGCACCAGCAGCTCTACGACGACCGCTTCCCCGCCCACTGGCAGGCCCGGGTGCTGGCGGCCATCGCCGACGTGCCCGGTGACGCCCCCGGGCACACCGTCGGCCTGGAGGAGGCCGCCGTCACGGCCGCCGTCGTGCGGGGCCTGCGCACCGAGGCACTCACTGACGCTCAGCGCGTCTTCTGGCTCACCGACACCGAGGTGCGCACGTTAGACGAACGCGAGCAGACGGTACGCATCCTGGTGCGCTCGGCCTGCTGGGACGGCGCCTGGGACGTGTGGCCAACTACTCCTGGCGAAGCCACCGGCCTGCTGGACGACACTGACGAATGTGTCGAGGCGGTCACCACCTGCCTGCGGCGCAACGCCGCCGTGGCAGAGGCCGATCCCCGCCACACCGTCGACCGTCTCGACCCCGCCCGCATCGGCCAGCACCTTGCCGCGCGCTGGAGCCTGCCCGCAGGCGCCGACGAGCAGGTGCGTGATGCGGCGGCGCGGGACCGGGGCCTGCGCTCGTTCGCCGCGGCCGTCGAGGTGGCCCGCACCTTCTACCTGACCGAGCGCCCCGAGCCCACGGCCACCGCTGCCCGCTGAACGGCTACCCGCCCAGAGCTTCGGCCAGCTCCGCCTCGATCTCCTCCAGCACCGGCAGCATGCGCTCGGCCGCCCGCGCGCGCAGGTCCCAGAACCGGGCGTAGATCCCGGCACCCGGCCAGTGCTTCTCGTACAGGGCGTCGATGCCGAAGAAAGAGGTGAGGTTGTGCAGCAGCGCCATCCGTGCCGCGAACGGAAGCTCCGCACGGGCCTCGCGCGGCACCTCGGCCGCGTACGCCAGCACTCCCTCGACGGCCGTCCGGCGCCAGGCGTCCGACTCGACGACGGTGTGCGGCTCGTACAGGATGCGGCCCAGTTCCCACGTGGGGAACGCGGTCCGGGCCTGGAGGTCGATGACGGCAGCCAGGACCTCCCCGTCCCCCTTCGCGTCCCACAAGAGATTGGCGCCGGTGAAGTCGAAGTGGACCACCTGCTCGCGCGGCGCGGGCGGCAGCGGCGCCTGAAGGGCGGCGACGTCCTTGACCTGGGCGATGCGCGTCACGACCTGCTCGCGCCGCCGCAGATCCTCCTCGGTGGGTTCCGCGACCTGCTCGATCAGCGCCAGCAGCTCGTGCCCGCGCGCGGCCAGAGCTTCCCCCGACGCCTCCCACCAGCGGTTCTTGTTCGCCTTGTAGCGGCCGGTGGGGCAGTCGGCCAGCGCGGTGTGCAGTCGGCCGAGCGCGGTGCCGATCTGGCGGCCGTGCGCGGCGGTGAACGGCTTCTCCAGCGAGGCGGCGTCCACCCAGTCCCACACCGACAGCGCCACCCCCTCGTGTCGGGTGATCAGCGCGCCGTCAACGTCCGGGTGCGCTGCCGGGATGGGGCTGCCCGCCGCCCGGCCGCGCCGCATCAGCTCGATCCGGCCCGCCATCACCTCAAGGTCCGCACGGACCGGGTACGCCTTGACGAACACCCGGCCCCGCGAGGTATCGGCGACGGCGTTGTCCGTCTCCACCCCCAGCGGAATGATCTCCACCCGGGCACCGGGCAGCCTATAGCGGGCGGCGAGCACCTCGGCGATCTGCTCAGCGGAGACCTCGCCGGGCGACGGCGACGACGGTGTATCGGACACGGCCACTCCCTGCACGACGGCCACAACAGGCCCGCCACCCTACCGGCGCCGCAGCCACCTCCGGAGGCATCCGGGAACCTTCCACCTCATCCAGCGAGAGGAGCCCGACCGTCACCACGATCTGGCGTGTCACCGCACCCGACGTCGCCGCGCTCACCCGAGCGAAGGCCGACCCGATCCGGGGCAGCGGTCACACAACCCCCCTCTCGCGCACGTCCGGGCGCCGTGACCACTCCGCGGTCATGACCAGCGTGGTGACCGCGACGAAGCCGACGAGGAACACGATGGCCAGGTAGGACAGCGTCATGGCACGAGGTGAGGGCAGCCAGGGTGCGAGCAGGTCGTAGACGGCGTGCGCGCAGATCAGTGGCAGGACCCGGCGCGAGGCCAGGTAGAGGGCGGCGCAGGCGCCCGCGGCCCACAGTTCAGGCAGCGCGGCCACGCCCATGTAGGTGTGCGGAGCCAGCCGTAACAGCGCGACCACCGTCACGCACTGCCACACCGGGCACCGCGCGGCCCGCAGCAACGCCAGTGGGGCCGCAGTGAGAATCAGTTCCTCCGCCACGGCGACCCACCCGGCATGGATGAGCTTGATCCTTAACGTCTGGCTGGGTCATGTGGTCACGGCTGCGATGACGACCGAGATGAGGCAGGCATCGGCGCGGTTTCGGCGTCCTGCAGGCACTCCTGCCACGCGTACGCGGCGGCGTCGGCCAGTTCGACGAGTTCCTCGTAGGAGAGGAGCAGTTGGAGTTCGTCGTGATGCGACCAGCCGATCCTGGTGTCGGGCAACGGGCGGCCACAGGCTTCGTGGCGGTGGCGGTGGGCAAGGGTGTGCCGCACCACTGAAGCGTGGTGCGGCACACCCTTGCCTATGGGGCTGTCAGCAATCGCTGGGGTTGACCCACTTGTGTGAGGAGCCCTTGTCGTTCGGGCCGAGGTCGTAGTTGTCGTACTCGCCCTTGTCCAGGCAGAACCAGCCGCCCTTGTAGTTGTGCTTGGTGAAGATCCGCACGGATGTGTTTCCGGTGCCGGTGCCGTTGTTGTACCAGGAGGAGTCTTCGTTCTCGATCTTGTTGTTCCAGTTCCTGTCGTTGCCCTCGGCGTGGCCCATGTATCCCCGGTAGTCCGGGTGTTTCCATGCGCAGACCTGACTGGTCGGGCAGTCGTAGAAGCCGCTGACCCCCGCACCGTCGGCCTGGGCGGTCGGCATGGTGAGGGTGGCGGCGCCGAGGGCGACCCCGGCGGCCGCGAGTAGGCCCGCGATGGACTTGAGCTTTCGGCTCATGATGTGTTTCACCCTTCTCTGTGTTTATCTCTGTTTCTTTTTCTTGGCTATGTGGAACGCGCGATCTCCCGTGCCCGCTGCACCGCTCTGGCATCGATGGCCTTGAGCGCATCGAGTTCTCTCCGGTATTTCTCACGCACCGCGGATGTGTGTTCCGCCGTCAACTCACGTGTGGCACCGGCACTCTTGCTCGCGCGCGAAAATCGACTGTCCCGCACCACTCGGCGATGTGCCAAGGCGCCCAGATTTCGCTCGATGACATGAGGGCGGAACCACGCACCCAGGCTGCCGAAGAGTTCCTTCTTCGCCGCTGCCAGACATCCAGTGGTGGACATTCCCACCGTGATGCCTTCCACCTGGGTCTCGATGTTGTGCTTACGTGGATCACCCGAGTACGTGGCGGTGTACCGCCGCTGCTCGGCCGCGGGCAGCCCTCTTGCGTACTGGGTGTTCCGATCCGACGTGGCTTGCGCCGATCCGTCACCGGAAGGCGGCGCGACGTGGTACTCGAACCCCTGCTCTCGCATACACCGTGCGGTCAGTACCTCTTGGGCGTGCTCGACCAATTCCGCGTCGGACAACTGCGTGTGCTGTGCCGTATGCGCCGTACAGCCGGAAAGCAGGATGATCAATCCGGTGGCCACTCCTGCCGATCGGGCGTACCCCCTGTGGTCGCTCATTTCTCGATTTCTCCTCTGCGGCCGATACGCTCCGATGCGAAGCGACGTCCTGCGGTGTGACGTCTTCATTGCATCGCGCGTCGCGGACCCGGTCCACATGTTTCGGGCAGGCCCGAATTCCTTGACTGACCTCGATTCTTCAGCGCGGTGGGGTCGTTGAGCGGGCTGGCGGTTCGCTCGTAAGCTTGTACCTTTGGTCACTCTTTGGAGTGATCGCAGGACATGAGGGCGGCCTTCCTCGTGATCCTGAACTCTGCGACGAGACACAGGAGTTCACCAGGAAGGCCGTGGGGATGAGGGTGCTGCAACGGGCCAGCGAACAGGATGCGTTCGCGGAGCTGTCACGCTTTCGGACGGCCTTCTACGGGTGCCTTTCCGCGCGGGCCGATGCGTTCTTCGAGCTCACCGACGCGCTGCTGTGCGCGGACGGGCCAGTGAAGACGCCGGTCGAGTTGTCGCTGCTCGCCGAGCACCAGCGCGGCTACGGCTCGCTGTACGGCGCCTTGAACCACGGTCGGCTCGACACGGAGGCCCTGCGTGACCTACTGGTATCGCTGCCGCTTCCGCGCTTCGAGGGGCGGATCGTGCTGACCGTGGACGTCTCCCCGTGGCTGCGCTCGGACGCGGCCTGTTCGCCGGAGCGTCTGTTCTGCCACGTCCATGGCCGTTCTCGTGAGGCCGCGCAGATCATCCCGGGCTGGCCGTACTCCTTCGTCGCCGCGCTGACGCCGGACCGCACTTCATGGACACAGGTCCTGGACGCGGTCCGGCTCGGGCCCACCGACGATGCCGCGGCCGTCACCTCCCATCAGATCCGTCAGGTGGTCGAGCGGCTGATCGCGGCCAGCCAGTGGCACGACGGCGACAGAGACATTCTGGTGGTGATGGACGCGGGCTACGACGTGATGCGCCTGGCCTGGGTGCTGCGCGATCTTCCCGTCGATCTGGTCGGCCGTCTGCGCTCGGACCGTGTCCTGCGGCTGCCGAAGCCGCCGCGCGTCTACGACCCCAAGGGCGGCCGGCCGCCCAAGCACGGCAAGGAGTTCAGCTTGGCCAGGCCCGAGTCGTGGCCGGAGCCGTGCGTGGTCACGGTGAACGACACACCCCGCTACGGCAAGGCCGAAGCCCGCGCCTGGGACCGACTACACCCCAGACTGCAGCAGCGTTCCGCATGGATCGAGCACGACAGCGAACTGCCTCTCATCGAGGGCACGTTGATCCGCCTCAACGTGGATCACCTGCCCGGCGACCGTGACGCACCGCCGGTTTGGCTGTGGTCCTCGGCCACCGGCGCCGCCCCGGCCGACGTCGACTTCGTCTGGTCGTGCTACCTGCGCAGATTCGATCTGGAGCACACGTTTCGCCTGTTCAAGCAGTCACTGGGCTGGACACGGCCGCGACTGCGGAGCCCGCTGGCAGCAGATCGTTGGACGTGGCTGGTGATCGCCGCGTACACCCAACTCCGCCTCGCCATCCCGCTCGCCGTCGACCAGCACAAGCCCTGGGAGAAGAGGACTCGCCCCGGCGAACTACTCACACCAACTCGCGTCCGCCGCGGGTTCCGGCACATACGCCCGCACCTGGGTAGTCCGGCCCGTGCACCCAAACCCACACGGCCGGGGCCAGGACGACCACCCGGAGTGAGGAACCGGCACCCAGCCACCCGCTACGACGTCGGCAAGACCGTCAAACGCCCCGAGACACTCATCGCTCTGCGTGACAGCCGACGATAAGGAACAAGATGAGGGCCTGTGCCGGAGTATGCGGGGCAAGGGCGCTCGTCTGACTGCCGGTGAGGTGAGGGCCGGGCAGCAGCGCGGCCCCGTCGGCGAACACGGGCACCAGGAGCAGCGCCAGGAAGGCGATCAGGCCAGTCAGCAGCCCGCTCCCCGTCTTCGCACCACGCGGTGCCGAGCACAGGGAAGTGCCGCAGCGCGCGGTGACAGCAAGCGTGAGACCCACCAGCACCACGCCGCTGGACAGGTCCCGTACGACCGGGCTCGGCCCGCCTACGACGAGTCCCCCAGCGTCGGCGAGGTAGAGGGCGAAGCAGAGGGTGGTGACCGTCAGCGGCCACCATCGCGCGGGCCCGGTCGCGGAGCGCAGGAGAACCGCGAGCCACACCCATGCGGCGATCACCGCCGTCACCGTCAGCGCCTGACCGATGCTTTCGGCGGCTGAGGACTCGCTCACGGCGGACCGGTGTTCAGCTGCGGCGACACCGGCCCAGGTCTGCCCACCTGCGGTGACCAGCCAGAGCCCGGCCACGGACGCGTAGTTCAAGCAGCGATGGCGAGGCGGGAACGACGGCCGAGGAGAAGAGAAGGGCACCGTCAGGCGGAGCAGTGCCTTCTTCTCTTCGGGGCGGATCAGGCGGCGCTTGGTCATCTTGGTCCTTGGGTCGACAGGGAGAACCGCGGAATCAGTGAGCGGTGACCAGGTGAGTTCAGCGGTTGCTCTGAATGCCGGGAATGGCACGGGGCCGGTAGCCGGGCCGGGGCGTCATGCCGATGTCGCAGGTCCGGCCACGCGGAAGGAGCAGTCGGCGCACACCGGGCTTCACGACGCGCATGTCCCGTACGACGCGGGCGAGCCCGTCGTGGAGGATGAGATCGCGGCAGAGGATGCTGCGGGCGGTCAGGTACACCGGGGCCAGGATGGTGCCGGGGCTTGCGGTGAGCAGTGCACGGGCCTGCCGGGGTGGCGCGAGTGCGTGGGAACACGGGCATGGTGGGAGACCCGCCTCGCGGGCGAGTACCGGGTCGGGGGCATCGCAGCGGGCGCAGTCGGCGTCCATGCACCGTGGGCATAGCTGGGGGACGAGCGAGGTCACCATGTACTCCCCCGCTCCCGCACCGGTGCGATCCCTCATGACTCGGTCACCGCCCGTGGCACGGGCGCCTGCACGACCCGCTCGTACACGGCGCGGCGCAGCCAGCCGGGCGCGCCTGCCTTCGCGGCCTCGGAGCGGGCGTGGGACGTACAGGCGTACACCGGGTACCCCGGGCCCGAGGCCACTTCGAGGGTGCGCACGAGAATGCACTCGCCGGGGGTTCGGCAGCGGAAGCAGCGGGTGATCGTCATGACGATCTCCGGCTGCACTCGTCGGTGAGAGCCGCCTCCAGCGCTGCGGCGAGCCGCTCCGGGTCGCACAGTCCGCGGCCGTACGGGCGAAGCCAGCGGGGCCCCTCCCCGCGTTCCCGCTCGGGTGGAGGCAGGCAGAGCCACGTCCCGCCGCGGAGGATCTCGGCTCCCCCTACCCCCACCTCGGGCGCCTGGTCGACGGGGACGAAGAACAGGTACAGCCCTTCCTCGTCGCGGCATACGCGTCCCGTCGCGTCCCCGAGCTGGTCGAGCACGCGATATCCGAGGGGGGCACGCATGCGGATCACGTCCCACTCCCAGCCGGTCCGCTGGTATTCGGGGTACAAGCCTCCTGCGAGGGACATCATGCTCGGCCCTTCCGAGCCCACCCTCGCTCAAGCGCGGCAGCAGCCTGGGCGACGGGTTCTCCGGTGGCTGAGGCTCGGATGCGGGCACGGTGGTCGAGAGTCAGAAACGGAGCGGTGGTGTAGGCGTGGCGGCACTCGGGGCACATGACCACCTCGCCGTACCCGTCACCGGTCGGGGTCGCTTCCGGCCGGTCCGCGAGGGTGACGATCACCGTGTCGGCGCACTCGGATTCCCGCCCGCAGCGCGCCTCGGTGCAGCGGCTCTTCATGACACCGGCTTCCGCTTCGGACCGGGCGCTTGAGCGAGAACCAGCTCCAACGCGCCGTGCAGCAGGTCCACGGCCGTCAGCGCGTGCCCGTCGGTGAGGGGCACCTGCCAGTACGGGCCCGCGCCCCGTGACCGGTCGCGGGGCGGAACCGTGAGCCAACAGCCCTTGCCGAGGACCTGGACGAAGCTGGTGTCCGGGACCGCCGCGACCCAGGCATCCGCCGTCCCCGGCATGACGAGCCAGTACAGGCGGTGCGCGTACGGGTCACGGATCACCGCCCCCGTCGCTTCCCCAAGCCGGGGGAGCACACGGTCCCCGAGATATGCGGGCATCCGCACGGCATCCCACCACACCCCAGCGGCAAGCAACTCCGGACGATCGGACGGAACCCAGGGAGCGATATCAGCCCAAGGGGCATTACCCGTGATCGTCAACGACTCCGTATACCGCCTGCCTGCACAATCAGCTTGGTCAATTGCCATCGGACGCACTCCCGTGCAGCGATTCGGTGCCACCGTGAACTGCGGGACGAGACAGCACCACTGACGAGCAGTGAACATCCGCCGTAAGCAGTCGGATACGCAGAAGCATCAGTTCCGAGCACCGTGCTCAGAATCCGAGCAGCATGCTCACCGAGCGGCGTACCGTCGTGGTTATGACAACCCTGGGCCAGCGGATCAAGGCAGGTCGCGCCCTTGCGGGGATGAAACAGGCGGAGCTGGGAACGGCTTGCAACATGAGCCGTGCTCGGATTTCGCGGATCGAGTGCGGCATTGACGTTCCCACTGCTTCCGAACGTGAGGCGATTGCACACGAGTTGGGAATGGAACCCGCTGACTTGGGAGTGAGCAGGGCGACAACAGGTGTCGTCCTGCGGACCGGTGGTGAGAGCGAGGACGAGATGCGCAGGCGGCAACTGCTGACGGCAGCGGGGTTCGGTGTTGGTGCAGCGGTGATACCCGCCGCACCAGCGGCAGCACAGAAGTCCACGGCACCAGGATGGGAAACCGCCCTTTTCCAAGAAGCCAAGCCGACGATGAACACATCGCAGTTGCAGGCTGGTCTCGACGGGCTTGCTCGACAGATCAGCGCTGCACACTACGCCGAGGCAGAAGCTTCCGTTCCGCGCTTGATAGCCGCCGCCGAGGCGAATGCCCGCAACGGTGGGCGACGCAGTCTCGAACTGCTCACCCGCACGTACGTCCTCAGCACAGCCGTCAGCGTCAAGGAGCGGCGCGACGAGTCCTGGATCACGGCGGACCGCGCGGTCCAAGCAGCCCGGCGTGCACAGCACCCTCTCGCACACGCCATGGCCGCACGAGCACAGGTCGGCGTCTTCCGGCAACGTGGCCATCATCGCTGGGCCCGACAGCTCGCGGACCGGACCGTGGCAGAGCTCGAAGGAGAGGAAAGGGCCCGGCCCGTCGTCGCTCACCTGCTCCTGGAGACCGCGTACGGAGCCGCTCAGACCAACCAGCAGGCTGACGCCATCACGCTGTGGGAGCACGCTCGTTCACTCGTGGCCCGGGGCCCCGCCGTAGCCGCCTGGATCGACCACCCCGGGCCGATGACGACAGACCAAGTCGAACGGTACGGACTGTGCATCCAGCACCTGCTGGGCAACACCCGCCGCGCGATCAACCACATGACCGCGATCGATCCGGACGCCGTACCCACCGCCGAACGCGCAGCCCGCGTACGGCACGACAGCGCCAAGCTCTACCGGGACCTCGGAGACCTTCAGTCAGCGCTACGGCTGCTGCGCAAGCAGGAAACGATCACGCCGCAAGATGTCCGACGCTCCAGCGTCCGCCGCATGATCTCTGAACTGCTCGCCACGAGCCCTGCCCTTCCGGGCCTACGGCCCTTCGCCCTCCACATCGGTGCAGCCTGACGGACCGTGGAGGGGCGGGGCTGAAAGCGGAACCACCCGTGTCCTGCTCCTCCAGGCCCCGATCGGCCGTCCTTCGCAGCTTCGCGCCTTCGTGTCTTCAAGCCTCACGGTGGTGAAATACCGGCGGCCCACGTCATGGTCGACGACTCAGCCTTCCGTGCTCACGTCGTACCAGTCCTCGCCTGCCTGCGCGTCAAAACTGGGCAGCCAGGGTTCGACCTGCCCGTTCTCGCCTTTAAAGGGGCGGAAGAACAGAGCGTGCCCAACGCGCTCAACGCACTTGCCGTCCGGGGTTTCCACAGTCGCCGCTGGGGTCCAGAAGATGTACTTGCCGGGCTCGACCCAGCTTCGCCGAGCGACCCGGCCACCGGCCTTGATTACTCGCAGAGCGTCCGAGTAGTCCATGACCATCACCGTAACTCCCCTCGCTTCAACGAACGGAGCGGTCATCGGCGCCGTCGCTCTCGAGGGCGCCGCCGAGATGGCCGCGGCGGTGCGGGCCGCGACCTCCGCCGCGACCGGTCCGCGCGCCCGGGTCACGGCCCTCGTCCGCGCCTACCTCGACTTCGCCGAACGCAACCCGGCGCTCTACGACGCCATGTTCCAGCTCGACGGCGGCCTGGCCTTCGCGCAGGAGGACACCCCGGAGCCGCTGAAGGACGCCTTCGCCGCCCTGCTGGAAAGCCTCAGCGAGGTCGCCGGGGACGACGTCCACCCGGGGCTGTTCACCGAGCTGTTCTGGGCGGCCCTGCACGGGATCGCGACCCTGACCCGGGCGGGAAGGCTGCCGCCGGAGTACGTCGAGCAGAGGGTAGAGCTCCTGGTGGACCGTCTCGCCATGCTCTGACGCACCGTCTCGGATGGCAGGCAGCCGGGGTCCTCGGGCCCCGCTGCCTGCCCGCGGCATCGCTTCCGGTCACTCGCGCCCACACGGCACAGCCGCAGATCGCCGGTGTACCCCGGCGCGGGCACTCGCCCCAGAAGCTTCGGTGCTCATTGATCGCGATCCGATACGCGCCCTAGACACCTCTAGACAAGTGTCGGCCGCCGCCCGTGACGGCGGCGGCCGGCAACCTGCTTCGTCCCTCAGGTTCTCACCACACTTTGCGTGAGCGTGCCTCGACGACCAGGTCGGGGTCGGGAACCTGTCGCTTGGCAGCGACGGTGGCGAGCATCTGTTGCGAGAAGTGGAAACCGAAGTCTTCGGCAACGAGCTTGCGCCAGGGGCGAGACACGATGTTGTGGGTTGCCCAGCGAGCGAACCGCGGGCGCTTCATGATGTCGCCCGCGATCGCCCATGCCTTCGGCAGGAGTTCCTCACGCGGAAGTACGTCGCTGACGAGTCCGTAGTCGAGTGCTTTCCGCGCAGGGATGGAGCGGCCACTGTAGATGTCGTAGGCCGCCCGCTTCGTGCCCATCAGGTGCTGCAGGGCGAGCGAGAGTCCGTCTCCCGGCGCGGTGCCCGCCATGAAGTGCGGATCCATGAAGTCTGCGTCTTCGGCGGCCAGAGTGATGTCGCACAGTAGTGCGAACTCGGTGTGAATTCCGGGACCGTTTACCGCTGCGATCGTCGGGATGTCGAGGTTGTTGACGAAGTTCTCGATCAGCTTCCACGCATCGATGGTCTGCTGGAAGATGTAATCGGGGTCCTCCTCGACGACGGGCCGCGGCCACGTCTCCCCCGGGTCGCCTCGGAACCAGGTCTCGCCGGTGCCGGTCAGGATGAGGACATGGTTGTCGGGGTCGTTGCCCACGTCCTGCCACACCCGGTTCCACGCGTTGTGGGCAGCCCAGTTGTGGATGTACGGACCGCCGTCGGTGTGGAGCCGAAGCTCGATGATCCCGTTCTCCCTGCGCATCTTGAAGAAGGCGGCGTACTTCTCGGAGTACTCCTCAAATGCGGTCGGTGGAACGTGGCCTTCCCACCGGGGGTCTGACATGGTCGCCAAGGTCGTCCTCCTTCGTCAGCGCCGGGATACCGGCGCTCTCGCTGACGTGAAGATCATTACTCCGCGAGGAAGCGTCATGATCGGCAACGCAGGAAAAATCCCCAGAAGCCGGCCGCGGTGAAGTTTTACGTCCAGCAGTCATGCCCTTTTGCCGCAATTCGGCCGGGTGTCACGAGCTCCGCACTGGCACTCAAAGGGCATCGTGAGTTGCGTCGCCTGGAGCCGTCGTACGGTGCCACGGCAGGATGTTTCGGCGCACGGCACGTGAACAGCCGCATGCCCGCTGAAACAGCGAGCTTTCTCTTACCATAGAGTCAATTTTTATGAGTGATTCGGACGAGAGTCGGCAGGACTACGACCTCGATGAGCTTGATCGGCGGCTCATCCATGCCCTCCAGATCAACCCGCGAGCACGCTGGGCTGCGCTGGCGCCGATTATCGGGGTCGACGCGGTCACCCTCGCCCGGCGCTGGGAACGGATCGTCGAGGCCGGCATCGCCTGGGTGTCCGGACATCCCGGCCCGGAGATGAGAGGGCCGTCGGCAATACTGGAGATTGAAGCCCACCCTGCCGCCACGCTCCGTCTCGCACAGGAGATCGCGGCGGACAGTGAAGCATTCACGGTGGACCTCACTGCCGGAGGACGCGAGATGCTCGTGCTGGTGGCCACATCCAGCATGAATGCGCTGACCGAATATTTGATGATGCGCGTACCGGCACTCGACGGGATTCGGGCGACCCGGGCCCACTTGTTCTCGTCGCCGTTCGTGGACGGAGGACAGTGGCGCCTTCGCTCCCTGTCTGCCGAGGAGATCGCTGCGGTGGAGCGGAGCGTCGAGGTCTCGCGATCCCCGAGCAGCCGCGTCGACTCTCAGCTGGAGGACCAACTCCTTCGCCTGCTGGGACCGGATGGCAGGGCGACAGTGGCTTTCCTGGCGAGGACCCTCGGCGTGGGCCAGCGTCGAGTGCGGGATGCGGTTGCCGCCATGACGGCACAAGACCGATTGGACACCCGCCTGGATATGGCAAAAGCGCAATCAGGCCGGCCGGTCCATGCGTGGTACTTCCTCCGGGTCCCTGCCGCGCTCGTACAACGCGTCGGGGCTGTGCTCACGCGTATCGGCGAGATCCGCCTCGCGGTTTCAACTGTTGGACAGTACAACCTCATCCTCGCCGTGTGGTTGCCCACGCTGGGTGACGTGCAGCGGCTCGAGGTCATCCTGGAGGAGAAACTTCCCGGCGTCAGTATCGCCGACCGTTCCGTCGTGCTGCGCACGGTCAAGAAGGAAGGACACCGCCTCGATGCCCGTGGGCACGCCACCGGCGAATTCAGCCCTCTGCTGACCAATATGCCTCAGCCAACCCCGCGTTTCGAGTGAAATCCTGCACCAGGCCGGGACCATTACGTGTGCGGACTACCGTCCTGCCCCATGACCACTTCGACAGCTCCTGTCGGTGTCTTCGATCTGTTCACTATTGGGATTGGGCCCTCGAGTTCGCACACAGTCGGGCCGATGAAGGCAGCCGCCTTTGCGAAGGACCTGCGGCGATCGGGCGCGGCGGACAGCGTCGAGTCAGTGCGAGTGGAGATCTTCGGCTCGCTCGCCGCGACCGGGCACGGACACGGCACGTTCACCGCAGTTCTTCTGGGCTTGGATGGTGCGCAATCAGCCAGGATCGACTCCGGCGAAGTTGAACGAAGGCTGGCAGACATCACGGCATCCGGCACGGTGAGCCTGGACGCAGGGCAACGAATCCCCTGCCGGATCGAGGACTTCGTACTGCGACCGTTGACCGTCCGTCCGCGCCACCCGAACGCCTTGACGTTCACGGCATACGACCATGCCGACGCTGCTGTTCGATCGGATACGTACTACTCCGTCGGGGGCGGGTTCGTTGTCCGCGACGGCGACGAGGAGCGCCCCGGCGGCGCGCAATCGACGTCGATTCCACACCCATTCCGCACGGCGGCGGAGCTGCTCGCTGTCTGCGACCAGACAGGTTCCCGCATCTGCGACGTGATACGCGACAACGAACTCGCAGAGCGCTCGCACGTCGACCTCAGCCAGGGATTGCGCGAACTGTGGGACGGCCTCGATGTCCGTCGGCGAGCCGGTGCATGGGCGTCACGATTGGACCGCGAGGACCCCGAGCACAGTGAGCGGTACTGGCAAGAGCGTGTCAACTTCATCGCGTTGGCGGTGAATGAGGAGAACGCCAGCGGTGGTCGCGCCGTGACCGCACCGACCAACGGTGCCGCCGGCATCATCCCGGCCGTGCTGTATTACGCATTGGACTACACGGCTGCCGGCAAGGGCGCCGACGAGGACTCACGCAACGACATCGTCGAGAGGTTTCTGCTCACCGCCACGGCGGTGGGCAGCCTCTGCAAGGCCAACGCCTCGATCTCCGGTGCCAAGGTGGGTTGTCAAGGCGAGGTCGGCTCTGCATCGGCGATGGCTGCGGCCGGACTGACCGCGATCCTCGGCGGTACACCACGTCAGGTGGAGAACGCCGTCGAGATCGCGCTGGAGCACAATCTCGGGCTGACCTGTGATCCCGTTGCCGGCCTCGTACAGGTGCCTTGCATCGAACGCAACGTGATCGCTGCAGTGAAAAGCGATCAACGCCGCGCGAATGGCGCTCTGGGGTGACGGCAACCATCACGTGTCACTGGACCAGGTCATCGCCACCATGCGTGAGACCGGCGCGGACATGAGCCATAAATACAAGGAGACGGCGCTGGGCGGATTGGCCGTCAACGTTGTCGAGTGCTGAAGCCGCGTCAAACATGCCCCGCGCTCGACCTGGAGCGGTCGATCAATCACGAAATGAGGAGCAATGGCAATCCGCACGGTCTTCAAGAATGGGACCGTCTTCGACGGAACCGCAGCAGGCATGGCCGACCTCGTCATCGAAGGCCGCCACGTCGTCGATGTCGGAACCGATCTGGACGGTGATCATGCTGTGGACTGCTCAGGGAAGTCGGTCCTTCCCGGGCTGTTCGACTGCCACGTGCACGTGATGACCAGAGACTTCAACCTCGCTCGTGCCGAACAACAAGCCTTCTCCCTGCAATACTACGAAGCAAAGCGCAACCTCTCGCTCCTGCTCGACCAAGGCATCACCTCAGCCCGAGATGCCGCAGGCGCGGACCTGGGGGTGAAGCAAGCGATCGCACAGGAACTCATCGAGGGACCGCGGCTGCAGATCGCGATCTCGATGCTGTCCCAGACGGGCGGGCACGGCGATGTCCATCTCCCCTCGGGAGGTAGTCGATCGATCCCCATGATGACGGCACACCCCGGACGACCCAACCCGGTCGTCGACGGTCCGGACGGAGTACGGCGAGGAGTTCGTGAAGTACTGCGCGCGGGCGCCGACGCAATCAAGATCGCCACCACCGGCGGAGTCATGTCTCCAGGCGACAATCCCCGCCACGCCCAGTTTCGCCCCGACGAGCTAGCGGTGATCGTCGCCGAGGCCGCCGCGGCCGACACCTACGTATTCGCCCACGCGCAGGGGACCGAGGGAATCAAGGCAGCCTTGCGGGCCGGCGTCCGTTCCATCGAACACGGCTACTACCTGGACGACGAAGCAGTCGACCTCATGCTCGAGCGTGACGCCTGGCTCGTTCCCACGCTGTCAGCGACACGCGCGATCATTGACGCCGCTGACAGCGGCATACCGATCCCGGAAGAAAACGCCAACCTTGCCCGTGAGGCCGTCGAAGCTCACCAGGCGAGCTTCGCACTCGCCGTGCAGGCGGGGGTGAAGCTCGCCATGGGGACCGACAGCCCGCCCTACTGGAGCCCGGCAGCGAGCAACCTCAGAGAACTCGCTCTGATGGTGGACTCCTCGTCGATGTCCGCGCTGGATGCCTGGCGCGCCACGACGTCGAGCCCGGCCGAACTGCTTCGATTCGATACTGCCGGAAAGTTGGCACCCGGCAAGCTCGCGGATGTGGTCGTCATCGCGGGCAGTCTGTCCGACCTTGACGACCTTCGCGGCCGGGTTCGTCAGGTGTGGCTCGACGGCACGCAGGTGCGGTGACGCGTGGTGCGAATGCCCTCAATCAAGCCCAGCGAACTGTCTGACGAGCAGCGCCGGCTCGACGGTCAAGTCCGGCAGCTCATGACCGGGTTACCCGTGCCGTTCACCTCGACGGATCCCGACGGCGCGCTGATCGGCCCGTTCCCGGTGATGCTCCGCAACCCCGGGCTCGCCCGCCCGCTGCTGGAGTGGTTCACGGCCGGCACCGGCACCTCTGCCCTGCCCGCACGGGTGCGCGAGGTCGCGATTCTCACCACAGGGTCGCGATATGCCGCGGCCTACGAGCTGTACTCACACTCTCGGGTTGCGCTCGCCGTCGGTCTGCCGGAGGACGTCATCGAGGGCCTGGTCGCGGGGCAGCGCCCGGCAGGTATGACCGCCGAGGAGACGGTCGCTCACGATGTGGCTGCCCGGCTGCACAGCGGCGCTCCCTTGCCGGGGGCACTCTACCGAGCCGGGGTCCGCGCCTTCGGGGACGCCGGTGTGGCTGAACTCGTCTTCCTCCTCGCGCAGTATGCCGCCATCTCGGCGATCCTCAATGCATACGACGTGCCACTGCCGCCCGACGCCGACTGACTCTGCGTCAGTGAGCCCTGGGACGGCAGACTGGGTGTCCGCCGCTTCCCTGGCCCGGTGCGGCTGACACACCCCGGCGCTATTTCCGCCGGAGTGTGTCAGCCACACCGGGCTTTTCGTCTGACTTGTACGCCGTCGGCGATCTTCAAGCGCCCGCCGTGTTTGGTGCTTTCGTCAGGATCGCGGCGGATGAGGCGGGAACCTGCTGGCCGCCCGCGCGCCCGGTCTGCTGCGCGCTCCGCGCGAGGCGGACCCCGAGTTCGTCCTGCTGGACGGCACCCTGGCCGAGTACGACCGCCACGGTGACGGCCGCGCCGACTACTCGGCCAAGCACCGCCGGCACGGGGTGAACGTGCAGGTGGTCACCGACCTCCATGGCGAGATGCTGTGGCTGTCTCCGGCCCTGCCGGGACGCTGCCACGACCTGACCGCGGCCCGCGCCCACCGAATCATCAGGATCTGCGAGCGCCAAGGAGTACCGGTCCTCGCCGATCGCGCTTACATCGGTGCCAGCCCATGGGTGACCACACCGGCCAGACGGCCTGCAGGAGGCGAACTGACGCTCACCCAACAGACCGTCAACCGCGCGCTGTCGAGAGCACGGGCCCCGGTCGAGCGCGGCATCGCACGCCTGAAGTCCTGGCGTATCTTCCGCCGATCCCGGTGCAGCCCGAATCGAATGACGTCAATCGCCGCAGCCGTCCTCGCCCTGGAGCGGCAACGCTGAAAGATCTCCTTCGGCGGGGGCTGTGGCCAGATGGCCAGGTGGCCAGGTGGCCAGGGAAAAGGTCGCCTGTGTGGTGACCTGGCGGCGGGCGAGGCGGATGCTGCGAGTGAAGGAGAGCTGGTCGGCGTCGAGTTGGGCAACGTCCGCGCCCAGGGTGCCGAGGAACGACCGTAGGGCGCTCACTCCAACGGCCATGCCGACGCGCCAGCCCCGCAAGCTGTTCCACGAACGTCCGACGCGGACACTCGGTGGCCGCACAGAGAAACCGCCGCACCCGCAAAGCCAGCACCACGGGCCTGCCGACCACCGGCAAGTCGCCGGGAAAGCGCATATAGGAACCATGCACGCGGCGCGACCAGGAACCGGCCCACCGGATCGGCCGCCGAGCCGGCGAACAGGCCGACAGACAGGCAAGCAGCCAGGACGACGGCCGGACCGGCGAACAGCCCCCTGGCAGGGCAGCGGCTCCTCGTCCTGGGAGGCACGCACGCCGAGGCGGTCGCCCCCCGTACCCGCATCGTCGAACTGGGCGGCTCAGCCGCCGTCAACCTGTCGCGCAGCGTCACCGGCGTCGTCGTCCTCTTCAGTGGAGAGCACGACCGCCGGATGCCCCGCTTCGCCAAGCTGGGGCTCCTCGTACGCGACGAGAAGTGGCTCGCCGACCCGGCGACACCCGCCGGTCCGGCCACCCCGGCAGCGATGGCGCAGCCCGACGAGCCGGCCACAGCCGTCCGCTCCCACGCTCCCCAAGTGCTGCCGCGCGGCGAAGTGGCCGACCTCCCCGCACCGGCGTCCGGTGTGCCCATGCCCCAGTGGTACGTCACGGCGAACTGGGCGCCGGAGGAACACTGCGAGGTCGACGTCGTCGCCTTCGTGCTCGACGAGGACGAACAGGTGGTTTTCGACGAGGACTTCGTGTTCTACGGAGCCCCCGAGAACCCCAGCGGCACGGTCTGCCTCCTCACCGGCGGCCCCGGCGAACAGACCATCGCCATCGACCTCGCCTCGCTCCCGCCATCCACGCACAAGATCGTCGTCGCAGCCACCATCGACGGAACCGCGGCCTTCGGAGACATCGGCGCGGTCCAGGTGGCCACCGCCCCAGGCAGCAGCGCCGCGGCGCTCACACAGGCGCCCCTCGACGCGGCCACCAGCGAACGCACCCTGCTGCTCGCCGAGCTCTACCGACGCGGCCCCGCATGGCGCTTCCGCGCCGTCGGCCAGGGATACGACCACGGCCTCGCCGACCTCGCACGCGGCTACGGCGTCGCCATCACCGACTGAACCGGCAACCCGGCACGGCGAGCGCGTCAATCAGTTCGCCCCGAACGCCCCCAACGTGAGGTTGCCGAACAACCTGTCACGAAACCATCGAGTTGGCTGCCCGCTAGCCTGGCGCCTTCGAGACCACGCGCCATCTCGTCCACAGCCTTCGCGCATGCCGCGTCATCCTGATCCCACACACCGAGGACGCAAGCGGCGCCTCCGGCCCATCAGCCACCTCAGCAGCCACTGGCCTGAAGCATTTCCTCCGACGAGGCTTCTCAAGGATCGAGAATCGCAACCGCGCAGGAGTACGCTCGACAGCCCCGAAGGCCCGCCTCAGCGACAGAGCCGGGCCCACAACTCCACACCGCGCATGCGCAAGCAGCGGCAGAAAGGCACTGTGATGACGTCCTTTGCCTTCGCAGGACGTGTGTCCACGGAAGACCAACAAGACCCCGTCGCCTCCTACAACTGGCAGATGAGCCGGGCCCGCTCTCTCCTCGCCCCGGATGACGAGATCGTCGCCGAATACTTCGACATCGGCAGCTCGCGCTCCCTCCCCTGGCCCCGCAGACCACGAGCAGCCGCCCTGCTCTCCGCACTCAAGCAACCGGACCGCGGCTTCGACGCCGTGGTGATCGGGGAACCGCAGCGCGCCTTCTACGGCAACCAGTTCGGCCTCACCTTCCCCGTCTTCGTCCACTACGGCGTCCAGCTCTGGGTCCCCGAGGTCGGCGGACGCATCGACCCCGACTCCGAAGCCCATGACCTGGTGATGTCCGTCTTCGGCGGCATGAGCAAGGCCGAACGCAACCGCATCAAGATCCGCGTCCGCTCCGCCATGAGCGCCCAGGCCAAGATCGAGGGCCGCTTCCTGGGCGGTCGCCCTCCCTACGGCTACCTGCTCGCCGACGCCGGGCCGCACCCCAACCCCGGCAAGGCCGCCGACGGCAAACGCCTGCACCGCCTGGAGCCCGACCCGGCCACCGCACCGGTGGTACAGCGGATCTTCCGCGAGTACCTGGCCGGATTCGGCATCTTCGCCATCGCCCAGCGCCTGACCGCCGACGGCGTCCTGTGCCCCTCAGCCGCCGACCGCTCCCGCAACCCGCACCGCAGCGGCATCGCCTGGTCCAAGAGCGCCGTACGCGCCATCCTCACCAACCCCCGCTACACCGGCCACCAGGTATGGAACCGCCAGCGCAAGCACGAATCCCTCATCGACGTCGACAACGTCGCCCTCGGCCACCAGACGAAGCTCGCCTGGAATCTGGAAGACGCCTGGATCCACTCTGACGAGCCCGCTCACGCCGCGTTGACCAGCAGCGACACATTTCGGCGCGTACAAGATCGCATGGCCGCCCGCTCCCCCGCCTCCACCGGCAGACAAGTCGTACGCACGCGGCACCCCTACGTCTTCAGAGGAATGGTCCTCCACCAGACCTGCAGTCGGCGCATGCAGGGCAACTGGGTACGCGATCGAGCCCGTTACCGCTGCCGCTACCCCGAGGAGTACGCGCTGGCCAACAAACTCGACCACCCGCTGAGTGTCTCCCTCAACGAGGACGACCTCGTAGGCCCTCTCGACGCCTGGCTTGCCCGCGCCTTCGCCCCGGACCAGATCGAGCAGTCCCTGCTGGCGCTGGAGGCGGCCCAGCCGGATTCCAGCCCGCAAGCGGATCACGCCCGACGAGTCATCCAGGAGTGCAACCACAAGCTCGCCCGGCACCGTGCGGCGCTGGAGGCCGGGGCCGACCCCCGACTCATTGCCGAGTGGAGCCGGGAGGCCCAAGCCACACGCGCCATCGCCCAGGACAACCTGGACCGCCTCGCTTCCGCATCCCAGCGGGACGGCATACGGATGAACCGCGAAGCGATCCGATCACTCGTCGAAGGACTCGGCGGGCTGCTCAGCGCCCTCCGCGCAGCGGATCCCCACGACAAAACAGAGGTCTATCGGCAACTCGGGCTCCGCGTCACCTTCGACCACGAAAAACGGGTGGCCCTGACCGAAGTACGGCCAGAACCACCCGAGGGCATAGTGTTTGTGTCCGAGGGGGGACTTGAACCCCCACGCCCGATAAAGGGCACTAGCACCTCAAGCTAGCGCGTCTGCCATTCCGCCACCCGGACCAGGTGTGATGTCGCTCGTGGCTCTTGGCCGCGGCGACGTGGACAACCATACCAACTTCCGGGAGTGCTCTTCACCTGCATAATCCGGTGCAAGGTCCAGGTATGGACGATTTGCCGGGAATGTCAGACGGTTATTCGGCGGCGAATGGCATCGGCCCCCGTCCGGCCGGGGCTGCGAGGGCGCCCCGGCCGGGGTGGGCGCGTGGGGCGGGCGGCGGGTCAGGCCGCCGTGGGCTGGGCTTCCGGCTGGAGGCGGTAGTCGGGGAAGTTTCCTGGCAGCCGCTCGTCAGCCGGGCCCTCCGTGACCGCGCGGACCAGCAGCTCACCGCCCACGAAGGCCCCGCGCCACGAGGCGCCGAAGCCGCCGAACAGCTCGTCGCGGTCGCCGCGCGAGCGCGGCTTGCCGTGGCCGACCTTGAACGCGCGGATCTGCGGGGACAGCCGGTCGTAGACCTCCTGGTCGTCGGTGGAGAGGGTGGCGACCAGCGCGCCGTTGCTGGCGTTCATCGCGGCCAGCAGCTCCGCCTCCGTGTCGACGAGGACGATGCTGTCCACGGGCCCGAACGGCTCCGCGTGGTGCAGCGGTGAGGACGGGGGCGGCGAGAGCAGGGTCGTCGGCGGAAGGTAGGCCGAGGTGTCCTGGCCGGGGAGGAAGAGTCCGTCGGACAGTGAGCCCCGGTGCAGGGGAACCGCTCCCCTGTCGATGGCCTCCTCCGTCAGCCCGGACAGCTCCCTCGCCTTGGCCGCGTTGATCAGCGGCCCGAAGTCCAGCTCGGGCAGCGGGTCCCCTGGCGCGGCCACGGCCAGCGGGTGGCCGTAGCGCAGGGAGCCGACGGCGGGAAGGTAGGTGGCGAGGAAGTCGGCGAAGCGGGAGCGCTGGACGACGAACCGGGGGTAGGCCGTGCAGCGCTGCTTCGCGTAGTCGAAGGTCTTGCGGATGAGGGGCGCGAGGGAGTCCCAGTCGGAGTAGTTCCACACGCCCCAGCAGTTCAGGCCCTCCTGTTCCAGGATGTGCCGCTTGCCGAGGTCGGCGACGGCCGTGGCCACGCGGGCCCCGGTGTCCCGGCCGCCGACGAAGGAGACGCAGCCGATCTCCGGGGAGCGGACCAGCACCTCGCTCAGTTCGCCGCCGCTGCCGCTGACCAGCGTGAGCGGCAGCCCCTCCCGTACGGAGAGGGCGCAGGCGAGGGTGAGGCAGGCGAGGCCGCCGTCGGTCGGGGTCTTGGCGATCACGGCGTTGCCCGCGAGCGCCTGGACGAGCATGGCGTGGACGAGGACGCTCATGGGGTAGTTCCAGCTCGCGATGTTGCTGACCGGGCCCGGCAGCGGGCCGCGGCCCTCGATCATGCCGTCGACGTGCTCCACGTACCAGCGGACGCCGTCGATCGCCCGGTCCACGTCGGCCTGCGCGAGCTTCCACGGCTTGCCGATCTCCCAGACGAGCAGCAGCGCGAGCAGTTCGCGGTGCTCGGTCAGCGCGTCGAGCGCGGCGGCCACCCGTGCCTTGCGCTCCGCGAGGGGGATGTGGCGCCACGCCCTGTGCTGGTCCAGCGACGCGCGGACCGCGTCCCTGGCGGCGGGCGCTTCGAGCCGGGGCGGTCCGGCGATGGGGGTGCCGTCCACGGGGCTGGTCGCGGGGAGTGGGGTGCCGTCGGCGTGCCAGGTGCCGCGCCACAGGTTGCGGACGCGGCCGCGGGCATGAGCACGGTCGGCCGTGCCGGTGCCGTGAGCGCCGGTGCCAATGCCGTGGTCGGTGCCGGTGTCCGCGTCGCCGAATGCCTCGGGGGCGACCTCGCGGCACCGCTGCCACGCGTCGGCCCAGGCCGTGCCCGGCTTGAGGGTGAGGGTGGGTGCGGGGGTGTGAGTGGTGGATGCCATCGGGGGTTCTCCGCTCTCGTTGCACGTACGGGGCGGGTGCGCGGGCGGGGCCAGGCACGGGAGGCGTGTCCGGGCCCGTCCGGTCGTGAACTCCTACCGGACGGTAGTGAGTCGGGTACGTATTGGCACGGGCCTTGGCACGGATATGCGCAGGATCACGTGCCGAGGCGGGGGGCGGGAGGACCTTCCGAAGGGCGGGCCCCCTTCCCGACGGGACGGGACGCGGGAAGGCCCCCTCCCTCCCGTAGCCCCCGCCGCGCTCACTTCAGGCGCGCCAGCACCAGCTCCGCCGTCCCCGTCGGCGTCGTGCCGACCTCCACGCCCGCGGCCTCCAGCGCCTCCTTCTTCGCCTGCGCCGTACCGGACGAGCCGGAGACGATGGCGCCCGCGTGGCCCATCGTCCTGCCCTCGGGAGCGGTGAAGCCCGCGACGTAGCCGACCACCGGCTTCGTCACGTTCTCCCTGATGAAGTCCGCGGCCCGCTCCTCCGCGTCGCCGCCGATCTCGCCGATCAGCACGATCAGATCGGTGTCCGGGTCCGCCTCGAACGCGGCGAGGCAGTCGATGTGCGTCGTGCCGATGACCGGGTCGCCGCCGATGCCCACGCACGTCGAGAAGCCGGTGTCGCGCAGCTCGTACATGAGCTGGTAGGTGAGCGTGCCCGACTTGGAGACGAGTCCGATGCGGCCGGGGCCGGGGGCGATGTCGGCGGGGATGATGCCCGCGCCGCAGTGGCCCGGGGTGATGAGCCCCGGGCAGTTGGGGCCGATGACGCGGGTGCCGCGCGCCTTCGCGTGGGCGTGGAAGGCGACCGCGTCGTGGACGGGGATGCCCTCGGTGATGACGACCGCGAGGCCGATGCCCGCGTCCGCCGCCTCCTCGACCGCCGCGCGGGCGAAGGGCGGCGGGACGAAGAGGACGGACACGTCGGCGCCCGTGGCCTTCATGCCGTCGGCGACCGTGCCGAAGACAGGCACGGAGCGCCCGTCCACGTCCACCTCGCGCCCCGCCTTGCGGGGGTTGACGCCGCCGACGATGTTCGTGCCCGACGCGAGCATCCTGCGGGTGTGCTTCATGCCCTCGGCGCCGGTCATGCCCTGGACGAGGATCCTGCTCTCCTTGGTGAGGTAGACCGCCATGGTCTCCGCCTCCCTTACGCGACGACGGCGGCCGAGGCCGCCAGTTCGGCGGCGCGGCGCGCGGCGCCGTCCATGGTGGTCCGCTGGTCGAGCAGCGGGTGGGGGTGCGCGTCGAGGACGGCGCGGCCGAGGGCCGCGTTGTTGCCGTCGAGCCGCACCACGAGGGGTTTCGTCAGCCGCACCTGGTCCAGCGCGCGGACGATGCCCTCGGCGACGGCGTCGCAGGCGGTGATGCCGCCGAAGACGTTGACCAGGACGGACTTGACGGCGGGATCGCCGAGGACGAGCGCGAGGCCGTCCGCCATGACCTGGGCCGAGGCGCCGCCGCCGATGTCGAGGAAGTTGGCGGGGCGTGCCCCGCAGCCCGCGACCACGTCGAGGGTGGACATGACCAGCCCCGCGCCGTTACCGATGACGCCGACCTCGCCGTCGAGCTTCACATAGCCGAGCCCCTTCGCCGCGGCCTCGGCCTCCAGCGGGTCGAGCCCCGCCGTGTCGTGTTCCTCGCCCCAACGGGCCTGCCGGAAGCGGGCGTTGTCGTCCAGGGTGACCTTGCCGTCGAGGGCGAGGATGTCACCTTCGCGGGTGCGGACGAGGGGGTTGACCTCGACCAGCAGCGCGTCCTCGTCGACGAGGACCCGCCACAGGCGCCGCAGCACGGGTGCCACGTCCTCCGGGAGCCCGGCAGCGGCGGCGATCTCGGCCGCCTCCGCCTCGGTGACACCTTCCGCGGGGTCGACGGGCACGCGGACGACCGCCTCGGGCCGTCGCGCCGCGACCTCCTCGATCTCCATGCCGCCCTCGGCCGAGGCGATGGCGGTGAAGCGGCCCGCGGCGCGGTCGAGTACGTAGGAGACGTAGAACTCCCGCCCCACGTCCACGGGTCGGGCCAGCATCACGGTGTGGACGGTGTGGCCCTTGATGTCCATGCCGAGGATCTGGCGTGCGGTGATCTCGGCCGCCGCGGCGTCGGCGGCGCGCTTGACCCCGCCCGCCTTGCCCCGGCCGCCGGTCTTCACCTGCGCCTTGACCACGACGCCCCGGTCGTCGGCGCCGAGCCGGTGTGCCGCCTCCCTGGCCTCGCGGGCCGTGGCGGCGACCTCCGCCTCGGGCACCGCCACGCCGTGGTGTGCGAAGAGTTCCCTGGCCTGGTGCTCGTACAGATCCATCCGCGCTCCTCTCCCATTCCTGGAAGATCCTGGAAGTTCCTGGACGATCGCCTTCCTGGAGGTTCGCCGTCGCCCGTTCCTGGGAGATCGCCGTCCTCAAACGATCGCTGCACGCCCCCTGGACATCACTGTGCCGATGCGGGATAACAAGGTTCATACAGTATTCGTCGACTGTATGCAATCTACTCGAACCCTGCCTCACCACCCGACGAAGGGACGCGATTCGCCATGCCCGACGACAGCCAGGACCCGGACCTCATCTCCGGCGGGCATCTGGTCGCCAAGGCACTGAAGGCGGAAGGTGTGGACGTCATCTACACCCTCTGCGGCGGCCACATCATCGACATCTACGACGGTTGCGTCGACGAGGGCATCGACGTCGTCGACGTCCGCCATGAACAGGTCGCCGCACACGCCGCCGACGGCTACGCGCGCCTCACCGGCAGGCCCGGCTGCGCCGTCGTCACCGCCGGACCCGGCACCACCGACGCCGTCACCGGTGTCGCCAACGCCTTCCGTGCCGAGTCACCGATGCTGCTCATAGGCGGCCAGGGAGCACACACCCAGCACAAGATGGGCTCGCTCCAGGACCTGCCGCACGTCGACATGATGACGCCCATCACCAAGTTCGCCGCCACGGTGCCCGACACGGCGCGCGCCGCCGACATGGTCTCCATGGCGTTCCGCGAGTGCTACCACGGCGCGCCGGGGCCCTCCTTCCTGGAGATCCCGCGCGACGTGCTCGACGCCAAGGTGCCACGCGAGAAGGCACGGGTGCCGCAGACGGGGCAGTACCGCGCCTCCACCCGGCAGGCAGGTGACCCGGAGGCGGTCGAGAAGCTGGCCGATCTGCTCGTACACGCCGAGCGGCCCGCCATCCTGCTGGGCAGCCAGATCTGGACCACCCGCGCCACCGAAGCGGCCACCGAGCTGGTGCGCACCCTGAACGTGCCCGCGTACATGAACGGCGCGGGGCGCGGCACACTGCCGCCCGGCGACCCGCACCACTTCCAGCTCTCGCGCCGCTACGCGTTCACCAACGCCGACCTCATCATCATCGTCGGCACACCCTTCGACTTCCGCATGGGGTACGGCAAGCGCCTCTCCCCCGACGCCACCGTAGTCCAGATCGACCTGGACTACCGGACGGTGGGCAAGAACCGCGACATCGACCTGGGGATCGTCGGCTCCGCCGACCTCGTGCTCGCCGCCGTCACCCAGGCCGCCTCCGGGCGCGTCAACGGGGGCACCGCCAAGCGCGAGGCGTGGCTCGCCGAGCTGCGCACGGCCGAGCAGACGGCCCTGGAGAAGAGGCTGCCGCAACTGCGCTCGGACGCCTCGCCCATCCACCCCTACCGGCTGGTGAGCGAGATCAACGACTTCCTCACCGAGGACTCGATATACATCGGCGACGGCGGCGACATCGTCACCTTCTCCGGGCAGGTCGTGCAGCCCAGGTCGCCGGGCCACTGGATGGACCCGGGGCCGCTCGGCACGCTCGGCGTCGGTGTCCCCTTCGTGATGGCGGCCAAGCAGGCACGCCCGGACAAGGAGGTCGTCACGCTCTTCGGCGACGGCGCCTTCTCGCTCACCGGCTGGGACTTCGAGACGCTGGTCCGCTTCGACCTGCCGTTCGTCGGCATCGTCGGCAACAACTCCTCGATGAACCAGATCCGTTACGGCCAGAAGGCCAAGTACGGCGACGAGCGCGAGCGGGTCGGCAACACGCTCGGGGACGTGCCGTACGACCAGTTCGCGCGGATGCTCGGCGGACACGGCGAAGAGGTCCGCGACCCCGCGCAGATCCGGCCGGCGCTGGAGCGGGCGCGCGAGTCGGGCAAGCCGTCGCTCATCAACGTCTGGGTCGACCCGGACGCGTACGCACCCGGAACCATGAACCAGACGATGTACAAGTGAGGTGACTCCCGTGACCGTCACGAACGACGCGAGTGGCACGTCGGCACCCCCGCGAACTCCCCCGGGCACCAGGGCACTTGACGGAGTGCGCGTCCTGGACATGACCCACGTCCAGTCGGGGCCCTCCGCGACGCAGTTGCTCGCCTGGCTCGGCGCCGACGTCGTCAAGCTGGAGGCGCCGACCGGGGACATCACCCGCAAGCAACTGCGGGACCTGCCCGACGTCGACTCGCTCTACTTCACGATGCTCAACTGCAACAAGCGCAGCATCACCCTCAACACCAAGACCGAGCGCGGCAAGGAGATCCTGACCGAGCTGATCCGGCGCAGCGATGTGCTGGTGGAGAACTTCGGGCCAGGGGCCGTGGACCGGATGGGCTTCACGTGGGACCGCATCCGGGAGATCAACCCCCGGATCGTCTACGCCTCGATCAAGGGCTTCGGCGAGGGCCCGTACACCAAGTTCAAGGCGTACGAGGTCGTCGCACAGGCGATGGGCGGCTCCATGTCGACCACCGGCTTCGAGGACGGGCCGCCGCTGGCCACGGGCGCGCAGATCGGTGACTCGGGCACCGGGGTGCACACGGTGGCGGGCATCCTGGCCGCGCTCTACCAGCGCGAGCGCACCGGCAAGGGCCAGCGCGTGAACGTGGCCATGCAGCACGCGGTGCTCAACCTGTGCCGCGTCAAGCTGCGCGACCAGCAGCGGCTGGCGCACGGGCCCCTCGCGGAGTACCCGAACGAGGACTTCGGCGACGAGGTGCCGCGCTCGGGCAACGCGAGCGGGGGCGGCCAGCCGGGCTGGGCCGTCAAGTGCGCGCCTGGCGGGCCCAACGACTATGTGTACGTCATCGTGCAGCCCGTCGGCTGGGAGCCGCTGAGCCACCTCATCGGGCGGCCCGAGCTGGCCTCGGACCCGGAGTGGAACACACCGGAGGCGCGGCTGCCGAAGCTGGGCAAGATGTTCCAGCTCATCGAGGAGTGGTCCTCGACGCTCCCCAAGTGGGAGGTGCTGGAGTCGCTCAACGCGCACAACATCCCCTGCGGCCCGATCCTCTCCACGCGCGAGATCGTCGAGGACGCGTCGCTCGCCGAGAACGGCATGATCGTCGAAGTCGAGCACCCCACCCGTGGCAGCTTCACCACCGTCGGCTCCCCCATGAAGCTCTCCGACTCCCCCGTCGAGATCACCTCCTCGCCACTGCTGGGCGAGCACAACGAAGAGGTGTACGTCGGCGAACTGGGCCTCGGTGACGAGGAAGTGCGGCTGCTCAAGACGAACGGAGTGATCTGAACCGATGGCCTCTGAAGACCACGGCGGCACCCACGCGGGAGCACCTGGCGCGCCGGGAGAGCCCGACAAGGACGCGGTACGGGCCGTGCTCGCCGCTGCCCACGCCGAGGGCAGGACCGCACTCACCGCGCCGGAGGGCAAGCTCCTCGCCGACGCCTACGGCATACCGGTGCCCCAGGAGGGCCTGGCCGAGTCGGCCGACGAGGCGGTGGCGCTGGCCGACAGGATCGGCTTCCCCGTCGTCATGAAGATCGTCTCCCCCGACATCCTGCACAAGACGGACGCGGGCGGTGTCGTGGTCGGTGTCTCCTCGGCCGCCGAGGCGCGGGGCGCGTTCACCTCGATCGTCGGCAACGCGCGCACGTACGACCCGGAGGCGCGGGTGCACGGGGTGCAGGTGCAGCAGATGGCGCCGCCAGGACAGGAGGTGCTGATCGGCACCGTCACCGACCCCACCTTCGGCAAGGTCGTCGCCTTCGGGCTCGGCGGGGTGCTGGTGGAGGTCCTCAAGGACGTCACCTTCCGGCTCGCGCCCGCGAGCGAGGAGGAGGCGCTGTCCATGCTCGACGGGATACGCGCGGCCGACGTGCTCAAGGGTGTGCGGGGCGGCGAGGCCGTGGACCGGGCCGCGCTGGCCGGGCTCGTCTCCCGCGTCTCGCGGCTCGCCGACGACTTCCCCGAGATCGCCGAGATCGACCTCAACCCCGTGTTCGCCTCGGCCGGTGGCGCGGTGGCGGCCGACATCCGCGTGCTGCTCACGACGGAGGCGCCCGTCGAGCGGCCCCGGCACACCAAGGCGGAGATCCTCACCGCGATGCGGCGGCTGATGCAGCCGCGCTCGGTCACCGTCATCGGTGCCTCCAACGAGCCGGGCAAGATCGGCAACTCGGTGATGCGCAACCTCATCGACGGCGGCTTCCCCGGGGAAATCCACCCGGTGAACCCCAAGGCCGATGACATTCTCGGCCGCAAGGCGTACAAGTCTGTTCAGGATGTTCCCGGCGAGGTGGATGTGGCGGTCTTCGCGATCCCCGCGAAGTTCGTCGCCGCCGCGCTGGAGGAGGCCGGGAGGAAGGGGATACCGAACGCCGTGCTGATCCCCTCCGGCTTCGCCGAGACCGGCGAACACGCCCTCCAGGAAGAGATCGTCGAGATCGGACGGCGGCACGGCATCCGGCTGCTGGGCCCGAACATCTACGGCTACTACTCGCCGTGGCAGGACCTGTGCGCCACCTTCTGCACCCCGTACGACGTGAAGGGAGGTGTGGCACTCACCTCCCAGTCGGGAGGCATCGGCATGGCCATCCTGGGGTTCGCACGCACGACGCGCACGGGTGTCTCCGCCATCGTCGGGCTCGGCAACAAGTCCGACATCGACGAGGACGACCTGCTCACCTACTTCGCCGACGACCCGCACACCGAGTGCATCGCCATGCACCTGGAGGACCTGAAGGACGGCCGCGCCTTCGTGGACGCCGCGCGGGAGACGGTGAAGAAGAAGCCGGTCGTCGTGCTCAAGGCGGGCCGCACCAGCGCGGGCGCGAAGGCCGCGGGCTCCCACACGGGCGCCCTCGCGGGCGACGACGCGGTGTACGACGACATCCTGCGGCAGGCGGGCGTCATCCGGGCGCCGGGCCTGAACGAGATGCTGGAGTACGCGCGGGCGCTGCCCGTACTCCCGGCGCCCCAGGGCGACAACACCGTCATCATCACGGGCGCGGGCGGCTCGGGCGTGCTGCTCTCGGACGCGATCGTGGACAACGGGATGTCGCTGATGGAGATCCCGCCGGACCTGGACGAGGCGTTCCGGCGCTTCATCCCCCCGTTCGGCGCGGTGGGCAACCCGGTGGACATCACCGGCGGCGAACCGCCCTCCACATACGAGGCCACCATCAGGCTCGGCCTGGAGGACCCCCGCATCCACTCGCTGGTGCTCGGCTACTGGCACACCATCGTCACCCCGCCGATGGTCTTCGCCGAGCTGACCGCGCGCGTGGTCGCGGAGGCGAAGGAGAAGGGGATCCACAAGCCGGTGGTGGCATCCCTCGCCGGTGACACGGAGGTCGAGGAGGCGTGCGCCTACCTCTTCGAGCACGGAGTCGTGGCGTATCCCTACACCACCGAGAAGCCGGTCGCGGTTCTCGGCGCGAAGTACCGGTGGGCCCGCGCGGCGGGCCTGCTGTAGCACACCGTTCCGCGGCACACCGTCGCGACGCGGAGCGCGGGGCACGGCCGCGTCCCCGCCGCTTCCGCCGCGGCGCGCACCACGACGGCGGAGCCCGGGGGCGCCGGGCCCGGCACCACCCCGACGTACACGACGGAAGCACAGCGCGAGCCACACCACGCACCACGCACGCACACCGCAGCATGCACCACGCACCACCGCAGTAGTGGGATCCGGACAGGGGGCGCTGGCCAGACTCTCAACGCAAGGGGTGCATCACATGACAACCACAGAAGTGCCATCGGCCGTCCCCTACCGGGAGGTCACCGACCGCAACGGCCGCGTCTACCGGGTCGGCGAGACCGATATCGACATCATGGGGCGGCGGCGCCGCTGGATGGTCATCCTGCCGTGGATCGGCATGATGGGCATCAGCTCCGCCGAGTACGCGTTCGCCTCGGCCGAGGACACACTGCACCACGCACACGGCTGGAACAGCCTGCACATCTTCTGGATGCTCGGCGTCTGGGTCTTCTTCCAGGGCGCCGTCGCCTTCCCCGCCGGCAAGCTGCGGGAATCGGGGCGGCTCCCCGCGCGGTGGGCGATGGTGTGCGGCGCGGTCGGCACCCTCCTGGGCTACCTCTCCCTGGCCTACGCACCGCACGTCATCTTCGCCTACCTCGGCTTCGGCGCGTTCAGCGGCATGGGCGCCGGGATGGTGTACGCGACCTGCGTCAACATGGTCGGCAAGTGGTACCCGGAGCGGCGGGGCGGCAAGACGGGCTTCGTCAACGGCGGCTTCGCCTACGGCTCGGTGCCCTTCGTCTTCATCTTCACCGGCTTCATGGACCTCTCCAACTTCCGCTGGGTCCTCGTCGCCGTGGGTGTCTTCCTGGCCGCCGTCGTCGGCGTCAGCGGCTGGTTCTTCCAGGACCCGCCCAAGAACTGGTGGCCGCCGCACGTGGACCCGCTGCGCCCGCCGGACGACCCGCGAGCACGGCGCTCGCTGCTCAAGAACCCCCCGGCAGTCAAGCAGTACACGGCCAAGGAGGCGTTCCAGACGGGCCGGGTGCCCCTCATGTGGTTCTGCCTGTTGTGCACCTCCGGCGTGAACATCTTCGGCATCGCCTTCCAGGTGCCGTTCGGTGACGACATGGGCTTCGCGGGCGGCATCGTCGCCACCGCCATGTCGCTCAAGGCGATCGTCAACGGCACGGGGCGCGGTGTCATCGGCTGGCTCTCGGACCGCTACGGGCGCAAGCAGTGCCTCATCTTCGTCTGTGTGGTGCTGGGTCTGGCGCAGTACGGCATCCTGCTGTCGGGCCAGGCCGGGTCGCTGTGGCTGTTCCTGCTCTGCTCGATGATCTCCGGCTTCGGCGGTGGCGCCATCTTCCCGATGTTCGCCGCCATGACCGCCGACTACTTCGGCGAGAACAACAACGCCACCAACTACGGCATGGTCTACAGCTCCAAGCTGCTCTCCGGGCTCGCGGGCTCCGGGCTCGGCGCGGTCGTGGTGGGCGCCTGGGGCTACGGCGGCGCGTTCGTGCTCGCGGGCTCCATCTCCCTCTTCGCGGGCTTCATCGCGCTCTTCCTGTACCAGCCGGGCCGTCCCCGCAGGAAGTCGATCCAGCCCAACCCGAACCCGATCAGCCGCGAGGCGATGTGACACACCGTCACCTGACAGCACGTCACGCCGCCTGACACCGCCTCACCCGGCCCCGACGACGGAGCGCCCGGGATGGCAGGGGATTCCCCCTCCCACCCCGGGCGCTCCGCCATGGGGGTCGCCGGGCCGCCCCGTCAGCGGAGGCGGTGGAGGTAGCGCGCTGAGCGGCGGGCGGTGCGCAGGGAGTCCTCGGGCTGGTCGTGCTCGACGAGCCACCCGTGGTCGCGGCGGCCGCCCTTCGTGCGGCCCACCTCCGTCAGGAACCGCCGGTAGTCGATGTCGCCGTCGCCCACGTCCACCATCGTCAGCCCGTCCGGCGAGGACTCGTCGTGTTCCCCGTCCTTGACGTGGAACAGCGGATAGCGGTCGGGCTGCGCCAGCACGTAGTCGAGGGGTTCGAAGGGGGCCGGGGTGCCGTCCGGGCGTACGCTGAAGCGGTACTGGCCCGCGTAGGCCCAGTAGATGTCCATCTCCAGGTACACCAGCTCGGGGTCGGTCTCGGCCAGCAGCACGTCGTAGAGGCGGACGTCGGGGCGGTCCTCGGCGAAGCCGAACTCCATCTGGTGGTTGTGCTGATAGAACTTCAGGCCGCGCCGCTTCGCGGCCTCGCCGTAGGTGTTGAAGTCCTGCGCGGCCCGCTTCCAGCCGTCCACGGTGCGCCCGTATCTGTCGGGGCTCGCTGCCGTGCCGACGTGCGGCAGACCGAGCGCGGCGGCGTCGTCGACGACCCGCTCCAGCTGGGTGGCGAAGGTGTAGGCGGCCGGGTCGTCCGAGTAGTAGCCGACGTGGCTGCCGACCCCGCGCAGCCCGTGCTCGCGCACCAGCCGTCTCAGCTGGGCGAGGGTGATGTCCCCTGTGCCCTGCGTGTACCCGGCGAACTCGACGGTGTCGTAACCGTAGTCGGCCAGTTCCTCGAAGACCTTGGCGAAGCCGACGGACCGCACCTGGTCGCGGAGGGTGTAGAGCTGGATGCCCAGCTTCCCCGGCGGGACGACGGGCCGTCCGTGCCCGCCCCTGCCCGTCGCGGTCACGGGCGCCGCCTGCGCCGTCGTGCCGACGGAGCCCAGCAGCGCGGCTGCCGTGGCGCCGGCCGCGACGCCGAGGACGCCGCGGCGGCGCACCGCATGCCGCAGTTCGGGGTGGTCGTGCGTGCGGCTCTTGCGTGTCATGAGGGGTCTCCCAGTGCGAGGTGGAGGAGCAGTTCCTTGACATCGGTGGCGGCGAAGGTGTCGCCGGTGAAGGACCCTGGGCGTGAGCAGATGAGGACGGGGCCCTCGTCCGTACGGGCGGGGAGGCGGCCGTGGCTGCCGCGTACGGGCGACGCGTCCAGCGGCACGACGGCCATGCGGTAGCGCATCCCGGCCTTCTTGCGGGCCAGCGCCGTGGCGGCGCGCAGCCGTACGTAGGGGTCGTGCGGGTCCATGAACAGCTCGGCCGGGTCGTAGCCGGGCTTGCGGTGGATCTCGACGAGGCGGGCGAAGTCGGGTGCGTCGGCGTCGTCGCGCCAGTAGTAGTAGGTGAACCAGGCGTCGGGTTCGGCGACGGCCACGAGTTCGCCCGAGCGCGGGTGGTCGAGCCCGTGTGCCTTCTTGCCGCGCTCGTCCAGCACCTCGTCCACCCCTGGCAGCTCCGCGAGGACGGCGCGGGCCGCCTCCAGGTCCTCGGGACGGCGCACATAGACGTGGGCGAGCTGGTGGTCGGCGACGGCGAAGGCCCGCGAGGTCATCGGGTCGAGGTACTCCATGCCGTCCTGCGTGTGCACCTCCACCAGACCGGCTTCGCGCAGTGCGCGGTTGAGGTGGACGGGTCGGCGCACCCGGGTGATGCCGTACTCCGAGAGGGCGACGACGGTGCGCCCCTCCTCGCGGGCCTGATCGAGCAACGGGCCGAGTACGGCGTCGAGTTCGGCCGCCGCCTGGTGCGCGCGGGGGTCGTCGGGTCCGTAGCGCTGGAGGTCGTAGTCCAGGTGCGGCACGTAGCACAGGGCGAGGTCGGGGTGGCGGGTGCGCAGCAGATGGCGGGTGGCGTCGACGATCCAGCGCGAGGAGACGAGGTCGGCGCCCGGTCCCCAGAAGTGGAAGAGGGGGAACGTGCCGAGCCTGTCGGTGAGTTCGTCGTGGAGCGCGGGCGGGCGCGTGTAGCAGTCGGGTTCCTTGCGGCCGTCCGCGTAATAGACGGGTCGGGGTGTGACGGTCCAGTCGGTGTCCGCGCCCATCGCGTACCACCAGCACACGTTGGCGACGGTGTAGCCGGGGTGGCGGGCGCGTGCCGCGTCCCACAGCTTCTCGCCGCCGACGAGCCCGTTGTGCTGCCGCCACAGCAGCACCTCGCCCAGCTCGCGGAAGTACCAGCCGTTGCCGACGATGCCGTGCCCCGAGGGCGGTTCCCCGGTCAGGAACGTGGACTGCGCGGCGCAGGTGACGGCGGGCAGCACCGTCTCCAGGGGTGCGGACGAGCCGGAGTCGGCGAGCGCGCGAAGGCGAGGCATGTGCGCCAGCAGTTGCGGGGTGAGGCCGACGACGTCGAGGACGAGAAGCGGCTCGGGCCGGTCCTGGGGGTCCTGGGTGCCGGTCATGGCAGCTCCTTGAGGCCGAGGTCGGTGAGCATGTCGCGCGCGACGCCGAGTTCGGCCGCGATGCCGTCGGCGAGCTGGGCACGGGTGCGGGGGCGCAGTACGGGCGGCAGCGCCTGCCAGGTGTACGTCTCCACCTCCAGGTGCCGGGTCAGCGGCGAGGGCCCGCCGACGAGCCGGGTCAGCGTGTCGCGCAGCACGTCGGTGGTGGCGGTGAGCGGCGGCGCGAGCGGGGCGTGCAGCGGTACGTGGAAGTGGGAGCGCCACGGTGTGTCCGTCGGCAGGGGCGCGGACGCGGACAGCGGGGTGCCCTCGGTGGCCAGTGCCTCGCCCAGATCGTCGGTCGCGGCGACACCCTCGCGCGTACGGGCGCGGGTCTGGTGGAGGAAGCGGGGCTCGGCGAAGTCGGCGAGGGCCGCGCGGACTTCGGGACTGCCGGGCTCCTCCGCGTGCAGCGCGGCCGACAACTGCGACTTGACGACGGCGATGCCCGCGCCCGTGAGCGCTTCGAGCGCCGTGCCCGGGTCCTCGAAGGAGGTGGCCAGGTGGCAGGTGTCCACGCACACACCGACGCGGTGCGCGGGCGGCGCGCCCTCACCCGTCAGCGCGGCGACGGCGTCGGCCGTGGTCTCCACCGTGCAGCCCGGCTCGGGCTCCAGGCCGACGCGCACGGAGCGCCCCGTCATCTCCTCCAGCGCGTCGAGCCGCTGGGCGAGGGTGGTCAGCGCGTCCAGCGCGGCGCGGCGGCGTTCGGGGGTGAAGCCGGTGCGCCAGGCGAGCGGGAGCGTGGAGACGGTGCCCTCGGTCACGTCGTCGGGCAGGAGCGCGCTCAGCAGCCTGGCCAGCTCCGTGGTGTGGTCCAGACGCGCGGGCTCGGTCCAGTCGGGCCGGTACACGCGGTACTTGACGCGCTGGTCCCCGAACCCCTGGTACGGGAAGCCGTTGAGGGTGACGACCTCCAGGCCGCGCCGGTCCAGCTCGGCGCGCAGCGCCCGTACGGAGGCGGGGTCGTCGGTGAGGGTGCGGGCCGCGTCGCGGGCGAGCCAGAGGCCGATGCCGAGGCGGTCGCGGTGGAGCCTGCGGCGTACGGGCTCGGCGTGCTCGCGCAACTGGCGCATGACGCCTTCAAGGTCTTCGGCGGCGTGCACGTTGGTGCAGTAGGCGAGGTGGACGGTGGAGCCGTCGGGGTGCCGGAAGCGCATGGGCGTGCCCTCCTCATTCCCCGCCGCGCAGGATGGAGTTGCCCTCGTGGAGGCCGCCCGGCTCGCGCTGTTCCTCGTCGGCGCCCAGGGCCGGGTCGAGGCGTCCGCTCTGCCCGTAGAAGGCGACGGGGTTGCGCCACAGCACCTGGTCGATGTCGTCTTCGGAGAACCCGGCCTCGGCCATCGCCTGGCCCACCGCGCGGGTCTTCAGGGGGTCGCTGCGGCCCCAGTCGGCGGCCGAGTTGACGAGGACGCGCTCGGTGCCGTGCAGGCGGAGCAGGCGCACCATGCGCTGCTCGTCCATCTTGGTGTCGGGGTAGATGGAGAAGCCGAGCCAGCAGCCGCTGTCCGCCGCGGCGCCGACCGTCGTCTCGTTGAGGTGGTCGAGCGCGACCCGCTCGGGCGGCAGCCCCGACTCGCGCAGCACGTCGAGCGTACGGGCCAGGCCCGCTGCCTTGTCGCGGTGCGGGGTGTGCACGAGCGCGGGCAGCCCGTACTCGGCGGCGAGCTGGAGCTGGGCCGCGAGCGCCGTGTCCTCGGCCGGCGTCATGGAGTCGTAGCCGATCTCGCCGACCGCGACGACCTTGTCCTTGAGGAGGTAGCGCGGCAGTTCGTCCAGTACGGGCACACAGCGCGGGTCGTTGGCCTCCTTGGGGTTGAGGGCGAGGGTGCAGTGGTGTGCGATGCCGTACTGGGCCGCGCGGAAGGGCTCCCAGCCGAGGAGGGAGTCGAAGTAGTCGTAGAACGAGGCGGGCGAGGTGCGGGGCTGGCCGAGCCAGAAGGAGGGCTCGACGACAGCCCGCACGCCCGCCGCGCGCATGGCCGCGTAGTCGTCGGTGGTCCGGGAGGTCATGTGGATGTGCGGGTCGAAGATGCGCATCAGGACTCCTCGGGCTGGGACTGAGGCTGGGGGTGCGGCGGGGACGGGGACGGGGGCGGGGGCGGGGTGTTGGCGAGGTCCAGCACGCGGTGGAGTTCGGCCGGGACGGAGCGGCCCGCGGCCTCGCGCTC
The DNA here is from genome assembly GCF_053611545.1 of Streptomyces sp. NPDC054796. NCBI lineage: Bacteria > Bacillati > Actinomycetota > Actinomycetes > Kitasatosporales > Streptomycetaceae > Streptomyces > Streptomyces sp. NPDC054796. The sequence goes on along the minus strand of NZ_JBSHAO010000001.1, from coordinate 157,743 downwards.
GCGCGCGTAGTCCACGAGCATCCGCGCCAGCTCGGCGTCGCCGCGCGCCCGCGTCTCCAGGCCCGCGACGGCGTCCAGGGGCACTCCGGTGAACAGGCACTTGAGCACCGCGTGCCGCCATGCGTGCGGGTCGAGATGGGCCGCGCCGTACGGGCCGACGGCCGCCGCGACGAGGCTGGTGTCGTTCGCCCGCAGCGCGTCCTCGACGAGGGGCAGCGCGTCGGGCCGCGCGGCGAAGGGCAGATGCGGCAGCGCCCGCAGCACGGCGCGGCGCTCCTCCGCGCTTCCGTGCTCGTAGAGGCGGGTGACGGTGGGCGCTTCCGCGCCCGCGGCGTGCAGCAGCAGGATGCGGGCGGCTTCGGCGGGGGCGGGGGTGCTCGTACTCGTGCCCGTGCTCGTGCTCGTGCTCGTGCTCGTGCTCGTGGGGTGCGGTGCGGTGGGGGTGGCGCACTTGCGGCCCGCCTCCGCGAAGTGCCGCTCCCACGGAGGAAGCGGGGCGCGGCCGTTGGCCCCGGCCGGGGACGAGGGTGGGGACGTGGGCCGGACCGGTGAACCGGCGTCGGCCGCGTCGGCGAGCGCGCGGTGCAGCCACTCGCGCGCCGCGTGGTCGAGACGCAGCTCCAGCCCGGTACGGAGCGAGGCGAGGGGGGTCAGCATGAGGCGGCTCTCCTGGCTCGGCCGTCGGCGGACGGGGGTGCGGGCGGGGGCGTGGGGTGGACGGTGCCGTCGACGGACCCGGACACGGGCCCGGACGCGGCGGGCGGGTACGGCCGCGCCGCGCCCCACGCGGGGGCCTCGGTCCGGACGGGGTGCTCGACGGGGCCCGTCAGCGCGGGCCGTTCCGCGTGCTCGGCGCGCTTCAGGAACCGGAGCGAGTCGCGTGCGCGGTCGGGGCCGGCGTGGGAGTCGCGGGGCAGCTCGACGGTGACCAGGCCCTCGTACCCCGTCGTGCGCAGCGCGTCCAGCACGGGCGGGAAGTCGATCTCGCCCTCGCCGAAGGGCAGATGCTCGTGCACGCCACGTCGCATGTCCTCGATCTGCACATGCCGCAGCCAGGGCGCGGCGGCGCGCACGCACGCGTCGGGCGGCTCCGGCTCCAGGCACTGGCAGTGGCCGATGTCGAGGGTCAGGCCCAGTTCCTCCGGCTCCCCCAGCGCGGTGCGCAGCCGGTGGAACGCGGCCAGATCGCCGACGAGGTGCCCCGGCTCCGGCTCCACCGCGAGCGGTACGCCGACGGCACGCGCCGCGTCGAGCAGCGACTCCATGCCCGCGGTGAGCCGCGCCCAGGCGTCCTGGCCGCTCGTACGGGCCGGGGGCACCCCGCTGAAGCAGTGCACGGCGTGGGCGCCGAGGTCGGCCGCGACCCGTACGGCCTTCAGCAGCAGCCCGAGCCGCGCGCCCCTCGCCTCCGGGTCCGGGTCGAGGAGGGTGGGGTGGTGCTTGCGGCGCGGGTCGAGCACATAGCGCCCGCCGGTCTCCACGGTGACCGTGAGCCCGTGCCGCGCCAGCGTTCGCGCGACGTCCCGGGTGCGGTCGGCGAGGCCGGGGGCCTGGGGGTCGAGGTGCATGTGGTCGAGCGTCAGGCCGACGCCGTCGTAGCCGAGGTCGGCGAGCATCGCCAGCGCGTCGCCGAGACGCAGGTCGGCGAGGCCGTTGGTGCCGTAGGCGTAGCGCAGGGCGGTCATGTCGGGCTGACCTTCCGTGAGACCCGGCGGGCGAGCGGTACGAGCGCGAGCAGGGCGAGCGCGGTACGGGGCGCGCTCGCCTTCGCGGCGAGCGCTGCCTGGAGGGGGATCGTGGCGCCGATGCCCGCGCCGACCGCGCGCTGGAGGAGGGGTGGAGAGGGGTTGAGCGCCGCGTGCACGAGGGGCCGGGCGTACGCCCCCAGATACGCGGCGACGGCACCTGCCGCGGTTGCCGCCGCCGCGGTACGGGGGCGTGTCCGGTTCGCGGATGCGGTACGGGAACATGTCGGGCCCGTCTCTGCCGCGCCGGTGAGTGTGCGGCCGACGACCGTGGCGGCGACGGTTGCCGCCGTTGCCAGGGCGCCCAGGGGTACGAGGGGGGCGCCGCCCTGTGCCTCGCGCCGGGACACGGCGGTCACGGCGTACGTGTGCGCGCCGAGCAGCCCGGCGGCGCCCATGACACCTCGCGCCGTGGCACGGGTACCCGCTGAGCGCGGGCTCGCGGGGAACGGCCCTGGTGGCCGGGGCCGAGCGTGCCGCGCCGCGCCCTTGTCAGCGGGCCGCCGTGCGACGACCGGTTCGGCACCGCCGGTCCGCGCCGTACGACGACTCGCCGTCGCGGCGGACAGAGGGGGAACCGTCCCCTTCACCGCAGGCACGGGCGAACCCGCGTCCACCGCTCCCGACACGCGCACACCCCCGGCCGTCGCCGTGGACACCGTGGAGAGCGCGCCCAGGGTGAGGTCCAGGGCGCGGGCCGTGGACATGGTGGCCGGGGCCGCGCGGGTGTGTTTCAGGTGGAGGTCGTACGCCCACACCGTCGCCGCCAGTGCGGCCGAGACACACGCGGGGCCCCGCCCAGCCGCCGCGCCCAGCCCGAGCCCCGCCACCGTCAGCCCCGTCGCAGCGGCCAGCGCCGCGTTCGGGGTGAGGCGGCCCGAGGGGAGGGGGCGGTCGGGGCGCTCGACGGCGTCGGTCTCGCGGTCGGCCCAGTCGTTGAGGGCCATGCCCGCCTCGTACAGGCACAGTGACGCGCCCACCGCCAGCGCCGTGCCCCGGTTCGGACGGCACCCCGTCACGGCCGCGCCCGCCAGCGCGTCACCCGGCACCGTGAACAGGGCCGAGACGCGCAGCAGTTGGAGCCACGCCGCACCGCGCCCCTTCACCAACCGCCCCGGCACCGGCCGCCCCGTCATCGGCCTGTCCGGAGCCGCGCGGCGAGGGCGAGGAGGTCACCCCACTGCTCGGAGAGTGAACTCGGCCCCGTGTCGGGGTCCTTGAAGTAGAAGCCGAGCCCTTCGACGGGGCCGGAGATGCCCGCTTCGGCGGCGCGTGCCGTGAGGCGGGCGAGGTCGAGGACGAGGGGTGCGGCGAGGGCCGAGTCGCAGCCCTGCCAGATGGTCTGGAGGACCATGCGCGAGCCGAGGAAGCCGTCGAAGGCCACGTGGTCCCAGGCGGTCTTCCAGTCGCCGAGCGCCGGTACGTCGTCGATGTGCAGCTGCCCGTCGGGCAGCACACCGAGCGTGTCGGACAGTACGCGGGCCTTGCCCGCGTTCTTCGCGGCTGCGGCGCGCGGGTCGGCGAGGGCCGCGCCGTCGCCGCCACCGAGCAGGTTCGTGCCGGACCACGCCCGTACGGCCAGCGCGCGCTGCACGAACATCGGCGCGAGCACGGACCGCAGCAGTGTCTGCCCGGTCTTGCCGTCGCGCCCCGCGTACGGCAGCCCGGAGCTGCGCGCGGCCTCCGCGAGGCGGGGGTGGTGGAGTCCGGTGGAGGGGGTGAAGTTGACGTAGGGGCTGCCCGCGCGCAGCGCCGCCGCCGCGTAGAGGGAGCTGGCGGGCAGGGCCGTGTCGCCGGGCTCGGGTGCGGGCTCGGTGCTGGCGACGTTGACGACGACGGTGCGGGCCAGCCGGTGTTCCCTGGTGAAGGCGCGGATGTCGTCGGCGAAGGCCGCGATCAGCTCTTCCTCGCCGCGCGGGTCGTCGGGCTGCGGCCCGCCCTGTCGTACGGCGGCGTCGGCCGCTTCGAGTTCCGCGCGCACGGCCGAGGGGAGGCCGTACGGCAGCACGCCCTCCTCCGCGAGGTTCTCCGCGCGCTTGGGGAGGGGGCAGGTGTCGGTGTCGTGGCCGCCGAAGACGAGGGAGTCCAGGGGCGGGAGCCCGCATTCCGCGAACGCCTCGGTCCCGGTCACCATGCCCGTGGCCGGGTGCAGTTCGGCGGCGACGGCCGCGCAGCCCGCGATCGCCGTGGTGGCGACGGAACCCCGGGTCCCGACGAGCCACACGCCGGTGCGTGTCGCGGTCGCGCCGGTATGTGCCGGGGTGTGCGAGCCCGTCGCGGCTTCGCTCCGGTCGGTCCGGTCGGTCCGCTGGGTCCGGTCGGTCCGGTGGGTTCGGTCTTCGGTCACGGCCTGCCTCCCTGGGTTGCCTGGTACGTGGTGCTCGGCTGGTGCTGGAAGGACGGAGGTGAGGGGGGTGGGCGCGGGGACCGGCGGTGGGCCGTACGGGCACGGGGCACGGCCTGCCGCCGCCGCGGGCCGGGGCCCGCGGCGGCGGTCGCGGCGGGGAGGGGTCGGCGTTCCCCTCTCCGCCGCTCACCCGACGTCACGGCCCCCCTCGGGCCGCGGACGTCAGGCCGTCACCCGCGCGAGGTGCACGCGGGCGGACGGTCGTACGCCGTGCGTCGCGCTGTACGTCGTGCTGTACGTCGTCGCCGTGTGCGTGGTGCGGTGCCTCGTGCCGTACGTCGTGCCGTGCGCCGTTCCTCCGCCGTCGCCCGCGGTCGTCACTTCAGCTCCTTGAGCCGGACGTCGCGGAAGGCCACCTCGTCCTCGTCGCCGTGATTCTGGAGGCCGATGTGGCCGTCCGCGAGACTGCGTGCGGGATCGGTGTTGGTGAAGTCGTTGATCTTGACGCCGTTGAGCCAGACGCGGATGCGCTCGCCCTTGACGCGGATCTCGTAGGTGTTCCACTCCCCCGGCGGGTTGAGGGCACTGTCCCTCGCCTCCAGGTCGGCGGACTGGAACCCGTAGACCGAGCCCGTGGTCTTCTCCGGCGCGTCGGTCGCGTCGATCTGGATCTCGTAGCCGTTGTCCACGGCCGACCACGGGTCGTCGGAGGCGGGGAAGCCGATGAAGACGCCGGAGTTGTCGTCGCCTGTCATCCGCCAGTCCAGCTTGAGCGAGTACGAGGACAGTGCCTTGTCCGCGTACCACAGCATCCCCATGCCGCCGACCGTGCGCAGCGTGCCGTCCTCGCCCAGCTCGAAGCTGCCGGGTCCGGCCTGCTTCCACTTCTCCAGGCTGGCCTGCGTACCGTCGAACAGCTTCGTGTAGCCGTTCTCCGGACGGCAGTCGGCCTGGGCAGCGCCTGTGGCGTAGCGGATGCCGCCCAGCAGGTGGGTGAGGAAGGCTTCCTCGGTGTACGACTCCTTGGTGTGGCCGCCCCCGGTGTAGAAGGCGCGGCCTCCCTCGTACTCCTGGCACCAGGCGATGGGGTGGTCACCCGCCATGGTGCCGCCCTCGTAGGTGCTCTCGTCCAATGCGGCGAGGACACGGGCCTGGCCGCGCGGGTTGGAGCGGTAGTTGTACCACTCGTCGGTGCGCTCCCAGCTCTCGCCGAGGTGCGAGGTGGCCGGGTGCGCGTGGTCCTCGACGCTGACGGTGGCGGGCTGGATGTGCGGGTGCGACTGGAAGTAGGCGCCCGCGAGCCCGCCGTACCAGGGCCAGTCGTACTCGGTGTCGGCCGCCGCGTGCACGCCGACGTAGCCGCCGCCCCGTTCCACGTAGCCCTCGAAGGCGGTCTGCTGCTTCGCGTTGAGGACGTCTCCCGTCGTGGAGAGGAAGACGACCGCGTCGAACTTGGCGAGGTTGCGGGCCGTGAAGGCGGCGGCGTCCTCGGTGGCTTCGACGGTGAAGCCGTGCTCGGTGCCGAGCCGCTGGAGTGCGGCGATGCCGTCGGGGATGGAGTCGTGGCGGAATCCGGCGGTCTTGGAGAAGACCAGGACCCGCTCCTCCGCCCCCTTCCCCGGCTTCCCCGGCCGCTTCCCCGCCTGCTCCTGCTCCCCTGCCCGTTCCGCGCCGCCGCCGGACGGGGCCGCGTAGCCGGGCAGGGAGGCGGCGCCGAGGAGCAGGGCCGTCGCGGCGAGCACCGCACCGGCCAGGCGCAGGCGCGGGCGTCGGCCCGCACGCGGGCGTCCACGTGAACGCTGGTGTGAACGTGGGTGTGTCATGTGCGTCGTCCCTCCCTCAGCTCGTCGTGACGGTGAAGCTGTCCAGGTCGTACAGCTCGCCCGCGCCCCCGGTGAAGACCAGGTACAGGGACGTGGCGTCGGCGGGCGGGTTCTCGATGGCGGTGCTCACGTCCGTCCAGCCGTCCGCCGCGGGGACCTGCGCCGTGCCGAGCAGCGGTCCGTCGGGTGCTCCGGCCCGTACCTCCAGTGCTCCGCCCGCGGCGCCGCCCCCCGAGCCGACCCGTGCGCTCAGCTCTGTCAGCCCGCCGGGCGCGTACGGTTCGAAGGCGATCCACTGGCCGTTCTGGGCCCCGTTGACGGCGCGCGCGCCCTCGGCGCCCTCCGCCGCTCCCGCCGTGACACCGTCGGCGGCCTTGGTGAAGTGCTCGGCCTGCCGGTGCTTGGGCTGGAGGATGCTCTGGCCGTGGCTGGTCAGCGGGGGCTGGCCGCCACCGCCGCCGTCCGTGTACTGCGCGTCGAAGACGCCGAAGATGTTGGCGTTCGGGTCGTGTTCGCCGTCGTTGGTGGTCTGGATGGTGCCGGAGCAGCCCTTGGCCGAGCTGATCGGGTGGCCGTGGCTGTCGTGGCCGAGAATGTAGGTGACCTCGACCTTGGAACAGTCGATCTCCGCGTCCTCCGGGTCGGTGACCTTCACCTCGAAGGGCACCGCGTCACCGAAGGCGAACGGCTGCCCGTCCTTGGGCAGTTGCAGCTCCACCTTCGGCGCGGTGTTGCCGACGGTGATGTGCACGCTGGCGCTGCCCGTGCGCCCGCCCGGGTCCTTCGCGGTGACGGTCGCGGTGTAGGTGCCGTTCTCGGTGTACGTGTGCGTCGGGCCGGCCTCCGTCGAGGTGGCGCCGTCGCCGAAGTCCCAGGCGTACGTGAGCGCGTCGCCGTCCTCGTCGCTGGTGCCCTCCGAGGAGAAGGCGACCTCCAGCGGTGCCTGTCCGCTGGTCACATCGCTCTTGGCCTGGGCCACGGGCGAGTGGCCGTCCGTGGCGTTCTCGATGCGGTAGACGGCGGAGTTCTCGTCGCCGTTGAAGTAGCCGGTGCCGTAGTCGAGCACGTACAGCGCCCCGTCGGGGCCGAACTCCATGTCCATCACCTGGGTGCCCTGCCAGGGGAAGTCGTTGATGGAGGTGACGCCGCCGTTCTGGTCCTGCTCGATGCGCTTGATCCACTGGCGGCCGAACTCCCCGGCGAAGAAGTCACCGTCGTACTCCTCGGGGAACTTCACGTCCGAGTCGAGGTCCGCGTCGTAGCGGTAGACCGGGCCGCCCATCGGGGACTCGGAGCCGTCGCCGAACTCGGGTACGGAGGCGCCGTCGTACGGGATCCACGCGGGCTTGGCCTCGGGCAGCTTCGTGAGCCCGGTGTTGCGGGGCGAGTTGTTCACCGGCGCCTTGCAGTCGTAGGCGGCGCCGGAGGTGCCGGTGGCGAAGTCGTACTCCTTGTAGGCGTCGTTGTCGCCCGTGCAGTACGGCCAGCCGTAGTTGCCCGCGCCCGTGACCCGGGCGAACTCGACCTGGCCTGCCGGGCCTCGGTCGGGGTTCGCGGCACCCGCGTCGGGCCCGTAGTCGCCGACGTAGATGGTGCCGGTGGGCTTGTCGACGGTCATGCGGAACGGGTTGCGGAAGCCCATGGCGTAGATCTCGGGACGGGTCTTCTTCTTGCCGGGCGCGAAGAGGTTGCCCTTCGGCACGGTGTAGGTGCCGTCCTTCTTGACCTTGATGCGCAGGATCTTGCCGCGCAGGTCGTTGGTGTTGGCTGAGGAGCGCTGGGCGTCGAAGCCCGGGTTGCGGTCGGCGCGCTCGTCGATGGGCGTGTAGCCGTCCGACTGGAAGGGGTTGGAGTCGTCGCCCGTGGACAGCAGCAGGTTGCCCTTGGCGTCGAAGGCGATGTCACCGCCGACGTGGCAGCACAGGCCGCGGTTGGCGGGCACGTCGAGGACCTTCTTCTCGCTGGCCTTGTCGAGTGTGCCGTCCTTGTTCAGCGTGAAGCGGGAGAGCCGGTTGACACCGTCGAAGGGCTTGAAGTCCTCGGCCGTGCCGGTCTCCGGGGCGTCGCCCTCGGGGGTGTTCAGGGGCGGCGCGTAGTAGAGGTAGATGGCCCGGTTCTTCTCGAAGCCGGGATCGACCCCGACGCCCTGGAGCCCTTCCTCGTCGTGACTGTAGACATCCAGCTTGCCGGAGACCTTGGTGTCTCCTGACTGGCTGGTCAGCCGGAGGGTGCCGTCACGCGAGGTGTGCAGCACGGAGCTGTCGGGGAGCACGGCGAGGGTCATGGGTTCGCCGGTCTCCGGCTCGCCCTTGGCGAGGGTGACCTGCTGGAAGTCGGCGGCGGCCTGCTTGCCGCCCTGCGCCGGGCCGTCCTGCGACGCGGCGTGCGTGGTGACCGTGCCGAAGGCCAGGCCCCCGCCGACGAGCAGGGCGCTGGTGAGGACCGCGAGCTGCTTGCGGAGCAGGCGGCGTCCGGGTGGCTTCGGTTGGTGTGTGCGGATTGTCCTGTGCACGCGTCTCCTCCAGAGAGGGGTAACGGTGGTTGACGGGGTGAACCGTGAAGCGTTGACCGTCGTTCGTTGCACAGGCGCGCGCCGTCGCGCCGGATGGGGGGGTGGCTCCGGAGTGTGCGGGGTCCGCCGTGGGCGGGGTGAGGGGGGGGAGCGGCTCATGTCCGGTACACATCAGGACGGTAGCCACCTTCGTACGATTCGGGAAGACTTTTAACAGCAATGAAGTCGCCTTCATCCACTGCTAGGACAAAGTGAGTCCTCGCGCACCCTTCCCGCAGGGGCGCGAGGCCACTTGGACCGCTGGGAGGCGACGTCAGCTACTGAACGCCGCATCAAAAGACGACGACGGCGGGTCGTAGTCGAACGCCTTCAGGCGGCGAAGAGCCTCCGGCGCGCCCGTGAGCCGGTCCATGCCCGCGTCCTCCCACTCGACGGAGACGGGCCCCTCGTAGCCGATGGAGCGCAGCATGCGGAACACGTCCTCCCAGGCCACGTCGCCGTGCCCGGCGGAGACGAAGTCCCAGCCACGGCGCGGGTCGCCCCAGGGCAGGTGGGAGCCCAGGCGGCCGTTGCGCCCGTCGAGGCGCTTGCGTGCCTCCTTGCAGTCGACGTGGTAGATCCGCTCGCGGTAGTCGTAGAGGAAGCCCACGGGGTCGAGGTCCTGCCACACGAAGTGGCTGGGGTCGAAGTTGAGGCCGAAGGCCGGCCGGTTGCCGACCGCGTCCAGAGCGCGCCGCGTCGTCCAGTAGTCGTACGCGATCTCGCTCGGGTGCACCTCGTGCGCGAAGCGCACACCCTCCGCGTCGAACACGTCGAGGATCGGGTTCCAGCGGTCGGCGAAGTCCTCGTAGCCGCGGTCCACCATGCCCTCGGGCACGGGCGGGAACATGGCCACGAGGTGCCAGATGGACGAGCCGGTGAAGCCGACCACCGTCCGCACACCGAGGGCGGCCGCGGCGCGGGCCGTGTCCTTGAGTTCCTCGGCCGCGCGCCGCCGCACACCCTCCGCTTCGCCGTCGCCCCAGATGCGGGCCGGGACGATGGCCTGGTGGCGCTCGTCGATGGGGTGGTCGCACACGGCCTGGCCGACGAGGTGGTTGGAGACGGCCCAGCACTGGAGCCCGTACTTGTCGAGCAGGGCGCGCCGCCCGTCGACGTAGCCGGGCTCCTTCAGCGCCCGGTCCACCTCGAAGTGGTCGCCCCAGCAGGCGAGTTCGAGGCCGTCGTAGCCGAAGTCGCGGGCCAGTCGGCAGACCTCCTCCAGCGGCAGGTCGGCCCACTGGCCCGTGAAGAGCGTGAACTGTCGGGACATGCGGTACTCCTCGCGGCTCGGTCGTGCGTGTTCGTCTCGTTCGTGTCTCGGGGCGGGCCTCCTCCGTCAGGCCGAGGCGCCCCCGCGCCCCGCCCGCCCCCGTCGCGTCAACCCGTACGCGGTGGACCCACGGGCGTGAGCACCGCGTTCTTCTCGGCGCTCTCCTCGACCGCCGCCAGTACTCGCTGCACCTGGAGCCCGTCGGCGAAGGACGGTTCCGGCTGGGTTCCGGAGGCGATCGCGTGGAGCAGGTCGCGGGCCTGGTGGACGAAGGTGTGCTCGTAGCCGAGACCGTGCCCTGGCGGCCACCACGCCTCCAGGTAGGGGTGGCTGTCCTCGGTGACCAGGATGCGGCGGAAGCCGGACTCGGCCGCGTCGTCGGCGTGGTCGTGGAAGTGCAGCTCGTTCAGCCGCTCCAGGTCGAAGGCGAGCGAGCCGCCGGTGCCGTTGACCTCGACGCGCAGCGCGTTCTTGCGACCCGCCGCCACCCGGCTGACCTCGAAGGACGCCAGCGCGCCCGACGCGAGCCTGCCCGTGAACAGGGCCGCGTCGTCGACGGTGACGGGCCCGCGCCGCCCGTCGGGGCCCTCGCCCGGCAGGGGGCGCTCGCGGACGAACGTCTCCGTCTGCGCCGACACACCCGTCAGCGGCGAACCCGCCACGTGCTGGGCGATGTCGACGGCGTGCGCGCCGAGGTCGCCGAGCGCACCCGACCCCGCCAGTTCGCGGCGCAGCCGCCAGGCCAGCGGGAAGGCGGGGTCCACCAGCCAGTCCTGGAGATACGTCACGCGCACGTGCCGCACCTCCCCGAGCCGCCCCTCCGCCACCATGCGGCGGGCGAGGGCGAGCGCGGGGGTGCGGCGGTAGTTGAAGCCCACCATCGCCAACTGACCGCGCTCGCGGGCCGCGCTCGCCGCCGCCTCCATCGCCTCGGCCTCGGCGACGGTGTTGGCGAGCGGCTTCTCGCACAGCACGTGCTTGCCCGCCTCCAGCGCCGCGATGGCGATCTCGGCGTGGCTGTCGCCCGGGGTGCAGATGTCCACGAGCTGCACGTCGGGGCGCTCGACGAGGGCGCGCCAGTCCGTCTCGGCCGCCGCCCAGCCCAGCTTGCCCGCCGCCGCGCGCACGCCCGCCGCGTCGCGCCCGCACACGGCGGCCATGGCCGGGGCGAACGGCAGGTCGAAGACCCGGCCCACGGTGCGCCAGCCCTGCGAGTGGGCAGCCCCCATGAAGGCGTAGCCGACCATGCCCACCCCGATCGGCGGCGCCGACCCGCCCGGTGGGGCGCCGGCCCCGTGCTGGGCCCCGGCCTGGTGCTGGGGGCCGGGCTCGGCGGGAGCCGGGGCAGGCTCGGTGGTGTCGTTCGACATGGGGCTCCTCCCTGTCGGGCGCTTCCGGTCGTCGGGGAGACCGGGGCGTGGACGTGCGGTGGCGGCGCTGCCGGCGGTGCTGCCGGGGTCCTGGGCGCCGGGCGGACCGGCGGGCACGGTCACGTGAAGCCGATGGGCAGGTACTCCTCGACGTTGTCCTTGGTGACGACGGCCGAGTAGAGGGTGAGGGAGGCGGGGATCTCGAACTCGGCGAGCCCTCCGACACCCTTGCCCTGGCCCAGTGCCCGTGCGAGGTCGATGGCGGAAGCGGCCATGGTCGGCGGGTAGAGGACGGTGGCCTTCATGACGGTGTTGTCGGCCTTGATGGCGGTCATGGCCCGCTTGGAACCCGCACCGCCCACCATCAGGAACTCGTCCCTGCCCGCCTGCTTGATGGCCCGCTCGGCGCCCACACCCTGGTCGTCGTCGTGGTTCCACAGCGCGTCGAACTTCGGCTCCGCGCGCAGGAGTTGGGCCATCGTCTCCTGCCCTGACTCGACGGTGAACTCGGCGGCCTGACGCGCCACCTTCTTGATGTTGGGGTAGTTCTTGAGCGCGGCGTCGAAGCCGTCGGTGCGCTGCCGGGTCAGCTCCAGGTTGTCGATGCCGGCCAGCTCGACGACGCGCGCGTTCTTCTTGTCCTTGAGCTGTTCGCCGATGTAGTGGCCCGCGTTGAGGCCCATGCCGTAGTTGTCGCCGCCGATCCAGCAGCGGTACGCCTGCTGCGAGGCGAAGACACGGTCGAGGTTGACGACGGGGATGCCCGCGCGCATCGCCTTGAGGCCGACCTGGGTGAGGGCCTTGCCGTCGGCGGGGAGGATGACGAGGACGTCGACCTTCTTGTTGATGAGGGTCTCGATCTGCCCGATCTGCTGGGCGTTGTCGTTGGAGCCCTCGGTGCTCTCCAGCGTGACGTCCTCGTACTTCTTGGCCCGGTTCCTGGCCTGCTGGTTGATGGCGTTGAGCCAGCCGTGGTCGGCCTGCGGCCCGGCGAAGCCGATGGTCACCTTCTTGCCGGGCTTGTCGTCGGCGACGCCCGCCTGCTCGGCGCCGTTCCCGGCGTCCTCGTTGCTCTCGTTGCTCGTACAGCCCGCCGCGAAGAGCGCGGCTCCGGCGGCTGCCGTGCCGAAGAGCATGTTTCTGCGGGAGGTCATGGAGCGTGGCGGTGTGCGCGGGTCTGAGTGTGCGTGCGGGTGCTCGGTCATGGTGTCTTACGACCCTTCTGGACCAGGACGGCCGCGACGATGATCGCCCCCTTGGCGATCTGCTGGACGTCGCTCTGGAGGTTGTTGAGGACGAACAGGTTGGTGATGGTGGTGAAGACCAGGACGCCGAGCACGGAGCCGGTGATGGTGCCCCGGCCGCCGCTCAGCAGGGTGCCGCCGATGATCGCGGCGGCGATGGCGTCCAGCTCGTAGAGGTTGCCGTTGGTGTTCTGGCCCGAGCCGGTGAGGACGACGAGCATGAAGGCGGCGATGCCGCAGCAGAGCCCGGAGAGCAGATAGAGCAGCAGGCGCTGCCGCTTGACGGCGATGCCCGCCAGCCGGGACGCCTCCGCGTTGCCGCCGACGGCGACGGTGCGGCGGCCGAAGGTGGTGCGGTTCAGCAGCAGCCAGCCGAGCACGGCGACGGCCGCGAAGACCAGCACGAGCGGCGGCACCCCGAGCACGTAGGAGCTGGGCACCCCCAGGTCGAGCACCGGCTCGACGGTGACCACCTGGGTCTTGCCGTCGCTGATCTGGAGCGCGAGGCCACGGGCCGAGGCGAGCATGGCGAGGGTGGCGATGAAGGGCACCATCGGCCCGTAGGCGATGAGCACCCCGTTCACCAGCCCGCAGCCGACACCCACCAGCATGGCGGTGAACAGGACGCCGCCGAGCCCGTACTCCTGGGTGGCCACCGTCGTCGCCCACACGGAGGCGAGCGCGACGATCGCGCCCACCGACAGGTCGATGCCCCCGCCGATGATGACGAAGGTGACGCCGACGGTGACGACGCCGATCACCGACGCCTGGGTGAGGATGAGCTGGAGGTTGTCGATGCTCAGGAACTGCTCGGGCTTGGTGGCTGCGCCGACCACCACCAGCACCGCCAGGACGCCCAGCAGCGAGAGGTGGAGCGGGTCGAAGGCGCGGAGCGCGGCGGGCCCGCGCCGGGCCCCGCCGTTCCCCTTGCGCGCGTCGCCGCCCCCGCCGGGTGCGGCTGACCCTCCCTGCCGGTCCCCTGCGGCGCCGGGCCGGGGGTCGCCCGGCCCTGCCGGCGGTGCCTGCGGCGTCCCTCCGCTGGGGTTCACCACGACGGGCTCCCTTCCATGACGAGGTCGAGCACCCGGGACTCGTCGAGATCCCGGGCGGGGGCTGTGTGCACGACGCGGCCCTCGCGGAGCACCAGGACGCGGTCGGCGAGTCCGAGGACTTCGGGCAGTTCGCTGGAGACGAGGAGGACGGCGACGCCGGAGTCGGCGAGCGCGCGGATGACGGCGTACAGCTCGGCGCGGGCCCCGACGTCCACACCGCGCGTGGGCTCGTCGAGCAGCAGCACCCGGCACTCGCGCAGCAGCCAGCGGGCGAGGACGACCTTCTGCTGGTTGCCGCCGGAGAAGGTGCGCACGGGCCTGTCGGGGTCGTCGGGGCTGAGCGCCAGCTCCTTGGTACGCGCTCGTGCGGCGGCGCGTTCGCCCGTACGGTCCACCCAGCCGCCCGTGGAGAAGCGCGGCAGGGAGGAGACGGAGACGTTGCGGGTGACGGACTCCAGCATCAGCAGCGCCTGGGACTTGCGCTCCTCGGGCGCCAGGCCGATCCCCGCGCGCACGGCGGCGACGATGCTGCCGGGGCGCAGCGCGCGCCCGTCGACGAGGACGCGCCCCGAGGTGGGGCGACGGGCGCCGTAGAGGGTCTCCAGGATCTCGGAGCGGCCCGAGCCGACGAGCCCGGCGAGACCGACGATCTCGCCCGGGTTCAGCTCCAGGTCCAGCGGCTCGAACTCCCCCTGCCGCGCGAGCCCTTCGGCACGCAGCGCCGGCGGCGGGGTGGGCGCGACCCGGACGGGACCGTGCGCGCCTGACTGTGGCGAGCCGGGAGGCACGGCGTCCGCCGGCGCGACGTCCGTCGGAACGGAGGCGCGGCGGGGGAAGGCGTACTCGACGTCGCGGCCCGTCATCAGAGTGACGAAGTCGTGCGTGGGCGTGGTGCGCGCGGGCAGGTCGCGGGCCGCGACACGGCCGTCCTTGAGGACGGAGACACGGTCCCCGATGCGGCGGATCTCCTCCAGCCGGTGCGAGATGTAGACGACGGCGACGCCCTCGGCGGTGAGTCCTGCGACGATGCGGAAGAGGTTGTCCACCTCGTCCGGATCGAGGGCAGCCGAGGGTTCGTCCATGACGATGAGGCGCACATCGTGCGAGAGCGCGCGGGCCATGGAGACGATCTGCTGCCCCGCCGCCGAGAGTGAGCCGACGAGCGTGCCGGGGTCGATCTCGGGGTGGCCGAGGCGTTCCAGCAGCGCGGCGGCCCTGGCCCGCGCCGCGCGGGCGCGGATGAAGCCGCGCGCGGCGACCTCGTGGCCGAGGAAGACGTTCTCGGTGACCGACAGGTGCTCCACCAGGTCGAGTTCCTGGTAGATGGTCGCGATGCCCAGCTTCATGGCGCTCACGGGGGTGGGCAGCCGCACCGTCTCGCCCTGCCAGACGATCTCGCCCGCGTCGGGCTGGTGCGCACCGGCGAGCACCTTGATGAGGGTGGACTTCCCGGCGCCGTTCTGGCCGAGGAGACAGTGCACCTCTCCGGCCTCGACGTCGAGATCGACGCCGTCGAGCGCCCGTACTCCGGGGAAGGACTTGGTGATACGGGACATGGTGAGCAGGGGTGGGGGTGCCAAGGCGGACCTCCGTGCGTGCGGGCAGAGCGGAGCCGTTCGGGGCGCGCGCGAGCGGCCGTGCGGGGCCGCCGCGTGGTGCGGGGGTGCGGGGCGGTGCGGGGGCGCGCGTGGTGCGGGGTGCGGGTGGCGCGGTTCCTGTGGTGCGGGGCCGCTGGGCGCTGGTGCTACGGGCCGTGCCCGGCGGTGCCTGATCGTGCCGTCATGCGGTCGAGCCGTCGTACGTGCGAGCAGTCATGCGCTCGTGCCGTGCGTCGTGCCGTGTCTACCGTGCGTGCCGTACGTACATGCGGTGCGTGCCGTGCGTGTGTCGCGCTC
Source organism: Streptomyces sp. NPDC054796 (assembly GCF_053611545.1). NCBI lineage: Bacteria > Bacillati > Actinomycetota > Actinomycetes > Kitasatosporales > Streptomycetaceae > Streptomyces > Streptomyces sp. NPDC054796. The sequence continues at coordinate 142,443 of NZ_JBSHAO010000001.1, read as the reverse complement.
GTGCCGTCGGGGCTCCGTGCCCGTGAGGGTGCGTCAGGCCGGGGAGAACAGGTGGTCGCTGATGAGCCGGGCCGCGCCGGTCACACCGGCGGCCTGCCCCAACTCGCCCAGCACGATGGGGAGGTTGCCGGTCGCGAGGGGCAGCGACTGGCGGTAGACCTGGGTGCGGATGCTGGCGAGGAGAGTGTGGCCGAGGCCCGTCACCCCGCCGCCGATCACCACCAGGCCGGGGTTGAAGAAGCTGACGAGTCCGGCGATGACCTGCCCTACGCGGGCACCGCCCTCGCGGATGAGGTCCAGCGACGCGCCGTCGCCCGCCGCCGCCGCGGCGGCCACGTCGGCCGCTGTGAGACGTCCCGCGCTCTCCAGCCGCGCGGCCAGTTCCCGCGAACGCCCCTCCTCCGCCGCCGACTTGGCGTCCCTGGCGAGGGCGGCGCCGCCGAAGTACGCCTCCAGACAGCCGCGGTTGCCGCACGCGCACTGGCGCCCGTCGGGCACGACCTGGATGTGCCCGATGTCGCCCGCGCTGCCCGTCGTGCCACGGTGGACGTCGCCGCCGACGACCACACCGCAGCCGATGCCGGTGCCGATCTTGACGCAGAAGAAGTCGCGCACGGGGCGCGCCACCCCCGCCTGCATCTCGCCCATCGCCATGAGGTTCACGTCGTTGTCGACCATGACGGGGCAGCCCAGCTCCTGGCTGAGCGCCTCCCGTACGGGGAAGCCGTCCCAGCCGGGCATGATCGGGGGCGCCACGGGGACGCCCTCGGGGAAGCGGACAGGGCCGGGAACGCCGATGCCCGCGCCGTCGAAGCCCTCGGCGACGCCGGAGTCGCGCAGCTTGGCGACCATGGCGAGCGCCTGCTCGAAGACCGCGACGGGCCCCTCGCGCACGTCCATGGGTTCGGTGAGGTGTCCCAGCACCTCCAGTTCGGGGTTGGTCACCGCCACGTCGACCGAGGTGGCGCCGATGTCGATGCCGAGGAAGCGGAGTTGGGGCGCGAGCCGCACGTTGTGGGAGCGGCGCCCGCCGCGCGAGGCGGCGAGACCGTCGGCGACCACGAGCCCGGTCTCCAGCAGCCGGTCGATCTCGACGGCGAGCTTGGAGCGGGAGAGATCGACCTGGTCCCCCAGTTCGGCGCGGGAGTTCGGGCCGCCGTCACGCAGCAGGCGGAGCAGACGCGCCTGGTGCGCGTTCGCGGGCCGAGCTGTCATCCGCCTCACCGCTACCCCTCCCGCCGTCTCTCGGCATCGGCCCCGGCGGGACGCCAGCCGGGATTAACGGGGAACGTAGCAGCGGTCACCGCCACGGGGAAGAAGTTACGCAGAAAACCTCACGACTTTTTCCCGCTACAGGACAAAGCCGTGCCCGAAGGGGCGCGGAGCGGAAGGACGACAGGGCTACCAGGGCAGCGGCCCCTCGGCGTCGACGTAGGCGCCCGTCGGCCCTTCGGGGTCCACCAGCGCCATGCGGACGATGATCTCGGCGCCCTCGGCGACGGTCTGGGTGCCGGTGTGCCCGTTCAGGTCCGTCGCGGTGTAGCCGGGCTCCACCGCGTTGATCCGGATGCCGGGGAACGCCTTCGCGTACTGCACGGTGATCATGTTGACGGCCGTCTTGGACGCCGGGTAGGCGACGCCCGGGTAGGCGTGCGTCGGTGTGCCCGGCTCGGAGACCCGGGTCAGTGAGGCCAGCCCGCTGCTGAGGTTGACCACGACCGGCGCGGCGGAGCGGCGCAGCAGCGGCAGGAACGCGTGGGTGACGCGCACCAGGCCGAACACATTCGTCTCGAACAGCGCGCGCATCGCGTCCGCTGTCACGTCGGCCGGGCCGACGACCCCGCCGTCCGGGGCCCGTCCCTCGACCCCGGCGTTGTTGATCAGCACGTCGAGTCCGCCGTCGGCCTCGACGGCCCGCGCGGCCTCCGTGACGGACGCGTCGTCCGTCACGTCGAGGAGGAGGGGCCGGGCCAGCGCGCCCAGCTTCTCGGCGGCCCGGCGTCCGCGCCCGGCGTCCCGGCTGCCGACGTAGACGGTGTGCCCCTCGGCGACGAGCCTGCGCGCTGTCTCGAAGCCGAGACCCTTGTTCGCTCCGGTGATCAGTGTGGTGGTCATGCCCCCACGTTCCGCCCGCGTCGGACGGCCGGCCAGTCGTCCCCGCTTCCTGGGACCACCGGTACCAGGCACACCGACGGCGCGCGGTGCACACTGAGGCACATGGCGAGAGCGGAGTTCGGGCAGGCCGTGCGCCGCTGGCGCGACCGGATACCGCCCGAGGCCGCGGGGCTGCCCGCGGGCGGACAGCGGCGGGCTGCCGGGCTGCGCCGCGAGGAGCTGGCGCTGCTGGCCGGGATCTCCGTCGACTACGTCACCCGGCTCGAACAGGGCCGCGCCTCCCACCCGTCGACGCAGGTCGTCGAGGCGCTGACCAGGGCGCTGCGGCTGACGGCGACGGAGCGCGCGCACCTCTTCCAGCTGGCCGGGCTGGCGCCGCCCGGCCCGGAGACCGTCCCCGCGCACCTCACCCCGGGCGTGCAGCGGCTGCTGGACCGGCTGACGGGCACGCCCGTCGCGGTCTACGACGCCGCCTGGACACTTCTCGTGGCCAACCCGCCCTACGTGGCCCTGATGGGAGACATGTCGGGGCAGCGCGGCCACGAGCGCAACGGCGTGTGGCGCAATTTCGTCGGCCAGGGCTCCCGGGTCCGGCACACCCCGGAGGACCGGCGCGCGTTCGAGGCCAAGCTGGTCGCGGACCTGCGCACCGCCGCGGCGCGCTATCCGGCCGACCAGCGGCTGCGCCGCCTGATCGCGGATCTGCGGGCGCACAGCGAACGCTTCGCCGAGCTGTGGGACTCCGGCGCCGTCGGCCATCACGAGGCCACGCGCAAGACCGTCGACCATCCGCGGGTGGGCGCGGTGACGCTGGACTGCGACGTGCTCACCGTGACGGGCAGCGATCTGCGCATCATGGTCTACACCGCCGAGCCCGGTACCGAGGATGCCTCACGCCTCGCGCTGCTCACGGTGCTCGGCACGCAGACGCTCGCGGGGTAGCCCGGCGCCCCCGGGGGCCGCGGTTTCAGTCGCCCCGGTCACCCGCCTCGCGCAGGAGGGTGCGCGCCCGCGCCGTGGCGCTGTAGTGGACGAGGCGCCCGGCGCGCGCACGTCGCACCAGGTCGGCGGCCAGCAGGCGGGAGAGGTGGAAGGACACCGTGCCCGGCGTGAGGTGGTGGCGGGCGGCGAGCTCCGTGGTGGTCCGTGGCCGCGTGAGGCTCTCCAGGATCGCCAGACGGGTCACGCCGAGCACCGGGGCGACGTGGACCCGCCGCGTGTCCTCCGGCGCGGCCACCGGAACGACGAGCTGCCCGCCCTGCCGCAGCAGCGGAGAGTGCAGGGCGATGCGGCGCAGGAACCGTGACGGGATCAGCGTGAGGGGAGACGCGCCGCCGACCTCCCCCACGTGCGGGGACGCGATCTCCAGCGCCCCGCCCCGCCACGCCATCGACGAGTGCAGCGCCGCGAGACTGTCCCCGAGCCCGTGGCGCGCCGTCGTACGGGCCTGCCGCTCGACGAAGTCCTCGTACCCGGCGACGAACCCGGCCCAGTGCCCGGCCAGCAGCTCCGACCACAGCAGATGAAGTTCTCCGGCCAGTCGCTCCCGCAGCCCTGACTCGCTCGTCTCGATGCGGGCGCGCACCTGGTCGTCGGCGCCGTCGAGATCCGTGCCCTTCAGCCACGGGCAGCGTCGGCGACGCGCGGTCCCCCCTGCCAGAAAGGCCGTGAACTGCGCCCCGACCTGGCTGGTCCGCGCCGTCGCGACGGCGTGCAACTGCTCTTCGACGCCGGGGAGGAAGCCGCGCGCCGGTGGCGTCAGCAGCTCCGGCAGATACACCGTGAAGCCGCGCGCGACGGCCGCGAGCGTCGGCATCCTGCCGGAGCGCAGCAGCGCGCGGACCCGCGCCACCGACGGATCCCCCGGGGGCGCCTCGGAGGCCGCGACCAGCGCGGCGGCGAGTTCGCCCACCGGGGACACCGCCCAGCGCAGACGGGTGAGCCGCTCGGCCGGCATGTGCACGCGTATCAAGGAACCCCCAGGGGAGCGAGTGAACTGCGTGACGTGCGTGTGGTGCGCGTGGTGCGTGTCGTGAGGTTTTGATTCTGATCGAAAGCCGGGCTTTGGCAAGTGCCAGCGGCCTACGATCCGACCGTCTTGACCGGGGCGCCCAAGGCGGGCGCCCCATCACAACGACAGGGGAGTTCCGATGCCTTTACGGTCACGAGGTCGCGTGCTTGCCACGCTGGGAGCGTCCGTCCTCATCGCGACGATGCCCGCGATGAGCGCTCAGGCCGACGATCAGTCGGCGCAGGCTTACACACAGAAGTGCACGGACATCGGCAACGGAACGCTGTGCATCGACATCACCGGCACGGCCGGTTCGAACGGCGCCATCGGAGTCGGTTACTGGAAGCACGCGGGCGGGGCCGTCGAGGTGCGGGTCGGCTGGCGGAACACCGGCGGCGGCGGTTACAACATGGATGGCACTCACCACTACCTCGGGGCAGGAGGGACCACGGGCACTCGCGTGTGGAACACCTACCTGGCCAAGGAGTGCGTCTACCCCGTCCTGGAAGTGTTCGGGGGCCAGAGCCAGGTGATCCACGGCGAGCAGGCCTGCACACCGGGGTAAGCCGCACCGCCTAGGAGCGGTCCCGCTCGTGGTACGACTGCCGGGTGTGCTCCGTGTGGGTGCGCATGACCTGCGTCGCCTCCTGTTCGTCGCGGGCCGCGATGGCGGCGATCAGCTCGCGGTGCTCGATCCAGGACTGGAGGCCGCGCTGCCGCGCTATGGGCGTGTAGTACCACCGCACCCGGCGGTCCACCTGCGCGGCCAGCTCGGACAGCACCGCGTTCCGCGCGAGGTCCATGACCTTCGCGTGGAACGCGGCGTTGGCCTCGACGACCGCCTCCACATCGTCCTCGGCCACCGCCGCCTCGCCCCGTACGCACAGCTCTTCCAGCGCGGTGATGCCCGCCTTGTCCGCGTTGGCCGCCGCCAGGCGCGCGGCCTCGGCCTCCAGCAGAGTGCGTACGGTCAGCAGCTGGTCGGCCTCCTCCTCGGTGGGCTCGTGCACGAACGCGCCCTGCGCCGGGCGCAGATCGACCCAGCCGTCGGTGTTGAGGCGCTGCAACGCCTCCCGCACGGGCTGCCGTGACACCCCGAGGTGCTGGGCCAGTTCGCTCTCCACGAGGTGCTGGCCCGGCTTCAGCGCGCGAGTGGTGATCAGCTCCAACAACGCGTCGTAGACCCGCTCGCGCAGCGGCCCAGGACGCTCCAGCTTGGGCACGGCGCCTTGCGGCAGTCCCGCTGACAGCATGGACGACTCCCTGACGACTCGACAGCGTGGCTATTGTCTACAGTCTACGGAGTGCACTGTGAAGCACCCTTCACGCCTCCGTGACCCGCTTCACAGCGCGCGGTGCGGTGCGGCGCGTGAACGGTCTGCGTGCTCACCCCGTCGCGAAGCGGGTGAGGACGGCCTGCGGACGTACGCCGGGCAGCGCACGGCAGAAGGCGCGGTAGTACGCCAGCTCCTCCTTGCCGCGCAGCTCCGGCGCACCCTCCGCGTCGCGTGCGGCGGCGAACTCCGCGTCACCGATCCGCTCCTCCCAGCCCGCGCCCAGCACGTCCCGCGCACCGCTCCCCGTACCGAACTCCTCCTTGCGCCGCCACAGCAGCCCCTCCGGCAGCCACCCCGCGAACGCGCGCCGCAGGTGCCCCTTCTCCATGCCGTCCGGCTCCAGGGACTTGACCTCGGCGGGCAGGGACATGGCGTGCCCGATCACTTCCGTATCGAGGAACGGCACCCGCGCCTCCAGCCCGTGCGCCATGGTGACGCGGTCGCAGCGCTGGAGGTTGAGGCCGTGCAACGCGCCCACCGTGCGGCGCAGTTCGCGCTCCAGGGCCGCGGGCTCCGGGTGCGCCTCGTGGTAGTAGCCGTACCCGGCGAACAGCTCGTCGGCGCCCTCTCCCGTCAGCACGGCCTTGACGTGGCGCGCGGCGAGGCGCGCCAGGAACCAGTTGGGCACGGCGCTGCGGATCAGGCTGGCGTCGAAGGACTCGACGCACGCGACCACCGTCTCCAGCGCGGCGACCGCCTCCGCCGGGTCGAGCACCGCCTCGTGGTGCTCGGTGCCCAGGAAGGCGGCGGCCTCGCGCGCGGCCGGCAGATCCGCTGAGCCGGGGGTGCCCACGGCGAAGGTCTTCAGCCGCCGCCCCTCGCGCGCATACGTCTCGGCGGCGACGGCGGCGACCAGGCCGGAGTCGAGCCCGCCGGAGAGGAAGACGCCGACCTCCACGTCCGCCATCAGATGGCGCCGCACGGAGTCGGCGACGACCTCGCGCGTGGCCTTCTCCACGGCCCGCTCCGGCAGGCCCTCCCAGTCCGAACGGTCCGCCGCCGACGCCCGGCTCCCGCGCGGCGGCACCGGCTCCGCGAAGCGGCGCAGCCCCTCCCCCGGCGTCCAGGAGCAGCCGGGCGGGAACGCCTCGGCCGCGTGGCGCACCTCGGGGTCGAAGGCGCGCAGTTCGGAGGCGAAGTGGACGGCGCCCGGCGTGCGGGCCCAGTACAGCGGCTTGATCCCGACCCGGTCGCGCGCCGCGACGAACCGCCCGTCGGGCGCCGCCGCGCACAGCGCCCACATCCCACTCAGCAGGTCCAGTTCCTCCGGGCCCCGCTCGCGGAGCAGGACGAGGGCCGCCTCGGAGTCGGAGGTGGAGGTGAAGTGCTCCTCGCCGAAGGCGGCGCGCAGTTCGGCGTGGCCGTAGATCTCGCCGTTGCAGACGAGGGACCAGCCGTCGTACGGGGGCGGGGACAGGGGCGGGGGCGGGGAGGTCGCGGGCAGCGGCTGGCGGCCCCCGTCGAGGTCCACGATCGACAGCCGACGGTGCCCGAGCCAGGAGCGTGTCCCGCACACGCGCGTACCGCTGTCGTCCGGGCCCCGGTGCGCGAGCCGGTCGAGCATGCGCGTGCCCAGGGCCTCGTCGGGCGCCCCGTGGGCTGCCTCATCGGTCACATGTATCGCGGCGATTCCACACATGGCGCCGACCCTAGGCAGGTGTGATGCCGATCGCGCATCGCGAGTTGCCGCATACGCACGCGACGGGCAGGGTGGGCGCCATGGCGAACGAGAGTCTGAGCAGCGTGCACCGGGCGCTGGACGTGCTGCGCGCCCTGCGTGCGGGGCCGCTGCGGGTGCAGTCCGTCGCGGAAGCGCTGGGCAAGGAGAAGTCGCAGGTCAGCAGGACGTTGAAGGTCCTGGCCGAGGCGGGTTTCGTGGAGCGCGACGCGCGGACGCTGGAGTACCGGATCGGCTGGGAGGTGCTGGCGCTCGCCGCCTCGGCGAGCGGCGACCGCCTGCAACGCGAGGCACCCGGCGTGCTGCGCGGGCTCGTCCACGCCCTGGGCGAGCCCGCCTACCTGACGGTCCTCTCCGCGCACAGCGCCGTCACGGTGCTCACCGAACGGCCCGCGCGCGGCCTTCAGGCACACGAGTGGATCGGCCGCGCCTCCCCGCTCAACTGCACCTCGGCCGGGCGCGCACTGCTGCTGGGCCTGCCAGAGAGCGAGGTGACGGCACTGCTCGGCGCCGACGGACCGGGCGGCGACGAGGGCGGCGGTACGGGCCCGCTGCCCGGTACGGAGCAAGCGCCGCGCTCGGTGGGCGCTGTGCTGGAACGGCTGCGTGCGGAGCGGGCGCTGGGGCACGTGGTGGCCGCCGAGGAGTACGAGCCGGGTCTGGTCGCCGTCGCCGCGCCCGTGCACGACCACCGGGGTGCCGTGGCGGCGGCCGTCAACGTCTCGGCCCCCGTCTTCCGGCTGCCCGCCGAGGCGCTGCCCCGGGTGACCGAGGCGGTCACGGAGGCGGCCCGCAGCCTGTCCGCCGCGCTGAACGGGGCCCGTCCGTGACGGGGGCGGTGACGCGTGGCGGTTGCGGTCACGGGTGGGGGCGGTGCGGGCGGCGGGGCCCCGGATGCGGGCGGGGGGCATCAGGTGCGGCCGGACTCCTCCTGCGCCGCTTCGAGCGTCGGCGAGTCCGCCATCCAGTCCGCCTCGATGACGTGAAAGCCCTCAGCGCGGTACGCCTCGCAGACCCGCACGTCGTCGTCCACGACCACGGCGACCGTACGCTCGGCGGCGAGCCGTCGCAGCAGCGCGGGCTTCGCGACGCGGGCCGGGCGGCGGTCGGCGTTGTCGCGCATCCACAGCTCGCCCGTCGGCAGGCCCTGCGCTTCGAGCCAGCGCACGGTGTCGCGGCGGCAGCGTTCGGGGCGGCCCGTCACATAGCCGAGGTCGCACTCGCGCGCCCACTCCTGGGCGAGTGCGATGCCCGCGGGGAGCGGCGCATCGTCGAGAGCGGCGCGGAAGAAGGCGTTCCAGTCGCGCTTCGGCCCTTTCACGAAGTGCAGCCGGTGCCGGGTGTCCGAGAGGGTGCCGTCCAGATCGAAGACCGCGAGCGCCCTCGCCTCCCCGTCCCGGGCCCGCGAACCCTTCCCTCGCACCACTGGCGTGCCTCCCGACGTCTCCGGTCGCGTACGGGACCAGCCTATGCGCGCACCGGCCAGGCCGCCCGACGCGGCCCCGGTGTCTCTTTCCCGACCCTCCAATCTCCCCTTTTCTCCCCCCTCGTCACCCGCCGGCACCCCTCCCCACCTCATTGTTCAGCTCTGAACCACTAGCCATGGCGGCCCTCATCTCCTTAGCCTTGCGAACCATGACGTCGCCTCCCCCCAACCTCAGCAAGGGCGTGCTCAGCCGCTCTCGCAGTGTCGCCCCAGCAGGCTGGAGCCGCTGGCTGGTACCGCCCGCCGCACTCTCCGTGCATCTCTCCATCGGGCAGGCGTACGCGTGGAGTGTCTTCAAGCCGGCCCTCGAATCGGCCCTCCACCTCTCTGGCACGGCCAGTGCGCTGCCCTTCCAGCTCGGCATCGTGATGCTCGGGCTCTCCGCCGCGTTCGGCGGCACCCTCGTCGAACGCAACGGCCCGCGCTGGGCGATGACCGTCTCGCTCATCTGCTTCTCTTCCGGTTTCCTCCTCGCCGCACTCGGCGCGGCCACCCACCAGTTCTGGCTGGTGGTCTTCGGCTACGGCTTCGTCGGCGGCATCGGACTCGGCATCGGCTACATCTCGCCCGTCTCCACCCTCATCAAGTGGTTCCCCGACCGCCCCGGCATGGCGACCGGCATCGCCATCATGGGCTTCGGCGGCGGGGCGCTGATCGCCTCGCCCTGGTCGTCGCAGATGCTGGAGGGCTTCGGCTCCGACAGCGGCGGCATAGCCACCGCGTTCCTCGTGCACGGGATCGTCTACGCCGTGTTCATGTCGCTGGGCGTCCTGCTCGTGCGGGTGCCACCGGAGGGGTGGCAGCCGCCGAACCGGAAGCCGCAGGAACAGCGCGAGAGCCGCGCGATGGTGACCACGGCACAGGTGTCGGCGCGCAGTGCCGTGCGGACGCCGCAGTTCTGGTGCCTGTGGGTCGTGCTGTGCATGAACGTGACGGCGGGCATAGGCATCCTGGAGAAGGCCGCGCCGATGATCACCGACTTCTTCTCCGGCACCTCCACGCCCGTCTCCGCCTCGGCCGCGGCGGGCTTCGTCGCGCTGCTCTCGCTCGCCAACATGGGTGGCCGCCTCCTGTGGTCCTCCACGTCGGACCTCATCGGGCGCAAGAACATGTACCGGATCTACCTCGGCGTCGGCGCGCTGATGTACCTGGGCATCGAGCGGCTCGGCGACTCCTCCAAGCCGCTGTTCATCGTCTGCGCGCTGGTCATCCTCTCCTTCTACGGCGGCGGGTTCGCCACGATCCCGGCCTACCTGAAGGACCTGTTCGGTACGTACGAGGTCGGCGCGATCCACGGGCGGCTGCTCACCGCCTGGTCGACGGCGGGCGTGCTCGGGCCGCTCATCGTCAACCGCGTCGCGGACGCGCAGGAGGAGACGGGACACAGCGGTCCCGGGCTCTACGGGCTCTCGCTCGCCATCATGATCGGGCTGCTGATCGTCGGCTTCGTCGCCAACGAGCTGGTGCGGCCCGTGCATCCCAGACACCACGTGCGCGACGAGGCATCGGCGCCTGATCCCGCGCCCAGCGCCACCAAGGAGGCCTCCCGATGACGGACGACACCAGCACGCCCAGGTCCAGGACACCACTGGCGGTCGGCGCCTGGCTCTGGGTGGGCGTCCCCCTCGCCTACGGCCTCTACGAACTCATCCGCAAGGCAACCCAGTTGTTCACGGGCTAGGAAGCAGGAACGAGAAACAGCGGCGCGGTGGCCGGGACCCCAGGGTCCCGGCCACCGCGCTGTCAGGAACCCGCCGCACGACTCTTGCCCCCTCTCGCTCCGGATCTGTATACAGTATTCTGTCGCCTATTTGGCGCCTGAGCTCAACCCTCGGTCGGTCCCCCTCAACCGAACGGAGAGCTACACGTGAGAGTCGCAGTCGTCGGCGCCGGTGCGATCGGCGCTTACGTCGGGGCCGCGCTGCACCGCGCGGGAGCCGACGTCCATCTCATCGCCCGTGGACCGCACTTGGCGGCCATGAGGCAGCACGGTGTCCAGGTGCTCAGCCCGCGCGGAGACTTCACCGCACGGGTGCACGCCACCGACGACCCGGCCGCGATCGGCCCCGTCGACTATGTGTTCCTGGGCCTGAAAGCCAACTCGTACGCGGCGTGCGGGCCGCTCGTACACCCCCTTCTCCACGCACACACGGCCGTCGTCGCGGCCCAGAACGGCATCCCCTGGTGGTACTTCCACGGCCTGCGCGGCCCGTACGAGGGCCGCCGCATCGAGAGCGTCGACCCGGACGGCGCGGTCAGCGCCGTCCTGCCGCCGCACCGGGCCATCGGGTGCGTCGTCTACGCGGCCACCGAGCTGCAAGGCCCCGGCGTCGTACGCCACTTGGAGGGCACCCGCTTCTCCATCGGCGAACCGGACCCCGAAGGTTCCGCCGCCGACGGCTCGAAGCGCTGCCACGAGTTCAGCGAGGCCATGCGGGCCGGAGGGCTCAAGTGCCCCGTCGAGCCCGACGTGCGCAACGACATCTGGATCAAGCTGCTCGGCAACATCGCCTTCAACCCGCTCAGCGCGCTGTCCCGCGCGACGATGGCCCAGATCTGCCGCCACGACGACACCAGGGCACTGGTGACCACGATGATGCGCGAGACGCTCGCGGTCGCCGAGGCGGTGGGCTGCCGCCCCGACGTCTCCGTCGAGCGGCGGCTGGCGGGGGCCGAGCGGGTCGGCGAGCACAAGACCTCCACCCTCCAGGACCTGGAGCGGGGCAAGCCGCTCGAGCTGGACGTGCTGCTCGCCGCCGTGGTCGAACTCGCCGCGCTGACCGGCACCCGGGTGCCGAAGCTCTGCGCGATCCACGCCGTCACCGACCTGCTCGCCCGGACCCTCCGGAGCGCAGCGTGAGGAGCGCACCATGAGGAAACGCGACCGCACCCCCGGGGCCTCCAAGGATCCCAGGGGCCCCCGGCAGTACACCCGGCTGACCACACCGCTCGTGCGGGACACCAAGGAAGGCGAGTTCCGCCGCGCGAGCTGGGAGGAGGCGCTGACGCGCGCGGCCGACGGCTTCCGCGCCGTACGGGACACGTACGGGCCGAACGCCTTCGGGATGTTCTCGTGCGCGCGGGCCACGAACGAGATGAACTACGTCGCGCAGAAGTTCACCCGCGTCGTCATGGGCACCAACAACGTGGACTCCTGCAACCGCACCTGTCACGCGCCCAGCGTCGCGGGGCTCACAGCGGCGCTGGGCTCGGGCGGCGGCACCTCCTCCTACCAGGAGGTGGAGACGACGGACCTCATCGTCATGTGGGGTTCCAACGCCCGCTTCGCTCACCCGATCTTCTTCCAGCACGTGCTGCGCGGCATCCGCAACGGCGCCCGCATGTACGCGGTGGATCCGCGCCGCACCTCGACCGCCGAGTGGGCCGAGAGCTGGCTCGGCCCGAACGTCGGCACCGACATCCCCCTCGCGCACGCCGTGGGGCGCGAGATCATCCATTCCGGGCTGGCCAACCGCGCGTTCATCGAGCGCGCGACCACCGGCTTCGACGCGTACGCCGCCGAGGTCGAGCCCTGGACGCTCAGCGCCGCCGAGAAGGTGACCGGGGTTCCGGCGGAGGCCATCCGCGATCTGGCGCACACCTACGCCACCGCCGAGCGGGCCCAGTTGTGCTGGACCCTGGGCATCACCGAGCACCACAACGGCACCGACAACGTCCGCGCCCTCATCAACCTCGCCCTGCTCACCGGGCACGTGGGCCGCCACGGCTCGGGCCTCCAGCCGCTGCGGGGACAGAACAACGTGCAGGGCGGCGGCGACATGGGCGCCATCCCCAACCGCTTCCCCGGCTTCCAGGACATCCTCGACCCGGCCACACGCGAGAAGTTCGAGACGTTCTGGGACACCACCATCCAGCCCCGCTACGGGCTCAACCTCACCGACATGTTCGAGGCCATGGAGTCGCGGGAGCTGCGCGCCGTCTACTGCATCGGTGAGAACCCGGCGCAGTCCGAGGCCGACAGCGAGCAGGCGGTGGAGCGGCTGCGGCGCCTGGACCACCTGGTGGTGCAGGACATCTTCCTGACGAAGACCGCCGAGCTGGCCGACGTCGTGCTGCCCGCCACCGCCGCCTGGTGCGAGACGGACGGCACGACGACGAACAGCGAGCGCCGTGTCCAGCGCGTACGCAAGGCGGTCAGCCCGCCCGGCGAGGCGCGCGAGGACATCGACATCATCTGCGAGCTGGCCGGACTGCTGGGCCACGACTGGAAGTTCGCGGACGCGGAGGCCGTCTGGGACGAGCTGCGCTCCCTCTCCCCCGACCACTTCGGGATGACGTACGAGCGGCTGGCCGAGCACCAGGGCATCCAGTGGCCCTGCCCCAGCACCGAGCGGATCGAGCCCAGCTTCCTGCACGGGCGGCTGTGGGAGCGGGAACCGGCGCGGCACGGAACGCTCGCCGCGTTCGGCATCGTCCACCACGATCCGCCGGTCGACCTGACCGACGAGGAGTTCCCGCTGCGGCTGACGACCGGGCGCAGGCTGGACTCGTACAACACCGGTGTGCAGAGCGGGAGTTTCGCCTCCCCGATGCGGCGCGGCGAGTACGTCGAGCTGAGCCCGGAGGACGCGGATCGCTTTGACGTCGCCCCGGAGGAGAGGGTGCGGGTGGCCTCGCGGCGGGGCGAGGTGGTCGCGCCCGTGTGGATCGACCCGGGGCTGCGCCCGGGGCTGGCGTTCATGACCATGCACTTTCCGGACGAGGTCGACACCAACACACTCACGATCGAGGCCAACTGCCCCATCGCGGGCACGGCCGAGTTCAAGGCGTCGGCGATCCGGATCGAGAAGCTGCCCGTCCCGGCCGTGAGGAGCTGAGACCCCCGATGGATCTGCACTTCGGTGACAGCAAGCCGACGGACGAGGAACGGGAGGCCGTCGACGCGCTGCTCGGCCCGCCCAAGTCCGCCTGGGAGGGCGCGGACGACCGCAGCGACGCGGATCTGCGCTGGGCGCGCGGCGGCAGGGAAGCACGCGAGCGCCGCGATCTGCTGCTGCCGGGGCTGCACGCGCTCAACGACCGCGTCGGCTGGATCAGCGAGGGCGGGCTCGACTACCTGTGCCGCCGTCTGACGGTGCCCCCGGCCGAGGCGTACGGGGTGGCCACGTTCTACGCGATGTTCTCGCTGAAGCCGCGCCCCGCGACGGTGCTGCACGTGTGCACGGACCTCGCGTGCGCCGGGAGCGGTTCGGCCGCGCTCTGCGACGGCCTGGAGCGGCGTCTCGGCCCCGCGGGCACCCCGGCCGGGGGCGCGGTCTGGCAGCCCAGCCCCTGCCTGGGCCTGTGCGAGCGTGCCCCGGCGGCGCTGGCGGTACGGGCCGGTGCGGGCTCGCCATCGGCACCGCACACCGACGCCGCCGCAGCGGCCGGGGACACCCGCACACGTCACGCCGCGCCGGTCGGGGGCGCCACCTCACCGGACACGCAGACTCCCGCACCCGCCAGGGACGCCACCTCACCGGACACGCAGACTCCCGCACCCGCCAGGGACGACACCTCACCGGGCGCGGAGGCTGTCGCACCCGCCACGAGTGGCCCCGTCCTGGCCGGGGACGGCGCCGTGCCGGTGGCGGCCGGGCCCCGGTACGCCACCGCCGTCCTCGCGCCCGCCACGGCCGAGGCCGTCGCCGACGCCGCGCGGGATCCGGGCGCGGCCCCCGCCGAGCCCTCGCCTGGCTCGGCCGTCCCGCAGGCGGGCGGCCCCGGGCTGACCCTCCTGCGCCGGATCGGCGTCGCCGACCCGGCCTCGCTCGACGACTACCGCGCACACGGCGGCTACCAGGCACTGCGCCGTGCCTTCGCACTCGGCCCGGCCGGGGTCATCAGGGAGGTGACCGACTCCGGGCTGCTCGGCAGGGGCGGCGCCGCCTTCCCGACGGGCCGCAAGTGGCAGGCCACGGCATCGCAGCCGGACCGCCCGCACTACGTGGTGTGCAACGCGGACGAGAGCGAGCCGGGCACGTTCAAGGACCGGGTGCTGATGGAGGGCGACCCGTACGCGCTGATCGAGGCGATGACCGTCGCCGGGTACGCGACGGGAGCCCACCTCGGCTACATCTATCTGCGCGGCGAGTACCCGCGCGCCCTGCGCCGCCTGGCGCACGCACTCGCGCAGGCCCGCGCCCGCGGGCTGCTGGGCCCCGACGTGCTGGGCCAGGGCTACGCCTTCGACATCGAGATCCGGCGCGGCGCGGGCGCGTACATCTGCGGCGAGGAGACCGCGCTGTTCAACTCCATCGAGGGACAGCGCGGCGAGCCCCGCAGCAAGCCGCCGTTCCCCGTCGAGAAGGGCCTGTTCGGGAAGCCGACGACGGCCAACAACGTCGAGACCCTCGTCAACGTCCTCACCGTGCTGGAGCTGGGCGCCGAGGCGTACGCCGCGATCGGCACGGGCACGTCCACGGGCCCGAAGCTGTTCTGCGTGTCGGGGAGCGTGGCCCGGCCCGGGGTCTACGAGCTGCCGTTCGGCGCCACGCTGCGCGAGCTGCTGGAGCTGGCGGGCGCGGCTGAGGGGCTGCGGGCCGTGCTGCTCGGCGGCGCGGCGGGCGGCTTCGTCGGCCCCGACGAGCTGGATGTGCCGCTCACCTTCGAGGGCACCCGCGAGGCGGGCACCACGCTCGGCTCGGGCGTCGTACTGGCCATGGACGACACGGTGCCGCTGCCGCGCATCCTGCTGCGCATCGCGGAGTTCTTCCGCGACGAGTCCTGCGGCCAGTGTGTGCCCTGCCGCGTCGGCACCGTACGCCAGGAGGAGGCGCTGCACCGGCTGCTGGAGCGCAGGGGCGCCGAGGCGGCCGACGACATCGCGCTGCTGCGCGAGGTGGGCACCGCCATGCGGGACGCCTCGATCTGCGGCCTGGGCCAGACCGCGTGGAACGCCGTGGAGTCCGCCATCGACCGTTTGGGAGCCTACGCATGACCGCCGTACCGCTTCAGCCCCCGCGCCGCCTCGTCGAGTTCTCGCTGGACGGGGAGAGCGTGCGCGTGCCCGAGGGCTCGACGATCCTGGACGCGTGCCGTGCCGAGGGCAAGGACGTGCCGACACTGTGCCAGGGCGACACACTGACGCCGAAGAACGCGTGCCGGGTGTGCGTGGTGGAGGTCGAGGGGGCCAGGACGCTGGCGCCCGCGTGCTCGCGCCGTGCCGAGGAGGGCATGGAGGTCCGCACGGACACCGAGCGGGCCCGGCACAGCCGCAAGGTGGTGCTGGAGCTGCTCGCGTCCTCGACCGACCTGTCCACGACGCCGAGGGCCGCCGAGTGGATCGAGGAGTACGGCGCCGAGCCGGACCGCTTCGGCCCGGAGGCCGCCACCCTCGCCGAGGAACCGAAGATCGACAACGATCTGTATGTGCGCGACTACGACAAGTGCATCCTCTGCTACAAGTGCGTCGACGCCTGCGGTGACCAGTGGCAGAACACCTTCGCCATCGCCGTCGCCGGGCGCGGCTTCGACGCGCGCATCTCCACCGAGCACGACGCACCCCTCACCGACTCCGCCTGTGTCTACTGCGGCAACTGCATCGAGGTGTGCCCGACGGGAGCGCTGAGCTTCAAGAGCGAGTTCGACATGCGTGAGGCGGGTACATGGGACGAGGAACGGCAGACGGAGACGACGACCGTATGTGCTTACTGCGGTGTGGGCTGCAACCTCACGCTCCACGTGCAGGACAATGACATAGTCAAGGTCACCTCACCGCACGACAACCCGGTGACCCACGGCAACCTCTGCATCAAGGGCCGGTTCGGCTATCAGCACGTACAGACTCGGGAGTGAACGCCCATGGGACGGGTCACCGAGCGACGGCGGGTCACCCGCGTACGCGACGGGGTGGTCAGCAGCCGCCCCGACACCCTCGTCGCCGAGGAGCCCCTGGAGATCCGGCTGAACGGGAAACCGCTCGCCATCACCATGCGCACCCCGGGCGACGACTTCGCACTGGCCGCTGGCTTCCTCGTCAGTGAGGGTGTGCTCGGCTCGGCCGACGAGCTGCGCAACATCGTCTACTGCGCGGGCGCGACGGAGGACGGGCACAACACGTACAACGTCGTCGACGTCCAGCTCGCGCCCGGCGTCCCGCTCCCGGACATCGCCCTGGAGCGCAACGTCTACACCACCTCCTCCTGCGGCCTGTGCGGCAAGGCCAGCCTGGACGCGGTGCGGACCACCGCGCGCTGGGCCATCGAGGACCTCCCCGAAGCCCCGGTCCGGCTGGAGCCCGACGTCCTGTCCCGCCTCCCCGACCGGCTCAGGGCGGCGCAGCGGGTCTTCGACCGGACCGGGGGCCTGCACGCGGCGGCGCTGTTCTCGCCCGAGGGGGAACTGCTCGACATAAGGGAGGACGTGGGCCGCCACAACGCCGTCGACAAGCTGGTGGGCCGGGCACTCCAGCAGGGCCGCCTCCCGCTGCGGGACGTGGTGCTGATGGTCTCGGGCCGCGCCTCCTTCGAGCTGGCCCAGAAAGCGGTGATGGCCGGCATCCCGGCGCTCACCGCCGTCTCCGCGCCCTCCTCGCTCGCGGTGGACCTGGCGGCCGAGACGGGGCTGACGCTGGTCGGCTTCCTGCGGGGCACCTCCATGAACGTGTACGCGGGCGAGCACCGGCTAGCCCTGCGCACAGCGGCCGGCCGGGCTTGACGGTCCGCCCGCTGCACGGGATACGGGTCCGGCCGGCGGGGTGCGCCCCCTGCGCCGGCCGGGCCCTTCCGGGCCTCTCCGCCGACGGTGCCGGAACGCGTCACATCTGACCCGTGCGTGACTTCTTGTCGGGTTCAGGCCCTCCCAGTACCTTCTGCGACACCGGACGTGGGACATCCGACGTCCGGTTGTCGCGTGAAGGGGCGGAAAGATGACGTCGGTTGTCGACCCACGCACCACATCCCGCACCAGAGCCCGGGGCGCCGTGCGCCGCGCCGCGCTGACGGCCGTGGCCCTCCTCGCCGTCGCGACGGGGCCGCTCGCGGCGCCCGCGCACGCCGAGCCCGGAACCGGAACCGGGCCCGGGGCCGGGGCCGGGGCCGAGCCGGACTTCTCCCAGCAGGTGGTGTTCAAGGCGTCGCAGGAGCAGGGCTACGCCTGCTTCCGCATACCCGCCGTCGTCCGCACCACCGACGGCACGCTGCTCGCCTTCGCCGAGGGCCGGGTGCGGGACTGCTCCGACGCCGGGGACATCGACCTCGTGCTCAAGCGCTCCACCGACGGCGGGCGCACCTGGGGCCCGCTCCAGGTCGTCAGCGAGGGCGACGGCGACACCCACGGCAACCCCGCGCCCGTCGTCGACGAGCGCACCGGGCGCGTCCTGCTCGCGGAGACCTGGAACACGGGCCGCACCGACGGCCGGAACTGCGAGACGCCCTGCGACCGCACACCGCACCTCCAGTACAGCGACGACGACGGCGAGACCTGGTCGCAGCCCCGTGACCTGAGCGACCAGATCCTTCCCCGCGACTGGAACTCCTGGTACGCCACGGGCCCCGTCCACGGCATCCAGCTCCAGCGCGGCAGGCACGCGGGACGGCTCGTCCTCGGCGTCAACGCGGAGACGTGGAGCGGCGGCGGCGAGACCCACAACCACGCTGCGCTCGTCTACAGCGACGACGGCGGGGACACCTGGCGGCGCGGGGCCACCGACACCTGGCCGTACGAGGCCGACGGCACCTTTCGGCAGAAGCCGCAGGAGATGACGCTCGTCGAGCGCGAGGACGGCTCCGTCTACGTCAACGGCAGGGAGACCGAGGGCACCGACCTCGGGCACCGGACGGCGACCGTCAGCCGGGACGGCGGGCGCACCTTCACCGGCCCCTTCCGCGCACTGCCCGGCCTCTACACCCCGCAGGTCCAGGGCTCGGTGCTGCGCTTCGGCGACAGCGGACGGCTGCTGTTCGCCGCACCGGCCGACCCCGACCGCCGCCGGACGATGATGATCCGCTCCTCCTACGACGAGGGCGCCACCTGGGAGAGCGTGGACCGGGGCAGGACGGTGACCACGGACTGGTCCGGCTACTCCGACATGGTGCAGGCCACCCCCGAGCGGGTGGGGCTGCTGTACGAGGGCGGCGCCGTCGACGCGCGCGACGAGATCCGCTTCGCCCGCTTCACCGAGGGCTGGCTCGGGGAGCGGCGCGGCCCCGACCCCGTCACGCCCGACCACGCGCCGGGCGCCCGCGACGCTCTGGTGCTGGGCGGCGCGGCCCGCACGGAGGACCGGCACGGGCGCGGGCGCGCCCTGTCCTTCGACGGCGGCGACGACGCCGTCCGGCTGCCCCTCCGGCACCAACTCCCGCTCGGGACACGGGACTTCACGGCGAGCCTGTGGTTCCGCTACGAGGCGACGGGCGGTGAGCAGCCGATGCTGTGGATGGGCGGCGTCGGGCCCAACCAGCCGCAGGTGCGGCTCGTCGGCGATCCGGCGCGCTCCCGCCTCACCGCCGCGATCACCACCCGCAGCGGCACGTCGCCCGTGACCACGGCGGAGGTCGCCACGGACCGCGCGTACAACGACGGCCGCTGGCACCGCGCCGAACTGCGCCGCGCGGACGGCGAACTGCGGCTGACTGTGGACGACAGCACGGTGACGGCCCCCGACGTACCGGGCACGGTGAGCCGCACCTCCCCCTTCGGCGTCCACCTGGGCCAGAAGCCCGACAGCCGCTCCCACTTCACCGGCGCCCTGGACGATGTCCGGGTCCGCGCGGACGAGGGCGCGGGGCGTGGGACGACGGTGCTGTGGCTGCCGCTGGACCATGTGCGGGGGCGATGAACTGCCGCACCGCTGAACTGCCGCACGCTGCACCGCTGCGCCGCCGCACGAGTCCGCTCGCGCGTATGGGCAGTTTGGCCAGAATCAGACAGATATTCTCCTGGGATCGGGGAATCACCCTCATTTCAGGTTTCACATCATCGCGGTCGGTCGCACGAGCGGGGGGTCGCCGTGCGGGTGCGCGAGAATCGGGGGAAGACCATGTCCGAATGGATGGCGACGGCGCAGGCCCTCGTTCCCTACGCCAGCGCGGCGGCGACGACCTTCGCCGCCTCGGTCGTGCAGGCGGCCCAGAACCGGGCCGCCGAGGGCCTGCTCGACCACGGCGGTGAGCTGCTGAGCCGCATGCGGCGCCGCGAGCCAGGCGATCCTCCGGCCACGCCGGACGAGGAGGAGGCCCTGGAGGCCGTCGGCCGCCTCCCGGAGGAGGAGCGGCTGCTGCTGGACGAGGCGCTCGGGCAGTGGCTCGCCGCCCGCGATCTGAGCGACGCGGCGCTCCACCGCCGCCTCGCCCTCGTACACCAGGAGCACCACTCACACGGGAACATCTCCGTGGCGGCGTACGGTCCGTCGTCGAACGCCATCGGGCAGCTCTACGGAGGTCTGCACATGGGGCAGCAGCCGGACCCTACCGGCCGCCGGGACCGGCGAGAGGAGAGGGAGTGACCGCTCCGGGCGACGCGCCCGGAGGCGTCCGTCACGGCGACGAGACCCGTGCCGAGACGTTCGGGCCGCACTCCGCCGCGATAGGCCGGGTCGGGCAGGTGATTCTCAGCCTCTTCGCCGGAGATGTCGGAGAACTGTACGGGCGGGCCAAGCACTGGAGCGGCTGGAACTGGCCGCCGTTCCTCCTCGTCGTGACGCTGACCACGATCGCGCTGGTCACCGCGCCGGACGGCCCCGCCCGGCAGCTCGGCTGGGTCTACGCCGTGCTCGGTGTGGCCGTCGTCGTCTCGTTCGCGCGCGTCGTCGGCGTGCCCGACGGCCGCTCCGGGGTCCGGCGCGGGCTGATGACGGGCGGTTCCCTGCTGCTGGCCGTCCTCGGGCTCATCGGCATGGACCACTACGCCGACCACGGCGAGGTGGCCGTCACCGGCACGGCCCGCCTCATACCCAACGCACCGGCAGGGAACGGCGCGGAGGTCGAGTTGTTCGTGGACAACACGCCGCGGCGGTCCACGCTGCGGCTGGCGCTGACGGCCGAGGACTCCGCTCCCGGAGCCCAGACGTGCACCCCGGAGACGGAGTTCGCCGCCTCTCTCGTGGGAGGCGGCGCCCCCGGCAGGGCCGAGGGCATCCGGCCCGGCGAGGCCGTCGAGTTCCCCCTGGGCGGACAGCAGGGGAACGTGCGGGTCCGCTTCACCGTGACGACGGACGAGGGGTGCCTCATGCGCCTCTCCGTGGCCGAGGCCACCCTCCACGACTGCCACACCGACGCCACAGGGGGTCACCGTGCACCGCAGAACAGCGCCGGGTGACGGCGCCTCGTCAGGACAGCGCTCAAGGCGGCCGTTACGACGGCCGTCACAGCAGCGGGGACGAGGGCGAAGGCGGGGGCTGCGGCACATCCGCGCCGACGCGCCCGCCGTCACGCTCCCTCTCGTCCTCGTCCTCGGCCTCGCCCTGGTGGCCTCCTGTGCCTCCGGCGAGAGCGGACAGTTCCTCGGCACCAGCAGGGTCACCGTGGCCATGCACAACGACCTCCCCGGCATCTCCTACTCCGAGAACTACGACCGCTCCGGCTTCGACCACCTGCTCCACGAGCGGATCGAGAAGGCCATGGGCGTCTCGTTCAGCGAACCGGTGGACGTGTCGTCGGCCGACCGCATCTCGCAGTTGGAGCACGGGGACGCCGACATGGTCATCGCCTCCTTCTCGATCACCCCGGACCGGATGCGCAGGATCGACTTCGCGGGCCCGTATCTCAAGACCCGCCAGGGCTTCCTGGTCGACGAGGACCGGCCGAGGAGCGGCGGCATCGAGGAGCTGAAGGACCTGCGCGGCAAGACCGTCTGCACCTGGGACGGCACCACGTCGGAGACGGCCCTCGCCGAGGTCAGGACCGCCACGGGTGTGACCCCGCAGGTGCTGGACGACGCGTCGGACTGCATCGAGGAGCTGAAGAAGGGCACCGTCGACGCCGTCACCACCGACCAGCTCATCCTCTACGGCTTCGCCCGCCACCACGCGAAGGACGGCCTGCGTGTGGTGGCGGACCTCACCATAGGCGCGCCCCAGCACTACGGCATCGGGCTGCGCAAAGGGTTCCGGGAGGACTGCCGGAGACTGGCCGACTGGCTCAAGGAGTACGTCGGCACGAGCGAGTGGATACGCGACGTCGAGACCTCGCTGCCCCAACTGCCCGCACAGGACCCCGGCTGGATCAGCACCCACAAGCCGAGCACCGCCGCCATCGACTCCCGGTCGTGCCGCGACAGGCCCAGCCCGTGACCCGCGCCGCGCCCACGATCAGCACGGCGCCCGCGCCCGTCGCGCCCGCGAACCGCCCCGCTCAGGACGCGGGGACCTCGTACCCCCACGCCCCGGCGATCTCCCGCAGCCGGGGCGGCAGGCCCGCGCAGTCCGCCTCGCGGGCACCGCGCGCGGCCTGGACGCGGCCCGACTTGATGTTCTCGCTCCAGTCGCCCATCTGCGGGCGGAACGTGCCGTGGTCCTGCTCGCCGTACGCGAGCATGCCCGGCTCCCACTCCAGGTCGAGGTAGGCGCAGATCTCGCGGGTGGCCTTCTCCGGTTCGGCGGTGAGGTCCTCGTACGTCAGCGTGTGCCCGTTCAGCGCGGCGCGGGCCTCCTCCAGGCGCTCCGCGTACTCCAGCACCTCCTCGTGGATGAGCGCGACGTCCGGCTTGTCTCTGCGGTTGACGAGAGAGGTGACGATGGCGCCGGGGTGGCGCAGCAGGAAGAGGTACCGCGCCCGGGGCCAGGCGCGGTGGAGGCGCGGCCACATCAGGGTGTTGGGCGGGGTCTTGTCGACGATGACGTCCTTGCCGCTGCGCTCCAGCTCCAGGTCGAGGACGCGGTCCCAGAGCAGGTGCTCCAGCTCCTCCTTGTCCAGCCTCAGCTCGCGCATGGCCTCGGCCGTGAACTCGCGGTCCATGCGCACATGCAGGGTGCGCAGGTGCATCTCGTGCGGGGCGCGGACGCGCGAGTGGCTGTTGAGCAGCACGCGCAGCAGGGTGGAGCCGGAACGTACGGGCGAGAGGATGAAGACGGGCGACTCCACGAGGCGGCCCGCCACGGGCGCGACGAAGGAGCCGTCGGCGCGGAAGCCCTCGTCGGGCCCCGTTCCCGGGCCGCCGCGCGCCGCCGCGCTCTCAACGCCGGGTGGTCGCAGCGCCTCCGCCAGCAGCCTGCCCCTCCGCCTGAGCCCCTTGCGCACGGTCCCCATGCCACCCACTCTCCACTCGCGGCTCGTCCCTCGGCGCCGTCGGGGCACCATCCCAAGGGACGTCGGCAAACTCGGGGTGAAGTGCAGGCGACGACCAGCGCTTGGCCAGAAACGCGCACACCATGAGCTGCATCTGGTGGAAGAGCATCAGCGGCAGCACGGCGAGGCTGGCCTGCGCACCGAACAGCACGCTGGCCATGGGCAGCCCGGCCGCCAGCGACTTCTTGGACCCCGCGAAGGTGATCACGACGCGGTCGGCGCGGACGAAGCCGAGCTTGCGTGCCCCGTACCAGGTGAGCGTCAGCATCAGGGCGAGCAGCACCGCCTCGACGCCGAGCAGTGCCAGCAGCCGCAGCGGGGTGACCTGGCCCCAGATGCCCTCGTTCATGCCCTGGCTGAAGGCGGTGTAGACGACGAGCAGGACCGAGCCTCGGTCGACGAGGCCGAGGACGCGCTTGTTGCGGGTGAGGAAGCCGCCGATCCAGCGGCGCAGCAGTTGCCCCGCGACGAAGGGCGCGAGGAGCTGGCAGGCGATGCCGACGAGTCCATCGGCGCTCAGGCTCGCGTGGCCGCCGATGAGCCAGGCCACCAGGAGCGGGGTGGCGATCATGCCGATGAGGCTGGAGTACGTGCCCGCGCAGATGGCGGCCGGCACATTGCCGCGGGCTATGGAGGTGAAGGCGATCGAGGACTGGATGGTGGAGGGCACCAGGCAGAGGAAGAGCAGCCCGGACTGCAACTCGGGGGTGAGCAGCCAGGGCACGAGCCCCTGGGAGGCGAGGCCGAGCAGCGGGAAGACCGCGAAGGTGCACAGGACGACGGCCAGGTGCAGCTTCCAGTGGCGCAGCCCGTCCACGGCCTCGCGGGTGGAGAGCCGCGCTCCGTAGAGGAAGAAGAGCAGCCCGACTGCGATCTTGGTGGCCCAGCCGAAGCCGGAGGCGACGCCGCCGCCCGCGGGCAGCAGCACGGCGAGCAGCACCGTGCCCAGGAGCAGGACGATGTACGGATCGACCAGACGTGCTAGGCGGCGCATGAGCTCCCTCGGTACCGTGCGGCGACCCCGGCGGCGTTTCACCGGACGGGTACCACAGTACGGAAGGACCTTTCCGGCCTTTTCCCCGGAACCCCGGCCCCGCGTCCCCCGAACCCCGGCCGCGCATCCGGGCCGGGCCCGATTCGCTCCGCGCGGCGCCCGTTCCCTGTCCGGCCGTGCGCCGATTCGGGGAGGTTCGGTGCAGATACGTCGATCGATCTGCAACGGCCTGGGCCCGCACGTACCGAAGTGACCCCAATTGACCGACTGACCAGCACGGACGCCCCTCCCCAGCGCGCTCCGTATCCGATACGGTCGCTCGCGCTGTGTCATACAGCGGTGCCCTGCACGTCGAGGAGCAGACCCATTGCACGAGTTCACCGTCCCGGCTGTGGCGACGGCGCCCCAGGTAGGAGGGCTGGCTGACGCCGTCTTCGACCATGCCGCCGAGGATCCTGACCGGGCGGCGCTCGCCCGCAAGGACGCGGGCGGCACATGGCGCGATGTGACCTCGGGCGAGTTCCGCGACCAGGTGCTGGCGCTGGCGAAGGGGCTGCTCGCCGAGGGCGTCCGCTTCGGGGACCGGGTCGCGATCATGTCCCGTACCCGCTACGAGTGGACGCTCTTCGACTTCGCACTGTGGGCCATCGGCGCCCAGGTCGTCCCGGTCTATCCCACGTCCTCCGCCGAGCAGGTCTTCTGGATGCTGCACGACGCGGACGTCTCGGCCGCGATCGTCGAGCACGAGGACCACGCGATGACGATCGGCTCCGTCATCGGCAGGCTGCCGGGGCTCAAGCGGCTGTGGCAGCTCAACGAGAACGCGGAGGCCGAGCTGTCGCGGGCCGGTACGCACATCGACGACGACGTCGTGCACCGGCACCGGCTCGCGCTGACCCCGGACTCGACGGCCACCGTCATCTACACCTCCGGCACCACCGGCCGCCCCAAGGGCTGCGTGATCAGCCACGCCAACTTCATGGCGGAGGCCGACAACGTCGTGGGGAAGTATGAGCGGGTCTTCCGCTCCCGTACCGGCGAGCAGGCTTCACTGCTGCTCTTCCTGCCGCTGGCCCATGTCTTCGGGCGGATGGTGGAGGTCGCGGCGATCCGCGGCCGGGTCAAGCTGGGCCACCAGCCGTCGATGACGGCCTCGGCACTGCTGCCCGACCTGGCCGCCTTCCGGCCGACGTTCATCCAGGCCGTGCCGCACCTCTTCGAGAAGATCTTCCAGGCGTCGCGCCGCAAGGCGGAACTGGAGGGCAGGCTCGGCCCGTTCGAGAAGGCCGTGGACATCGCGGTGCGCTACGCGGAGGCCGTCGAGCAGAAGTCCTTCGGCACGGGCCCGGGGCCCGGGGCCGCGCTGCGGCTCCAGCACCAGGTCTTCGACAAGCTGGTCTACTCGAAGGTGCGCGACGCGATGGGCGGCCGGTGCCGCCACGCGATGTCGGGCGGCTCGGCGATGGAGCGGCGCCTCGGGCTCTTCTTCGATGGCGCGGGCATGCGCATCTTCGAGGGGTACGGGCTGACGGAGTCGACGGCGGCGGCCATCGCGAACCCGCCCGAGCAGACCCGCTTCGGCACCGTCGGCGTCCCGATCCCCGGCACGACCGTGCACATCGCGGACGACGGCGAGATCTGGCTGTACGGCGGGCAGGTCTTCCAGGGCTACCTCAACAACCCCAAGGCCACGCACGAGTCCCTGCACGACGGCTGGCTCGCCACCGGCGACCTCGGCTCGCTGGACGAGGACGGCTATCTGACGATCACGGGCCGCAAGAAGGAGATCCTGGTCACCTCGGGCGGCAAGAGCGTCTCGCCGGGGGTGCTGGAGGAGCGGGTACGGGCCCATCCGCTGGTGGCGCAGTGCATCGTCGTCGGCAACGACCGCCCGTACATCTCCGCGCTGGTGACCCTCGACCCCGAGGCCGTCGCGCACTGGCTGGCGATGCGCGAGAAGCCCGAGCTGAAGGCCGCCGACCTGGTGCGCGACCCGGATCTGGAGACCGAGATCCGGCGCGCCGTGGTGGCAGCCAACACGCAGGTCTCGCAGGCCGAGTCGATCCGCACCTTCCGGATACTGGCCGCGCAGTTCACCGAGGAGCAGGGCATGGTCACGCCCTCGCTGAAGCTGAAGCGCCAGAAGATCGAGAACGCGTACGCCGTCGAGATCGAGGCGCTCTACCACAACTGAGCTGCTCGCGCCGCTCACCGTCACCCCTCACATGGCACCGCTCTGACCTGGGCAAACGCGCCGGGAATGCGCGTAGCGCGGCGATCGTTGACCCTGGTGTCAACCGGAACCAACGATTCAACGTGAGGACCGATCGCTCGTGCGCAACGTTCCCACCATCACTCTTCACAACGGCGTCGCCATGCCCCAGCTCGGTTTCGGCGTCTGGCAGGTCCCGGACGACGAGGCGGCGGACGCCGTGGGCACCGCGCTCCAGGCGGGTTACCGCAGCATCGACACCGCTGCGATCTACGAGAACGAGAAGGGCACCGGGCAGGCCATCGCGGCGTCCGGGCTGCCCCGCGAGGACCTGTTCGTCACCACGAAGCTGTGGAACAGGGATCAGGGCTACGACTCCACCCTGCGCGCCTTCGACGCCTCTCTGGAGCGGCTCGGCCTCGACTACGTGGACCTGTACCTCATCCACTGGCCGGTCCCTGAACAGGACAAGTACGTCGACACCTGGAAGGCGTTCCAGAAGATCGCCGCCGACGGCCGCGCCAAGGCCGTCGGTGTCTCCAACTTCCAGCCCGCGCACCTCCAGCGGCTGATCGACGAGACGGGCGCCGTCCCCGCCGTCAACCAGATCGAGCTGCACCCCCACCTCCAGCAGCCCCTGCCGCGCGCCTTCCACGCCGACCACGGCATCGCGACCGAGGCGTGGTCCCCGCTGGGCCAGGGCAAGGACCTGCTGAAGGAGCCCACGCTGGCCGCCATCGCGGACAAGCACGGGAAGACCCCGGCGCAGGTCGTGCTGCGCTGGCACCTCCAGATCGGCAACGTCGTGATCCCGAAGTCCGTGACGCCCTCCCGGATCAAGGAGAACATCGACGTCTTCGGCTTCGAGCTGGACGCCGGTGACCTGGAGCGGATCGCGTCCCTGAACACGGACACCCGGCTGGGTGCCGACCCGGACGAGATGAACTGGCTGGGCTGAGCCCCGCCGCGTGACCGCGCACGACGAAGGCCGTCGCCTCCCCCGCCGGAGGGTGGCGGCCTTCGTCGTTCCCTCGCCGCGCGGCCGTTCCCTTGCCGCGCGGCGCGCCCCGTCGTAATTTCCGGACATGGAGCTGGAATTGCGCCATCTGAAGATCATTCGCGCGATAGACGACGCGGGCAGCCTCACCCGCGCCGCCACGGCGCTCGGCCTCGCCCAGTCGGCGCTCAGCGGCCAGCTCAAGCGCATCGAGCGCTCACTCGGCGGGCCCCTCTTCGACCGCGACCGCGGGGGCGCGCGGCCCACCCCGCTCGGCGAACTCGTCCTGGACCGGGCGCGGGTGCTGCTGCCCGCCATCCACGAACTCCAGGACGACGCCGTCCGGTTCGCCAACGCCTGGGAGGGCATCCCCCGCTTCCGGCTCGGCGGCACCCACGGCCCCCTGCTGGGCAGGCTGGTGGACCGCATCGCCGCCGTGCATCCGTCGGCGCCGCTGAGCACGTACACCGCCTGGTCCGTCGCCGAGATCAGCGACCTGGTGACCGAGGGGCGGCTCGACTACGCCCTGGTGGGCTGCTGCGGCGACAGCCCGCCGCCCGCCACGGAACGGCTGACGTGGCGCACGGTCGGCCGTGACCCGGTCTTCGTGATGCTGCCCGAGGGGCACCGCCTCGCGGGCGAACGGGAGCTGAGCCTGCGGGAACTGGGCGGGGAGAGCTGGGCCTGCGTACCGGGCGACGGCTGCTTCGGCGACTGCTTCTCCGCCGCCTGCGCGCGGGCGGGCTTCACCCCGCAGACCGTGTACGAGACGGACACCGCCTCCTTGGTCCACCTGGTGGAGGTGGGGCGGGCGATCGGACTGTGCAGGGCCACGTTCGCGCCCGCGCCGGGCATCGTGACGGTCCCGTTGCGCGGGACGCCGCTGCGCTGGCGGCACCTGCTGGGCTGGCACCCGGGATCCCCCGCCGCGGGGACGGCGCCCGCCGTGCTGCTGCACGCCCGCCAGGCGCACGACGAGGCGGCGCACCGCAACCCGCGCTACGCGGAGTGGCTCGCGCGAGAGCCCCAGCCGGGCCGGGCCGAGGCCCACGGCTGACCCACCATGCGGCGTAAGGGCCACGCGAGCGGACCCCTCGACGCGCCACCGGCGCACCAAGAACGCGCCGACGCACGGCCACCGCCCCGTGGACACACCACGCGGGCGGCCGTCGACGCACGACCGCCGCACCGTGCATGCGCACGACCGCCCACCGTCGACGCACCGTGCACGCGCCGCCGATCCGCACGGCCACCGCACCCGGACGCACCGTGCACGCGCCGCCTGGCGCGCCACCGATCCGCGCCGCCGCCGCACGGCCACGCTCCGTGGGGCGCGCCGCCGGGCGCACCACCGCCGCACCACCGCCGCGGGGCCAGGGCCTGGTCCCAGGGCGGGCCCGGACCGCGAGGGCGTCGGCGGGCAGGTGGCCGCGAGGTGTTCCCCGGGCCGGCCGGGGGCCGCGAGCGTCCCCTCGGCTCCTCAGCGCGCCTGAGCGCGCTGAGGCATCGCATCGCGAGAGGGGTGAAATGGCAGGTACACGCCGACCGGGCGCGCGGCTACGTTGATCCGCACCCCCCGACACGAGGAGAGACCCCCATGCTCCGCAACGTCGGCGTGGTCGCCGGATCGGCTCTGGCCGCCGGTGCCCTCGCACTCATCGCCATGCCCGCCACAGCGGGCGAACCCGCACCCCCGCCCTCGTCGTACGCCGCTTCCGTGGCGAAGGCGGCCGAAGCCCGTCCGGCGCCCCCGGTCCCCGAAGCGATGCTCGACGCCATGCGCCGTGACCTCGGCCTCACCCCCGCCGAGGTCAGAACCAGAGTGGCCAGCGAACACCGTGCCCCGACGGTGGAGAAGGCCCTCAGCATGGAGCTGGGCACCCGCTACGGGGGCGCCTGGACGACGGGCCCCACGTCGAAGCTGGTGGTGGGCACCACCAGCGCGACCGAGGCGGACACCATCGCAGCGGCCGGTGCCACCCCGAAGGTCGTCGACCACGGCCTCGCCGAACTGGATGCCGCCAAGGCCGCGCTCGACCGCGCCGCCGAGCGCCGCACCCCGGGCAGCATCCCCGCCTGGTCCGTCGACGTCCGGCACAACACGGTGACCGTCTTCGCCGCACGGCCCGCCGAGGCACGGCAGTTCGTGGACCGCAGCGGCGCCGACGCCTCCGCCGTGCGCGTGGTGAAGTCGGCGGAGCAGCCGCGCCCGTACTACGACCTGCGCGGCGGCGACGCCTACTACATGGGCGGGGGCCGCTGTTCCGTCGGCTTCCCCGTCACCAAGGGCACCCAGCAGGGCTTCGTCACCGCCGGGCACTGCGGCAGGACGGGCACCAGCACGACGGGCTACAACCAGGTGGCCCAGGGCACGTTCCAGGGCTCGTCCTTCCCCGGCAACGATTACGCGTGGGTCGCGGCCAACAGCAACTGGACCGCCACCCCGTACGTGAAGGGGCAGGGCGGCGCCAACGTCACCGTCGCCGGATCCCAGCAGGCGCCGGTCGGCTCGTCGATCTGCCGCTCCGGGTCCACGACGGGCTGGCACTGCGGCACCATCCAGCAGCACAACACCAGTGTCACGTATCCGCAGGGCACCGTGAGCGGGGTGACCAGGACCTCGGTGTGCGCCGAGCCAGGCGACTCCGGCGGCTCCTTCATCTCCGGCAGCCAGGCGCAGGGCATGACCTCGGGCGGCTCGGGCAACTGCCGCAGCGGCGGGACCACGTACTACCAGCCCGTCACCGAGGCGCTGTCCGTCTACGGCCTGACGCTCAGGACCAGCGGCGGCAACGAACCCCCGCCCACCGGCTGCGCCAAGCCCTCCGCCTCCTACGCCGGTTCGCTGACCAGCGGCGAACAGCGGGTCGAGCCCAACGGCACGTCGTACGAGTCGACGGCCTCCGGTCCGCACACCGGCTGCCTGAAGGGCCCGTCGAGCGCCGACTTCGACCTGTACCTCCAGAAGCTGAACGGCTCGACGTGGACGACCGTGGCCAGCGGCACCAGCCCAGGACCCGACGAGACCGTCACCTACGACGGCACGGCGGGCACCTACCGCTTCCTCGTCCACGCCTACAGCGGCTCCGGCTCCTACGCCCTGGACTCGGTCAGGCCGTGACCCCTCCCCCTCCTCCCGCGCACGCCTTCCCCCGCGTGTCCCGGCCCCTGGCTCCGGCCGCGACACCGGCGAGTGACAGGGCCGCCCCCGGCTGAGGAGGGGGGGGAAGGGTGGCCCTAGCCCGCGCCGTGGCCCGCCGCGATCTCCTCGATCCGGCGGGCCAGCGCGATGTCCAGCTCCGTGATCCGGCCGCCCGCGCTGTGCGTGTTCACGGCGACCGTCAGCTTGTTGTAGCCCAGGCCCAGCTCGGAGTGGTGCCCCAGCTCCTCCTGGATGGCGGCGATGTGGACGACCATCGCGGCGGCGGGCAGGTGCTTGTCGAACGCGTAGGCGCGGGTGATCCGGCCGTCGTCGACGCTCCAGCCGGGCAGTCCGGCCAGCGCCTCGTCCGTCTGCTCCGGGGTCAGCGGCTCGGGGGACATGGCATGGTCCTCGCTTCCAATGGACGCTTCGGGCACTGCCCCCCAGCGTAGGACCGCCGTACGGCGACCGCCGCCCGCGGCGCTCCCACCTGCGCCCCCGCCGCGGATGGTGTACCTGGCTACACCCCCCATCGGCGGTGAGCCCCCGTCCGGGAGGCGTGCTGCGCGGCTGTCGGGCGCGGTCCGCGCCCGCGAGGCTCGACCGCATGACGACAGCACTTGAGACACCGGAGACACGGGCTCCCTCCGAGAGCGGCAGAGCCGTCCAGGGCAAGGCGGCCGGGGGCGGGGGCGGGGGCGGGAGCGACTTCGCGGGGCTCTCGCGGCGCGTGGCGGAGGCCGGGCTGATGGAGCGTCGGCCGGGCTACTACGCGCTGCGCCTGACCCTCGTCGGACTCGCCTTCGTGGCGGGCTGGGTGGCGTTCTTCGCCGTCGGCGCGAGCTGGTGGCAACTGGCCGTCGCCGGGTATCTCGGGCTGGTCTTCGGCCAGTTGGCGCTGATCGCGCACGACCTCGCGCACCGCCAGGTGTTCCGCGGACGCAGTGCGAGCGAGACGGGCGGCAGGCTCGTGGGCAACGTCGGCATCGGCATGTCCTACGGCTGGTGGATGAACAAGCACACCCGCCACCACGCCAACCCCAACCACGAGGAGCTGGACCCCGATGTCGCGCCCGACATCCTCGTCTGGTCCCAGGAGCAGGCCCGCGAGGCGAAGGGGCTGCCCCGGTTCATCGGGCGCCACCAGGCGGCGCTGTTCTTCCCGCTGCTGACGCTGGAGGGCTTCAACCTGCACGTCTCCAGCATCCGCGCCCTGCGCCAGCCGCACATGAAGCGCCCCGTGCTGGAGGGCACGCTGCTCTTCGGACACCTCGCCGTGTATCTGGCCGCGCTGTTCCTGGTCCTCCCGCCGGGCATGGCGGTGGCCTTCCTCCTGCTGCACCAGGCCGTCTTCGGCGTCTACCTCGGCTCGATCTTCGCCCCCAACCACAAGGGCATGCCGATGCTCTCGGGCGACGAGCGCCCCGACTTCCTCCGGCGGCAGGTGCTGACCTCGCGCAACGTGCGGGGCGGCGCGCTCACCGACATCGCGCTCGGCGGGCTCAACTACCAGATCGAGCACCACCTGTTCCCGAACATGCCCAGCCCTCACCTGCGCCGCGCCCGGCCGATCGTCCGCGGCTACTGCGCCGAGCTGGGCATCCCGTACCACGAGACGAGCCTCGTGGCCTCGTGGCGGGAGGCACTGCGGCACCTGCGCGAGGCGGGCGCCCCGATCCGCGACTCCTCGATCCGCGACGCCTCCCCGGGCGGCTCCTGACCGACCATTCTTGACCGGTCATTCTCGTTTGGCCTAGTGTTCCGGCATGGCGAGAACGAAGGAATTCGACCCGGACGCCGCGCTCCGCTCAGCCCTGGAGCTGTTCTGGGAGCGCGGCTACGAGGCGACGTCGCTCGCCGATCTCGTCGCACACCTGGGCATCGCCCGCGCCAGCCTGTACGCCACCTTCGGCGGCAAGCAGGAGCTGTACGCGAAGGCACTGGAGCGCTACGGCGAGGAGCACGGCACCTGCCTCGTCGAGGAGCTGTCGCAGCCGGGACCCGCACTGCCCGCGGTGCGGGCCATGGTGCGGCGCTTCGCGGCGGAGTCGACGGACGAGGAGCGCCGCCGCAAGGGCTGCTTCGTGGTCAACACGGCCGTGGAGCTGGCCCCGCGTGACGCGGCGGCGGCACGCAACGTCGAGGTGAGCTGGGAGACACTGGAGACCGCACTGACCTCGGCGCTGATCCGGGCCAGGGCGCAGGGGGAACTCCCCGAGGACCGCGAGCCCCGCGCGCTGGCGCGCATGCTGCTGGTCCTGATGCAGGGCATGCGCGTGGTGGGCATGGGCTCGCACTCCCCCGCCCGGCTGCGCGACGCGACGGAGCAGGCACTGTCCCTCCTGGACTGACCCCGCCCGCCTCCACTCCCACACAGCACCCTCTTCCGAGGGTGCTCTCTTCACCCAAAATTCAAGACCGATCGTTCTAGAAAACCATCCCGTACCGAGCCACACCGAGGAGACCCGTCATGACCGCTCGCGCACGCTTCGCAGGCCGCACCGCACTCGTCACCGGAGGCGGCACCGGCATCGGCCGTGAGATCGCACTCGCCTTCGCCAGGGAGGGCGCCCGCGTCGTCGTCTCCGGACGCACCGCCGCACCCCTCAAGGAGACCGTGGCCCTGATCGAGACGGAGGGCGGCGAGGCGGCAGCCGTCACCGCCGATGTCACCCGCTCCGAGGACACGGCGGCCCTCGTCCGCGAGACCGTCGACCGCTTCGGCGGACTCGACGTCGCCGTCAACAACGCGGGCGTCTTCGTGCCCCCGGCACCCGCGGCCGACATCCCCGAGGAGGACTGGCGGCGCGCCCTCGACATCAACCTGACCGGCACCTGGCTGGCGCTGAAGCACCAGGTCGCCCGCATGCGCGTCCAGGAGGGCGGGGGCACCATCGTGAACGTGTCCTCGAACCTCGGCGTCCACAGCAGGCAGCCGGGCCTCGCGGCCTACGTCGCCAGCAAGGCGGCGCTCGGGGCGCTGACCCGGAACGCCGCGCTCGACCACATCGGCGAGGGCGTCCGCATCAACACCGTCAGCCCCGGCAAGGTCGACGCGCCCATGTCCACGCTGCCCGGCGAGACGCCGGAGGAGAAGACGGCGCGGATGCGCACCTCGATCCCGAGGGGGCGCGCCGCGCACACCGCCGAGATCGCGGCGGCTGTGCTCTACCTCGCCTCGGACGAGGCGGGCTCGACGGTCGGCGCGGACCTCGTCGTCGACGGCGCCAGCACGGCCTGACCCCCGTCGGCGGACCCCGGCACCTGGCCGGGCTCCGCCTCCCGGCCGCCCCGCGCCCGCTCGCGCCGGGCGGCCAGCCACACGTAGACCAGCACCCCGGCGAAGAGGAACAGCACACCCTGGTAGACGGCCGCGTAACCGGCGCCCGCGACCAGCCACAGCGAGAACCCGAACGCGGCCAGCGCCAGCACCGCGTCCCGCACCAGCCGCCCGGAACGGACCCGGGCGCCACTGCCGGAGAAGAGGAAGTAGAGCTGGGCCGCCGTCGAGAGGAGATAGGGGACGGTGGCGGTGAAGGTGGTGATGAGCACCAGGCTGTTGAAGGCGCCGCTCGCGCCCCCGCTGAAGTTGGCAACGGTCAGCAGCGAGGCCAGCACGGCGCCGACGAGCACACCGACCGTGGGCACGCCCCGGCGCCTGCGCTCGAAGACCTTCGGGAAGAGGCCGTCCCTGGCCGCCGCGTAGGGGGCCTGGGCGCTCAGCAGCGTCCAGCCGTTGAGCGCGCCGACCATGGAGACCAGTGCGGCGCAGGCGATGACCGTACCGCCCCAGGAGCCGCCGAACATGGCATTGACCGCGTCCGAGAACGGCGCCGTGGAGCCGACCAGCTTGTCGTGCGCGACGAGCCCGAACACGGAGACCGTGCCCAGCAGATAGACGGCGGCGGCGCCGACGGTGCCCAGCACGCTGGCGCGCCCGACGTTGCGGCGCGGGTCGCGGACCTCGCCCGCGCTCATCGCCGCCGACTCCACGCCCAGATAGCTGAACAGCAGGATCGCCGCGGCTGCCGTGACGCTGCCCAGGGCGCCGTCGCCGCTCGCCTCGAACGGCCCGAGGTTGTCCGCGTCGAAGAAGAACAGGCCGCCGACCGCGACGAGCAGCAGCGGGACGAACTTGAGCACTGTGGCGACGACCTGGACGGCGCCGACGTAGCGGGTGCCCGCGAGGTTGGCCAGCGCGGGGAGCCAGATGATCACGAGTGCGGCGAGGACGGTCTGCCACGTCGAGCCCTGCACGGGCAGCAGCACGTCCAGGTAGCCGACGGCGGCCACCGCGAGCGCGGCGTTGCTCACCCACGTGGTGATCCAGTACGACCACGCGCCGAGGAACCCGGCGAAGTCGCCGAACGCGTCGCGCGCGTACACATAGGGGCCGCCCGTGCGGGGGTTGCGCTCGGCCAGCCGCCCGAAGACGAGCGCGAGCGCGACGGCGCCCACCGTCAGCACGACAAAGGCGACCAGGCTGACCGTGCCGTACGGGGCGACGGAGGCGGGCAGCATGAAGATGCCGCCGCCGATGATGTTGCCCATGACCAGCGCCGTCGCGGTCGGGAGGCCGAACCGCCGCGCGTGCGGTGACCCCTCCCGGGGCGGGGCAGGGGGTGGGGTCGTCATGGGGCCGAGCCTTTCGGTGCGGAGGCGTGTGGCCGGGCCCTCGTGGGGTGGCCGTGCGCCGGTGGCGGGCGCGCTCGGGGTGCGCTCGCCGGTGTCCGGTTGGGGGGCTTCCATGTTCGGATGCCGAACAGGCTCCGCAAAATCGTCCCGTAATCTCCTCGCGCCGAGGCGCCCACCTGAAAATATTGCGGCGGATCCGAGCCCTGACCGCATTTCCTTCGGGGGTGTTGCGCGGGACGGTCCCCTTCGCGGGGTGCGGAAGGAAACGGTGGGTTCCCGCTTCACGGGGGTGTTGCACGGGACGGTTGGCCTGTGTGGTGCGCACTGTAGGGTCCCGCGCTGATTTTTGTGCCGCAGCACGCCTGGGCGGGGTCCCTTGCGCGGGGCGGTTCGCCGTATTCCGGGTGCGGCTGTGTGGCTACGGCGCGGCGTGTGGTACCGGTTGTTCGCGGCTGGCGCCGCGTGATTCTTGGTGCCCGACGGTGGCCGTGTGGGGTGCGTGTTCTTGGGTGTCCGGTGCCGCGGTGGGGTGTCTCCTCGGCGTGAAGCTTTCGTTTTCGGCTTTCGGCCGGTGACTTTCTCGACCTGCGGGGACACCCCACCCCGTCCCCGTCCCGCCGGTGGCCCGCTTCCGCTCCGGGTGGGCTGAGCCCGGCCACATCCCCGGCGCGGGACCTGCGGTCCCCACTCCCCGGGCCGACCGTCCCGCGCAACTCCCCCTTCACGGGGTGCGCCTACCCGATTGCCCCCTGGGGTTTCGTTCGCGGCCGCGGGCCGGTGGGTGGGTTGTGCCCACCCGTTCCGCCATGCGGAACGCCTGCCCACAACAGTGGTGCTGAGCCCGTACCGCCAGGTGCGGGCACACAGCATGGGGACAAGCGGAGGGGGCACCGGCGGATAGTTGGCCACCGGGTGGGAGGGGACGTGGTGGGGTGTCCCCGCAAGTGGTGGCGACGAGTATGTACAGGCAGCCGAAAAGCCGACCCGCACTTGTCGCCGCCCGAGGAGACACCCCACCGCGGCACCGACCCCCACCACACACCAACCCCACACGCCCACCGGCACAAGCCAACAACCACGCGGCGCCAGCCACACCGCACCGCAACCACACACCGCGCCGAAGCCACCGGCCCGCACCCGGAATACGGCGAACCGCCCCGCGCAAGGGACCCCGCCCAGGCGTGCTGCGGCGCAAAAATCAGCGCGGGACCCTACGGTGCCGATTTCACGGGCCAGCCGTCCCGCGCAATACCCCCGTGAAGAGGGCAACTCGCCGTTTCCTTCCGCCCCCCGCGAAGGGGACCCGCCGCCTCCGCGAGCCAGCGTCGCAGCACCCGGTGCACGCTCTCCGCGCCGACCAGTTCCCCGTCCGTCGGGGCCGAGAGGGCGAGCGGTGACAGCAGGAAGGCCCGGTTCTGTTCGCCGCCCAGGCCGCCGTGGGAGCCGATCTGCTCCTCGAAGGCGTGGACGCGGCCCGTACGGGGCTCGACGGCGGAGTTGACCATGATGTCGGCCGCGTGCGGGAAGCCCGCCGTGCGCCGTACCGCGTCGGCCGCGCCGGGCCCGAACGGCTCCAGCGGGTCGCGGCCCCCGACGATCTCCCCCGTCGCCAGCCGGTGCTCCGCACCGCCGGACCCGAGCACGACGGCCCCGTGCTCCTCGCTGCGCACCAGCAGGAATCCGATGCCCTGGTGGCCGGCGAGGGCACGCAGCAGCGCGGGATGGCGCGCGTCGAGCTGTTCTCTGGACATGCGGCCCGGCACGTCGGGGAACGAGACGAGGCCGAGGTTGCCCGAGGCCAGCACGACGGGGCCCGCCGTCCTGGGCGGCTTGCGCGGCGGCTCCTGGCCGCACTCCTCGGGCCGGTGCAGCGCCGCGCGGGCCGCGGCCCGCGCCTCGCCCCCGCTGAGCGTGCGCCCGGCCTTGCGCGGCACGGGCAGCCCGCAGCCCGCGCGCACGAGGTTCTCCAGCGTGAGCCCGTAGGCGCTCTCGAAGGTCTCGCCGTGGCTCTGCCCGTGGTCGGACAGCAGCACCAGGTGGTACGGGCGCGGCGCCTTCTCGATGACCTTCGCGATCAGCGCGATGGAGCGGTCCAGGCCCCGCAGCACCTGCCGGATGTCGCGCCCGCGCGGACCCGAGTGGTGGGCGACCTCGTCGTAGCCGACGAGGTCCGCGTAGACGGCGGTGCGACCGCTGAGGATGTCGCCGAGCACGGCGGCGACGACCACGTCCCGCTCCACGACCGTCGCGAAGGCCCGCACCACGGGGTACAGCCCGCCGCGCCCGACGCGCGGCCCCTTGCCGCGCAGCCGCGCCCTGACCGACTGCCCGATCTCCCGCAGCACCTCGGCGACGAAGGAGACGGCGGTACGGGTGGCGTTGGCCGGGTCGGAGAAGTAGGCGAAGTACCCGGCGCGGGAGCGGTTCTCCCTGCCCCTGCGCACGGAGACCGACAGCACGAGCGCGGCCTGCCCGGCGCCGCCGCTGAAGAGGTTGCCCCGGCTGGCGCCGTCCAGCGCGAGCAGTCCACGGTCCCCGGTGCGCTCGACGGCCCGGCGCTGGAGTTCGGCGGCGCTGGTGGGCCGGTTGCTGACGATGACCTCGCCGGTCTCCTTCTCGTACCAGCGGAAGGCGGGCACGTCCTCGTTGCTGCCGTGCAGGATGCCGAGCTGGCTGCCGCCGGTCTGGCTGGACCAGTCGGTGCGCCACGGGGTGAGGCGGTGCGAGCCCGTGGCCATGGCGGCGACGGTGGGCATCAGCGGGGCCGAGCCGTCGGGCGGCTCGATCGCCTCGCGCAGCACCTCGTGGCCGAGGCCGTCGAGCTGGAGGAAGACGGTGCCCGGGGTGCGCGGCCCCTCCCCCGTGTTCGTGCGGCGGCGGTCGCGGTCGGCGAGCCGGGAGAGGCGGCGGCGGTAGGCGCCGTCGTCCCGCACGGTGAGGAAGGTGCTGGCCGCGGAGGAAGCGGCGGACATGACGGCGGCCACGACGACGGCGGTCTCCGGGTCGGCCGAGCCGTGCCCGTACGGGATGAGGGACAGCGCGAGCAGCAGCAGCGAGCCGTTGAGGAAGAAGACCAGCAGCCCCAGCACCAGCGCGGGCACCAGGAGCAGGGCCCGTACGAGGACGGGCCACACCAGGGCGCTCAGCAGGCCGAAGACACCGGCGCCGATGGCGGCGGTGATGCCGATGAGGGTGGCGCTGTCGCCGTCGGAGGACTGGAGCCGGAAGTCGGGCAGGATGCCCGCGAGGACGAGCATCGTGACGGTGCTGACCGCCCATACCGCGAGTATCCGCAGCGCAGCGGCGCCCAGGCGCCGCCAGGGTGGCAACCGCAACCGCAGCCGCACGCCCGCCTCCTCTTCTTCCTCGTCTCCGCTCCGCCCGGCGCGCGGCCCGCCCGCGTCCGGCCCCCGCACACGCGGGACATTCTCCACTTTTTCACAGCGTCTACGGGGGCGGGGGCCCGCCCTGGGGCGGGGTGCCCGCGTCGGCCCCGGGCCCGGAGGTCCGAGCGCTTACGCTCGTAGGCGCGCCCTCGGCCGTCACCCGCAGCGGGACGGCGAGGTCGGCAGGCGAGGCGAAGGGAGAGAGTCCGTGCCGGTGGAGGTCACGTGGTGGGGGCATGCCACCACGACGGTGCGGGACTCGGGGGTGACCGTGCTGACGGACCCGCTGCTGGTGCGCCGCATGGCGCATCTGCGCAGGCGGCGCGGCGAGCTGCCGCCGCCCTCCGCCACCCGCGCCGACCTCGTGCTCGTCTCCCATCTGCACGCCGACCACCTCCACGTCGGCTCCCTGGCCCGGCTGGCGCCCGGCACCCGGGTCGTCGTGCCGCGCGGCGCGAGCAGGGCCGTGCCCGGGCTGCGGCGGTTGCGGCAGCTGCTGGACGTGGTCGAGGTCGAGGCGGGCGAGGAGGTCGGCGCCGGTTCCGGTGCCGACTCCGGAGCCGTGACCGTGCGGGCCGTGCCCGCGGCGCACGACGGGCGGCGGCTCAACTACGGCCCGCGCCTCGCCGCCGCGCTCGGCTATGTGATCACGGGCGAGGCCCGTACGTACTTCGCCGGTGACACCGGGCTGTTCGACGGCATGGCCGAGGCCGTCGGCCCCGTGGACGTGGCGCTGCTGCCCGTCGGCGGCTGGGGCCCGTATCTGGGCGAGGGGCACCTGGACGCGGGGCGCGCCGCGCGGGCCCTCGCCCGCCTGAACCCGAAGAGCGCCGTGCCCGTCCACTACGGCACCTACTGGCCGATCGGCATGGACGCCGTCAGGCCGCACGAGTTCCACGCGCCCGGCGACGAGTTCGTCCGCCTGGCGGGGCTGCTCGCCCCCGATGTCGCCGTGCACAAGCTGGCGCACGGCGAGCGCGTACGGCTGGAGGCCGCCAGGTGATCGACCGACTGGCGGACCTGACGGAGCTGGCGGAACTGACGGAGCTGGGCGGCTTCGGCCAGGCACTGCTCGCCGACGCGGCACGCGCCGCCGTCCCGCCCGAGTCCACCCAGCAGGCCGTCGGCTACCCCTCGCTCTTCCTGCTGGTGGTGCTCGGCTCGCTGGTGCCCGTCGTGCCGACCGGGGCCCTGGTGAGCGGCGCCGCCGTCGTGGCGCTGCACCAGAGCGTGCCCGTGGTCTCGCTGCTGGAGGTGTTCGGGCTGGCCGCCTTCGCGGCGTTCCTCGGGGACGTCGGGCTGTACTGGCTGGGGCGGCGCGGGGTCGGCTCGAAGAACGGGTCGCGCTGGCTGGAGCGGCTGCGCGACCGTGCCGCGCCCGAGCGCCTGGCCCAGGCGCAGGACAAGCTGCGCGCGCACGGGGTGGCCGTCCTGGTGCTGTCGCGGCTGATCCCCGCCGGGCGCATCCCGGTCATGCTGGCGTGTCTGCTGGCCCGCATGAAGCTGCGGGAGTTCGTGCGCGGCGACATCCCGGCCTGCCTGGCGTGGGCGGTGACGTACCAGGTGATCGGCGTGGTCGGCGGCTCGCTGTTCCCCGAGCCCTGGGAGGGCGTCGTGGCGGCCGTCGCGCTGACGCTGCTGATCAGCGCGGTGCCCTCGCTGTGGCGCCGCGTGCACGGGGCACCGCAGCGAGGGGCGTGACGGGAGGGGCACGACGGCGGGAGCCCGGGGCCGGTCCGACGGGATCCGGCGGGATCCGACGGGATCCGACAGGAGGGGCCCTGGCCCGTCAGCCGCCAGCTGTCAGCCGTCGGTCCAGCACGCGGGACGCGCCCACCGGCAGGTCCCACAGCTCCTCGCGCGGGCGCCCCGTCGCCTCCCACGCCGCACGCACCCGCTTCAGCGGGTCGAGCGGCGGCTCGCCCGAGAGCAGGAAGGTGCCCCAGTGCATGGGTGCCATCGCCCGCGCGCCGACGTCCTCGCAGGCGCGGACCGCCTCCTCCGGGTCGGTGTGGACGGGCCGGAGCATCCAGCGGGGGTCGTAGGCGCCGATGGGCAGCAGCGCGAGGTCGATGTCCGGGTAGCGCCCGCCGATCTCAGCGAACCAGTGCCCGTAGCCGGTGTCGCCCGCGAAGTACACCCGCTGGCCGAGCGGGTCGGTCAGCACCCAGCCGCCCCACAGGGAGCGGCAGGTGTCGGTCAGGGTCCGCTTGGACCAGTGGTGCGCGGGGACGAAGTCGAAGCGGACGCTGCCGCCGCCCCGCGCGGGCAGCTCGGCGCCCTCCCACCAGTCCAGCTCGGTGACCCGCGTGAAGCCGCGTCTGCGGCACCACTTGGCGAGCCCGGCGGGCACGAACAGGGGCGTGGAGCGCGGCAGGCGGCGGAGGGTGGGGGCGTCCAGGTGGTCGTAGTGGTTGTGCGAGATGACGACCGCGTCCACGGGCGGCAGCTCCTCCCACGGCACGCCGACCGGCGTGACCCGCGCGGGAGTGCCCAGGATGCGGCGCGACCAGACGGGGTCGGTGAGCACGGTGAGCCCGCCGACGCGCACCACCCAGCTCGCGTGCCCCGCCCAGGTGACGGCGACCGTCGAGGCGTCGACGTCGGGCACGGGGCCCGGCTCGTACGGGAGCCGTGACACCTCGCGCAGCGCCTCGGCGCCGGGGCGCATCGAGCCCTCGCGGGCCATCCGCGTCATGGCGCGCACGCCGGGCAGCGGGGAGGTCAGCCGGTCGGCGAACGAGCGCGGCCACAGGCGGCGGGCTCCGAGTGGGTGCGGCGCGGGGAGCGCGGGCCGCGTGCCGGGGTCCGTGGCGACGCCATGGCCGTGCCCGTGCCCGTGCCCGCGCCCGTTCTCGTCTCCGTGTCCGTCTCCGCGCTCGTGCCCCGGCAGACGACGCGGGACGGAGGGGCCGGGACCGGAGCCGCCGTCGCCCGAGCGCTGATCGGTCTGTTCGGTCATCTATTCAGGGCTCCCATCTGTGAGATCGGTGAGCGCCGTACGCACTTTCCGCAACGCCCGTGCGACGCCGGGCAATTCCAGCGGCTCTGAAGTGGTGAGTGAGAGCACACCGGCGGCATCGCCCGAGGCCAGCACCTCGGTCGACACGCGTACCCTCAGCGCCCGCGGATCATCACCGAACCGGTGCCCTCCGCTCGCGTACGGGCCGAGGCGGCGCACCAGTTCGGCCTCCAGCCCCGCGGCGTCCTTGATCCCGCGCGAGGCGAGCCGGGGGCGCAGCGGCTCCAGGTCGGCGTAGAGGTGGCGCCCTGCGTGCGGCGGGCGGCACAGCACCCCCGCGTCGCCGAGCGCGCGGGCGAGGGCCGCCGCCAGCGCGCCGTGTGCGCGGGCCGCCGCCGTCCGCGCCTCCCGCAGCGGCGCCGCCTCGGACAGCGCCTCGGCAGCCGCGGCGGCGACGGGCTCTGACAGCTCCGTGTGCAGCACCTCCAGCACGTCCCGTACCGCGTCCGACAGCTCCCCGCCGCGCTCCGTCCCCGGGAAACGCGCGACGCCCGCGTGCAGCCCCGGCGGCAGCAGCGCGGGCACGAGCCCGGTGAGGACGACGACGGAGTCGCCGTGCGGGCCGCCGCACAGCATCTCGGCGGGGCTGACGACGACCGTGTCGTGCGGGTCGTGCGAGGTGTCGCGCCAGCTCTCGTCGCTGACGATCAGCAGCCCCTCGTCGGCTGCCGCCTCGCAGACCTCGTGCAGCAGCTCGGGCGGCGCGGCCGTGCCGGTGGGCTCGTCGGCGACGGACAGCACGAGCACTCTCGGGTCCTCGCCCTCGGCGCGGGCCCTGCGCACCGTCTCCAGCAGCGCGAACGGATCGGGCACGCCCCCGCACTCGGCGGGCACGGGCACGGTGTGCAGGGGGCGGCCGAGCAGACGGGCCTGCGGGGCGTGCCAGGCCGCGCTCGGGCGCGGCAGCAGGACACTGCCGGTACCGGGACGTGCCGGTGCCTCCCCCGCGCCCGGCCCCACACCGGCACCGGAACGGGGACCGGAACCCGCGCCCGCACCCGCACCCGCGAGGATGCCCGCGCCGCCGCCCGTCGCCGCGAGGACGGCGAGCAGCAGCACCGGCGCGCCGGGCGCGACGACGACCTGCCGGGGTTCCGTGTGCATGCCGCGCCGCCGCCAGTACCCGCAGGCGGCCAGCGCCGTGGCCGAGTGCCGTGCGCCGGGCACCTCGGGCCCGGCGTCGTCACCGGGCGCACCCGTGAAGCCCGGGGAACCGGAAGGAGGGGTGTGGGTGTGCCCTGAGTCCCCGCGCCCGCCCCGGTCACCGTGCCCGCCCCGGTCGCTGCGCCGCATGCGTCCTTGCCTCCGCCGCTATCCGTACATCAGACAATTCTGCAACCAACCCGTCCACCTTCGCAGAAGGGCAGGAAACGGGCACGCGACGACACGTGAGGACACCCGCCGCTACGGCGTCCGGCTCATCCTCCGCAGTTCCTCCTCGGCGCCGCGCCCGCGCGTACTGACGAGCGCCTCGGCGAGGTCGTACAGCTTGCGGTTCGTGCGCTGGGACATCCGGCGCAGAAGGGCGAACGCCTCGTCCGCGGCGCACCCGACCACGACCATGACGATCCCGCACGCCTGGTCCACCACAGGCCGGGACCGCAGCGCCGAGTCGAGCTGCTCGACCTCGGCGAGCGCCTCGCGGTAGCGCCTGTCCCGCACCAGGACGGTGGTGGCGAGGTCGGCG
Organism: Streptomyces sp. NPDC054796; assembly: GCF_053611545.1. Taxonomy (NCBI): domain Bacteria; kingdom Bacillati; phylum Actinomycetota; class Actinomycetes; order Kitasatosporales; family Streptomycetaceae; genus Streptomyces; species Streptomyces sp. NPDC054796. Next base: position 99,516 of record NZ_JBSHAO010000001.1, on the reverse strand, counting down.
AGGAGCGCGGCGCTGCCGGTGACGGCGTCGGCGAGGCGGTACGGGCGGAAGGAGAAGACCGTGATGGTGAGCGCGAGGCCCTCACGGCGGTACGGGAGCGTCGCGCTCGAACGCAGCCCGGCGTCCAGGGCCTTGGCACGGTAGGCGGGCCAGCGCGTCTCGTGGAGCAGATCGTCGGCGCTGACCGGCTCGCCGCCCGACAGCGCCTCGGGTATGGGCCCCTCGCCGGATTCGAGCTGGAGCCCGACCAGCCCGGAGAGGTCGGGATGGGTGACCGCGAGCGGGACGTCGGGGGCCGCGCCCGCGTCCGCGCCCGGCGTGTAGCTGGCGGTGACGGCGGCGGCGCAGCAGTCGGGCGTGCACCGGGCTGCCTCCTCGGCCAGATGGGCGAGACTGCGCCCCTGGGACGTCTCCCCTGGTCCCTCGTCCGTCTCCAGCGAGACGCGGTCGGCGGGGAGCGACGTGGCGGATCGCGGAAGCTTCACATGCGAGCGGCTGCCCAGCGGGGGTGATCAGAAAACGGACGGACGCACACACCCTCGGCATGGATCTCATGGAATCTCCGTGAATGAGCCGGAGATATGGGCCGGGCACGTCCCCAGCGGCTACGTTGAGCTGCATGGCCGACGTGGAGGAGTACGGCGCCGATCTCGCGGCGTTCCGCAGGCGCGTCGAGGAACTGCGTACCGCACGAGCGCTGCCCTCTTCGGAGGCCCTGCCCGCCCTCGACGCGGCGCTCTTCGAGCTCCAGCACGCCGCCGAGGTCCTGTGGCCGCGCTACGAGGAGCTGGCCGCCGCGGGCAAGCGCAACGGCGGGCGCGACGACGCCCATGAGCACCAGTTGCTGCGCGCCCTCTTCCAGCGGCTGCCCGTGGCGGTCGCGCTGCTGGACAGGGACGGGGTGGTGCGGCGGCTGAACGTGGCGGCCACCCAGCTCTTCGGGATGCGCCCCGGCTATGCGACGGGGAGGGCGCTGGCCGGTTCGTTCACCCACGAGGGCCGCCCCACCTTCCGCTCGCAGGTCGCCGCTGTCGCGCGCGGCGAGGGCGCCCGCAGCCTGCACGTGCAGCTTCTGCGCCCGCCGGACCGCAGCTCGCCCCGCAGCGGCGCGCTGCGGGCCACGCTCACGGCGCTGCGTCCGCCGCAGGAGCCGCGCACCGCCGTGCTGACCGTCTTCCAGACGTGCGGGGACGCCGCCCCGTCGGCACCGGACGGCGGCGGGCCCGCCGCGGTGCGCAGGGAGCCCGCGACCGCCGAGCAGCCCGCGACCGCGCGGCCCGCGCTGACGGAGATGACGCGGCACGCCGAACTCCTGGACCTCATCGACGACATGGCCACCGCGCTGCTGACGGCCCCGCCCGCGCGGGACGCGGTCGCGGCGCGGGCCGCCGCCGTGCTGTACGGGCGGTTCGCCGACTGGGTCATCCTCGACACGGGCGGCAAGAGCGAGTCCCTGTGCCGCTCGGCCGTGCTCGCCTCCAGCGGTGAGGTGCGCGACGCCGTCTCGGCCCAAGTGCCCGCCGCCTCGCCCGTGGTGGCCGATGCCGTGGACAGAGGCGCCGGGGTCCTCCAGGCGCGCCTGGAGGACCCCGATGCCTTCGGCTGCGACGAGACGGGGGCGCCCCTGCTCGTGCGCGCCGAGGCCAGCTCCCTGCTGTGCGTCCCGCTCTCCACGGGGACGACGGGCACGGAGCCGGACTCGGGGCCCGACAGCCCCAGCACCGTCCAGGGGGCGCTGACCCTGCTGCGTACGGGCGGCAGGAGCGCCTTCGAACTGGCCGAGGCCGGGGCCGTGGACCGGATGGCACGGCATATCGCGTTCGCGTTACGCCGCAGCGAGATGTGAGCTTCCGGCGTCTCCCCCGCCCTGGCTGTCGTCGGTCTCGCTGTGCGCGGCATCGGCGGTGTCCGCCGGGTCCGCTTCCCCCTCGCGCTCCGTCGCCGCCGACATCTCCGTCGTCTGTCCAGTGGCGGCGGCCACGGGGGCACCGTCGGGGGTGCCGTCCTTCGTCCGGTCGGCGTGGTCGGGGACCCGCCGCACGTCGTCCTCCAGCTCGTCCTCGCGCTCGCGCTCCAGGTCGGCCTCGACCTCCTTGTGGATGCGGGTGCAGGTACGGCTGATGAGGCGGGAGACGTGCATCTGCGAGATGCCGAGCTGCTCGGCGATCCTGCTCTGCGTCATGTCGCAGAAGAAGCGCAGGTACAGGATGCGGCGCTCGCGCTCCGGCAGCCGCCGCAGCCGGGGCTTCACGGACTCGCGGTAGACGACCCGGTCGAAGCCGGGTTCGGGGCTCCCCAGGGTGTCGACGAGCGCGTAGCCGTCGTCGGCGCCCGGGAGTTCCGCGTCCAGGGACAGGGTGCTGTAGCTCTCCAGCGCCTCCATCCCGATGGTGACGTCCTCCTCGCTCAGCCCGCAGTGCTCGGCAATCTGTGCGACGGAGGGGGTGTGCCCGTCGAGCGAGAGGCTCAGCTCGCGGATGCTCACCCGGACGCGGTTGCGCAGTTCCTGGACGCGACGGGGCACGTGCAGCCCCCACATGTGGTCGCGGAAGTGCCGCTTGATCTCGCCGACTATCGTCGGCACGGCGAAGCTCTCGAAGGCGCTGCCACGCGACGGGTCGTAGCGTGCCACGGCCTTGACCAGGCCGAGCGCGGCGACCTGCTGAAGATCCTCCAGCGCCTCGCCCCGGTTGCGGAAGTGCCGGGCCAGCCGCGAGGCCATCGGCATCCAGGCTCGCACCACGCGCTGTCGCAGTTCGTCCTTCTCGGGCCCGTCGGGCAGTTCCGCTATGCGGCGGAAGTCGGCGGCGGTGTCGGGGGCGTCGTCGTGCGGGTGTCGTGCGTGCTTCGCACGGGGGCGTACGGTCGTCATGGCTTCGCTCTCTCCCCATACACGGTGGACTGTGGTTCGAGCGGTCACCGCGGGGCAGGCACAAGCGGGGCAGGCGTGCAGAGCGCACCATCACGCATCACTGCCGCTCCCGCGGATGTGCCTTCATTCCGAAGCACGACAGTTCGGGTGCCCCTGCACGCAGAGGGCAAACGTGGCCGCTCTCCGCGCAGTTGAGAAGTGACTCCCGTGCGCCCCCTGCCACGCCCCGCCCCTCTCAGGACCGCCCGCGCACCACTCCCGTGCGGCGTGTTTCCGCCCCCGCCGGCCGGTTACCCGCGCCCTTGTCCGCCGAGCGGAGCAGCGCCGGTCGAGCGGGGCCGAGCAGCGCCGAAGAGAGGAGCGTCATGTCCGAGAAGGTCTCCGACCACATCCTCGCGCGGCTGCGCGAGTGGGGCGTCGAGCACGTCTTCGGCTACCCGGGCGACGGCATCAACGGACTGCTCGCCGCCTGGGAGAGGGCCGGGAACCAGCCCCGTTTCGTCCAGGCGCGGCACGAGGAGATGTCCGCGTTCCAGGCCGTCGGCTACGCCAAGTTCAGCGGCGGCCTCGGAGTCTGCGCCGCTACCTCGGGGCCCGGCGCCATCCACCTCCTCAACGGCCTCTACGACGCCAAGCTCGACCACGTCCCCGTCGTCGCGATCCTCGGCCAGACGGCACGCTCAGCGATGGGGGGCTCGTACCAGCAGGAGGTCGATCTCCACTCCCTCTTCAAGGACGTGGCCTCGGCGTACCTGGAGACCGTCACCGTCCCCCAGCAACTGCCCAACGTGCTCGACCGGGCCATCAGGACCGCCTACGCGCGCCGCGCGCCCACCGCCGTGATCGTCCCGGCCGACGTGCAGGAACTCGCCTACGAGGCACCCGGGCACGAGTTCAAGATGGTCCCCTCCAGCCTCGGCAGCAGCGAGTGGACGGCAGCGCCCGACGAGGAGGCGCTGGAGCGCGCGGCCGAGGTCCTCAACTCCGGCCGGAAGGTGGCCATCCTGCTCGGACAGGGCGCCCGCCAGGCACGCGCCGAGGTCGAGGAGACCGCCACCCGGCTCAACGCCGGGGTCGCCAAGGCGCTGCTCGGCAAGGACGTGCTCCCGGACACCCTCCCGTACGTCACCGGCTCCATCGCCCTGCTGGGCACCCGGCCCTCGTACGAGCTGATGCGCGACTGCGACACCCTGCTGACGATCGGTTCCAGCCTTCCCTACAGCCAGTTCCTGCCCGAGTTCGGCAAGGCACGCGGCGTCCAGATCGACATCGACCCGCACATGGTCGGGATGCGCTACCCGTACGAGGTCAACCTGATCGGCGACGCACGCGCCACCCTGCGCAGGCTGCTGCCCAAGCTGCGCCACAACGACGAGGGCCTGGAGTGGCACGAGAAGGTCATGGCCGACGTGGACCGCTGGTGGGAGGTCATGCGGCGCAGGGCGGAGGTGTCGGCCGACCCGGTCAACCCGGAGTACGTCGCGCACTGCCTCGACCCGCTGCTCCCGGACAACGCCGTGATCACCGCGGACTCCGGCTCCACCACCAACTGGTACGCCCGCCATCTGCGTCTGCGCGGCGACATGCGCGCCTCCCTCTCCGGGACGCTGGCGACGATGGGCTGCGGTGTGCCGTACGCGATCGGCGCGAAGTTCGCCCACCCGGACCGGCCCGTGCTGGCGCTGGTCGGCGACGGCGCCATGCAGATGAACGGCATGGCGGAGCTGATCACGGTGGCCAAGTACCGCTCGGCGTGGGAGGACCAGCGGCTGGTCGTCGGCGTGTGGAACAACCAGGATCTGAACCAGGTCACCTGGGAGATGCGCGCGATGAGCGGCTCCCCGCAGTTCACCCCCTCGCAGGGGCTGCCGGACGTCTCCTACGCGGCGTTCGCGCGCTCGCTGGGGCTCACGGGAATCCGGGTCGAGAAGCCGGAGGACGTGGAGCGCGGCTGGCGCGAGGCGCTGGCGGCCGAGGGGCCCGCGGTCGTCGAGTTCCTCACCGACCCGTCCGTCCCGCCGATCCCGCCCCACGCCACCTGGGACCAGATGGAGGCGACGGCCGCCTCCATCCTCAAGGGCGACCCGGCGCGGGGCTCCGTCATGAAGCAGGGACTGAAGGCGAAGGTCCAGGAGTTCCTGCCGGGCGCGAAGCCGCATCCCTCGGCGGGGCGTGAGCGGGCGCGGGAGGAGGGCGACGGCTGAGGCCGACCCGTCGTTTCGCTCTCGCGCGCGGGGGTAACCGCCCCCGCATCCGCGAGGATTGGGGCAGCACGCCATGCCTGAGAGCGACGGCAAGCAGCGACAGCGCGGCGCCCACCGCGCGAACGGTCAGGGGGACGGCCCGCTCACCACGGACCAGGGGGTGGTGGTCGGGCAGCCCGACGGCTCGGTCAGGGCCGGGGAACGGGGCCCGACGCTCCTGGAGGACTTCCACTTCCGCGAAAAGCTCACCCACTTCGGCCACGAGCGGATACCCGAGCGGGTGGTGCACGCGCGGGGCTCGGGGGCCTACGGGTACTTCGAGCCGTACGAGTCCTGCGCCGCTCACACCCGCGCCGCCTTCCTGCGCGATCCGGCCGTCCGTACGCCCGTGTTCGTCCGCTTCTCGACCGCGCAGGGCCCCCGCGGCTCGGCCGACACAGTGCGGGACAGCCGGGGCTTCGCCGTGAAGTTCTACACGTCCGAGGGGAACTTCGACCTCGTGGGGAGCAGCTTCCCCGTCTTCTTCGTCCAGGACGGCATCAAGTTCCCCGACTTCGTTCACGCCTTCAAGGGTGAGCCCGACAGCGGGATGCCCACCGGGGCCTCGGCGCACGACACTCTCTGGGACTTCGTCTCGCTCCAGCCCGAGACACTGCACGCGGTCATGTGGCTGATGTCGGACCGGGCGCTGCCGCGCAGCTACCGGATGATGCCCGGGTACGGGGTGCACACCTTCCGGCTCGTCGACGCGTACGGGAACTCGACGTTCTGCAAGTTCCACTGGAAGCCGCTGCTGGGCGTGCACTCGCTGGTGTGGGACGAGGCGCAGGAGTGCCAGGGCCGGGACCCGGACTTCCACCGGCGCGATCTGTGGGAGGCCATCGCCTCGGGCGAGTACCCGGAGTGGGAGCTGGGGGTCCAACTGGTGCCGGAGGAAGAGGAGTTCGCCTTTGACTTCGACCTGCTCGACCCCACCAAGGTCATCCCGGAGGAGCAGGTCCCCGTGCAGCCGGTCGGCCGGATGGTGCTGGACCGCAACCCGGACAACTTCTTCGCGGAGACCGAGCAGGTGGCCTTCCACGCCGCCAACGTCGTGCCCGGCATCGGCTTCACCGACGACCCGCTGCTCCAGGCCCGCCTCTTCTCGTACATGGACACGCAGCTCAACCGCCTCGGCGGCCCCAACTTCGCGCAGCTACCCGTCAACAAGCCCCTGGCGCCCGTACGGACGACGCAGCGCGACGGCCGTCACCAGTACGCGCTGCACAGCCAGGTGAGCTACACACCGCACTCGCTGGGTGGCGGCTGCCCCGCCGAGCCGGAGAAGCAGGAGGAGCAGGAGAAACCAGAGAAACCGGAGAGTTCCAACGGGGTCTTCCTGCATCACCCGGAGCGGCTGGGCGGGACGAAGACCCGGCGGCGCAGCGGCAGCTTCGCCGACCACTGCTCGCAGGCGGCGCTGTTCTGGCACAGCGTCGGCGACTGGGAGAGACGGCACATCGTCGAGGCGTTCCGCTTCGAGCTGGGCCGGGTCGGCTCGGTGGCCGTGCGGGAGCGGATGGTGGCGCGGCTGGGCGACGTCGACAGCGGGCTGGCGCGCGCCGTCGCGGAGGGGGTGGGGGTGCCGGTGCCGGAGGAGCGGGGGCGAGGGCGGGGGCCGTCGGGCGCTCCCGAAGTCACCTCGCCCGCGCTCGGCCTGGAGGCGGCCAGGGGCTCCGGGTCGATCCGTACGCGACGGGTGGCCGTGCTCGTCGCGGACGGCGTGGACGCCCGGCAGGCCGACGCGGTGCGGGACGCGCTGAAGGAGCGCGGCGCGGTGGTCGAGACGCTCGGCCCCCGCGCGGGCGAGGTCCACGGCCACGACGACGGCAGCGCCTGCGCGGCAGACCGCGCGCTGCCGACCGTCGCCTCCGTGCTGTACGACGCCGTACTGCTGCCCGGCGGGTCCGGCGACCCGCTCGCGCCAGGCACCGGGGACGCCGACGACCACGCCGCCGCCCGCTTCGTACGGGACGCCTACCGGCACGGCAAGCCCGTCGCCGCGCTCGGCTCCGGCATCGGCGCGCTGGCCGCGCTGGCGCCGGAGGAGCTGCGCACGGCGGACGACGGGGGCGGAGGCGGGGACGGCACCGTCGTGGACCACGGTGTGGTGACGGACGCTGCGGTCGGCGCGGTGACCGAGGAGTTCGTGTCGGCCTTCGCCGATGCCATCGCCGCGCACCGGCACTGGGGGCGACCCCGGATGCCCCGCTGAGGGCGCGCGTACGGCCCGTCCGAGCGGTGCCGGGCGCGGCACGCCGGACCATCACGCCAGCACGACGGCACCAGCTTGGGCGGCGGGGCGCTGACTCCGGGAGCCGGAGCAGCGGCACCCCCGCCAGCACAACGGCCTCCGCCTCGACGCCAACACGGCACCGGCCGCCAGCCGCTGCACCCGAGAACCGGAACGGCTACACCCCGCCAGCACAACGGCAACGGCGGCGAGCCGCCGTATCCCGGGAGCCGGGGCAGCGGCACCCCGGCCAGCACAACGGCACCGACATGAGCGTCAACGCGGCATCGGCCGCCAGCCGCTGTATCCGAGAGCCGGGCGACGCCCCCAGCACGACGGCAACGGCGGCGAGCCGCCGTATCCGGGAGCCGCGCCAACCACACCCCGCCAGCACGACGGCACCGGCATGCCCGGCCGGGCGCTGGCTTCGGGAGCCGGGGCGGCGGCGCCCCGTCAGCGCGGCATCGGCGGCGGGGCGCTGGCTTCGGGGGCCGGGTCGGGGGCGGTGACCCAGCCCGCGACGAGGACCAGGCCCGTCGGGCGGTGTACGGCCAGGAAGCCGAACGGCCGGTCGAAGCGCGCGTGGACCAGCCTGGCCCGCGCCTGCGGTACACCCGCGGCCGAGGCCGCCATCGCGGTGACGGCCGCCGCGTAGAAGCCCTCCGCCGTGAACGAGGCCGTGACGGACTGCCGCGCCGAGCCGAGGGCCAGCGGGAAGGAGCGGCTGACGCCGGCGAAGTGCCCCGTCGGCGCGCCGAGGTCGCCCGCGTGGGAGAGCCCGAACGGTTCCGGTTCCCGCAGCAGGTCGTGCGTGGCCGACACCGTGAAAGGCACCGTCCGCACGGACAGCTTCGGCGTCTCGTCCCAGCCGGTCGTCTCGCTGACGGTGACGCCGGGCCCCGCCTCCCCGTACGGCAGCTCAGGGCCCGGCACGATCCACGGCGCCCGTGCGGGCATGACCGCGCCGACGGCAAGCACCGAGGCCGGTTCCGCTTCCGGCTCCCCGAGCAGCAGGTGGACGTCCACCTCGTCCTCGCCCTCGACGCGGAACCGGGTGACGGCGCCCGCCGGGGTGGCGGCGACGGCGATCTCGTCCAGGTCCGTGCCCACCCGGAACATGTCGGCGAGCCGCCGCCCGGCCCACGGCCCGCTCTCGGGCACCATCCCGCCCCAGCCGGGCTCGAACGACCTGGCCCAGCGCGTGCGCACCGTGAGCGCGCTCGCCAGCACGAGCAGCGTGTCCGGGGTGATCTCGACGGGCATGGCCGGAATCTGCCCGCCGGTGTTCGACGAGGCCCAGTCGTCGAGCCGCGCGCGGTCCGTCTCGCGGTCCCCGGTGAGTTCGCCGTGCGCGAGGGGCGGCAGCGCGCCCGCCCACTCCGGTTCCAGTGCCAGCACGTCCCGCGTCCACAGGCCGAGGGCCGCGTCCACGCCGGGGATGCGGCGCAGCTGGGCGACGAGGTCGCGTGAGCGGCGGGCCGCCTCGCGCGCTGCGAGGTCGAGGTCCCACGCGTCGGCGGGTGCGGCGGGCTCGGGCGTGGCAGGTGCGGTGGCCGGGTCCGGTCCGTACGCGTCCGTGTGCGTGCCCAGCGCGTGCGCGAGTTCGGCGCGCGCGGGGCCGTGTGCCCCCGCCGTGAGCGAGGCGAGCAGCGGCCACAGTCCGGCGGCGGTGAAGACGGTGCCCTCGTCGCGGAGGGCGTGCCGGGCCCAGCGCGCGGTCAGCGCGTTGACCGCGCGCACCATCGCGCCGTGGTCGGGTGCCATCGCGTACGGCACGCGGGGGTCAGGGCCCGCTCGTCCCGTGCCACTCCCCGTCGTGTCGCCGCCGACCGTGCCGTGGTCCGTCCCCGTCATGTACCGCCCCGTTGCTCGCCGTTGCCTGCCGTGCCCCGCCGTTCCGTCGGCGGCGGTCCGAGCATACGGACGGACGTACGGACGCATGCGCGGAGGGCGGCGCCGGACACCGGCGAGGGGACGGGAAGAGGACCGACCGGCGCGTCCCGTCTCGCACCGGTCGGCCCTCGTTTGCGGTCGCGGCGTCACCACCGCGCCGTGGGCGGGCCGTCGTCACGCCCTGTGGTGCGGAGTCCCGGGGTCGGTCTCCGTCGGCACGGGCGGGGGTGTCGTCGGCGCGGGCGGCACGCCGCTGCCCGGCGGCGGAACCGCGCCGGGCGGGGCGACCGCGCCGGGCGTGGGCGTGGTGGGCGGTGCGGGGGCCGCCGTGGTCGCCGCGCCGGTGGCGTCCGCCGCCGTACCCGTCGCGTCTCCGGCCCCGTCGTGCGAGGTACGCGAGGTCCGTGACACACCGTCACCCGCGCCGGACCTGTCACCGCGCGCCGCGGAACGCAGCGCGTAGGCCAGTGCGAACAGGGCCGCCGCGACGATGAGGAAGGCCGCCCAGCCGGGGAGTACGAGTGCCAGCACCAGCGCGATCGCGATGGCCAGCGCTGCTCCGCCATAGAGGGCCGAGGCGGCGGCTCCGCCGTTCAGCCGGACCGTACGCCGGAACGCCTGCGCCCGTATCTCCTCGCGCAGCTCTTCCTCGATGGCGTGGAACTGTTCGCGGACTACCCGTGCCACCGGCTCGGAGAGTTCCGCGGCCGAGGCGGCGGCGCGGGACGTGCCCGCCCTGGGATAGATCGCTTTGTCAGTCATGCGGCCCGAGTACCCGTTCGAAGCCCGCCAACCCTCGGGCGCCCGGCGGCCGGTGCCCACGCACGCGCACGCGCTCCGGGCGCGGGGTCCCTGATTCCCCGCGCCCGGAGCGCTCTCCCACAAAGGCCGGGCCGCTCTCGCTCTCGGCCGCGCCCCGGGTGCCCCGCCCGTCACAGAACAAACGCGCCCCGCGCCGGTGTCCGCCCCCTCACGCGCTCACGCCTCACGCACTCACGCCTCACACGCTCACGCCTCCCGTGCCCGCGCGCCCTCGCGGGTGCGGCCGGAGGACACGACGCGCAGGGGATTGCGGCGCAGGTACTCGCCCTCCAGCTCGGCCGTACGGGTGCTGTGCGCGGCGAGCGCGTCGGCAGAGCCGTGCAGCAGGGTGTCGTGGCGGGTGCGGTGGATCGTCTCCAGTTCCTTGATGAGCTGTGCGTCCGACAGCTCACCCGGGTCGACTCCGGTCATCGTTCTCGTCCCTTCCGTCTCGTGTACGGGGCCACGGGTACCCGTTCCACGCCGTCCACCGGGGAAGACACGGAACCGGATCCGTCACGGAAAGGGATCAGCGCCCGAGCCCCGAGCCCCGACCCCCAGGCGTAGCCACGCACGGACCGGGTACCCGCCCGAGCCCCGTACGCCGGAAGAGCTAAGGCAGGAGCGATGGCAGAGTTGGTAAGGGACGTCATGACCCCGGCCGCCACCTCGGTGCGGCCCGACGCCTCGCTGGTCGAGGCCGCACAGCTCATGCGCGCGCAGGACATCGGGGACGTCCTGGTGACCGAGGCCGGGCGGCTGCTCGGGCTCATCACCGACCGGGACATCGCCCTGCGCGCCGTGGCCGACGGCGCCGACCCGCTGACCGTGAGCTGCCGCTCGGTGTGCACGCCCGAGCCGGTGACGGTCGCGCCGGACGAGGACGTGAGCACGGCCGTCGATCTGATGCGGAGTCACGCGGTGCGCAGGCTGCCCGTGGTCGAGAACGGCCGCCCGCTGGGCTTCGTCACCATCGGCGACCTGGCCGGGGTGCGGGACGCGGGCGCCGTACTGGCCGACATCAGCCGCGCCGAGCCGCGCGGCGGCGAGAACGGGGTACCGGCCTGACCGGGCAGGGCCTGTCCGGGCCGCGCCGCCCCGGACGGGGAAACCCCGAGCCGAGCGCCCCCGCCGGGCGGGAACCGTCCGGCCTCCTGTACTCCGCTGCACCGGACCCGGGTCCGGGAACCGTGCGGCTGCCCCGGGCCCGGGCCCCGCTCTGGCGGAAGGGCCTCCACTGGCGCACCTGGCGCGAGGTGGACCGTGCCGCGTTCCGGCTCGTGGCCACGCGGCACTGGCCGGGCGCCGAGGACGTGCTGCCCCGCCTCAGCCGGAGCGCGAACCACGGGCGGCTGTGGTTCGCCGTCGCCGCCGGGATCGCCGCGAGCGGCAGCCCGCGCGCCCGCCGCTGCGCGGCCCGCGGCATCGCCTCGCTGGCCGTCGCGTCGGCGACCGTCAACACCCTGGGCAAGCGCTCGGTGCGCCGCGCCCGGCCGCTGCTGGAGGGAGTGCCCCTCGTACGCCAGCTACGGCGGCAGCCGATCACGACCTCGTTCCCCTCCGGGCACTCGGCGTCGGCAGCGGCCTTCGCGACGGGTGTGGCGCTGGAGTCCCGGCGCTGGGGCGCGGTGGTCGCGCCCGTCGCCGCTTCGGTGGCCTTCTCGCGGGTCTACACGGGTGTGCATTACCCGAGCGACGTGCTCGCGGGTGCCGCGCTGGGCGTCGGCGCCGCCTTCGCCGTACGGGGCGTGGCGCCCACTCACTCCCAGCTCCCGCCCACGGCGCGCCCGGTGGCCGAGGCGCCCGCGCTGCGCGAGGGCAAGGGGCTCGTCGTCGTCACCAACGCGTCCTCGGGCCCCTCTGGACGCACGGCAACCGCCCCCGAAGCGGACGACGCCGACGACGCACCGCAGCAGGACGCGGGCGGCGACGCGCGGGTCCCGGTGGCCGAGAGCGCCGAGGACACGTCGGCCGCCGAGGTGCGGAGCGTGTTACCGCGCGCCGAAGTCGTCGCGTACGGGCCGCGGGACGGCGCACTCCGCGACGTGCTGGAGGAGGCGGCACAGCGCGCGCTGGCCCTCGGTGGCGCGCTGGGCGTACACGGCGGGGACGGTTCCGTGAACGCGGCGGCCACGGTGGCGGCCCGGCACGGGCTGCCGCTCGCGGTGCTGCCCGGCGGGACCCGCAACCACTTCGCCTACGACCTCGGCATCGAGTCGGCCGACCACACCGCGCGGGCCGTGACCGCGGGCGAGGCCGTGGCGGTCGATCTGGGCCGCTTCGCGCCCGTCGGCCCTGACGGCGGGCCAGGTGAGGGACCCTCCGGGTACTTCGTGAACACCTTCAGCCTCGGCTCGTACCCGGAACTGGTGCGGCTGCGCGAACGCTGGGCGCCGCTGATGGGTTCCAGGGCCGCCGGGGTGCTGGCCGCCTGGCACGTGCTGCGCACCTCGCGCCCGGTGGAGGCCGGGGTCGCGGGGCGGCAGCGGCCGCTGTGGCTGATGTTCGTGGGCAACTGCACCTACCGGGGCGTCGGGCTCGCGCCCGTGCGGCGGCACGATCTGGCCGACGGGCTGCTGGACGTACGGACGGTGCGCGGCGGCAGGTTCGCGCGTACCCGCCTGCTGTCGGCGGCCGTCGCGGGCGCGCTGGGCAGGCGCTCACGGCGCAGCTCGGCGAAGCTGCGCAGCCTGCTCGTCACGGGGCTCCCGGAGGGGTCGCATCTGGCGTACGACGGTGAAGTCGCCGAGGCGCCCGGCCAGTTGCTGCTGGACAAGGAGCGCGAGGCCCTCGTCGTCTACCGTCCGATGCCCGACTGACCGTCGACGGAAGCGTCCATATAGCGAAACACTCTTGCTCACATGCCAAGACACGGGCGTACGGTGCCGTCATGGCAGACCAAGAGACCGCCGTCTACACGCACGGCCATCACGAGTCCGTCCTGCGCTCGCACGAGTGGCGCACGGCGGAGAACTCCGCCGCGTATCTGCTGGGGTCGCTCAAACCCCATATGCAGGTCCTGGACGTGGGCTGCGGCCCCGGCACGATCTCGGCCGACCTCGCCGCGCTCGTGCCCGAAGGGCATGTCACGGCCGTCGACGCGGCGCCGGGCGTGCTGGAGCGGGCCCGTGAGACAGCGGAGGCGCGCGGCCTGGAGAACATGACGTTCGCGACGGCGGACGTCCACGCGCTGGACTACCCGGACGACACCTTCTGCGTCGTCCACGCGCACCAGACGCTCCAGCACGTCGGCGACCCGGTGCGGGCGCTGCGCGAGATGCGCCGGGTCTGCAAGCCGACGGGCTATGTCGCGGTACGGGACGCGGACTACGCGGGCATGTTCTGGTACCCGCGCGTGCCAGGGCTGGACCGGTGGCAGGAGCTGTACCGGCGGGTCGCGCGCGCCAACGGCGGGGAGCCGGACGCGGGCCGCCACCTGCACGCGTGGGCCAGGGAGGCGGGCTTCACCGACATCACCGCGTCCGGCTCGCTCTGGCACTACCGCACGGAGCCGGAGCGCGCGTGGTGGAGCGGCCTGTGGGCGGACCGCACGGTCGCCTCCTCCTACGCCGACATCGCGCTCGGGGGCGGCCACGCGTCGCGGCAGGAACTGGAGGACGCGGCGGCGGCCTGGCGGGAGTGGGGGGCGCACGAGGACGCCGTGTTCTTCGTCCCCAACGGAGAGATCCTCTGCCGGGCCTGACGTGCGCGCATGTCCCCAACTAGGCTCGCGCCCATGGACATTCTGGGGACCTCACTGCGTGTCTGCGTCGACGATCTGGACAGCGCGGTGCCGGTGTACGAGAGACTGGCGAACGCCGAAGCGGTGCGCTTCCAGCAGGGGCCCGTCGCGGTCGCGGCGGTCGGGCCCTTCTTCTTGATGAGCGGCCCGGAAGGGCACCTCGAAGTGCTGCGCAAGATCGTGGCCACGCTCGCGGTGAAGGACGTCGACGAGGCGGTGGCGGACCTGCGGGCCGTGGGCGCCGAGATCATCGCGGGCCCGAAACCCACGCCGATCGGCCGCAATCTGCTGGCCAGGCACCCCGACGGCAGCGTCTTCGAGTATGTGGACCGCCAAGAGGGCGCGGCCTGACACGACCCGCACGGTGACGGGGCCGTATCCGTATCGCGGTACGGCCCCGTCGCCCTGTCATTCCGTCAGGCCCGCCGGCCCGTCACTTCACTTCCAGCACCAGCTTGCCGCGCGTGCGGCCCGCCTGGCTGAGGTGCCACGCCTCGGCGGCCTCGGCCAGGGGCAGCACGCGGTCCACGTTGACGGTGAGCTTGCCCGCGTCGGCGAGGGCGCCCAGTTCGGCGAGCCCCGCGCCGTCGGGGCGGACCCACACGTAGTGCGCGCCCTTCGAGGGCGCGTCGGAGTCGGCGATGGACGCGACCCGCTCGGGCTTGGTCACCACCTGCTGGGAGACCTCGACGGCGTCGCCGCCGACGAGGTCGAGCGCGGCGTCCACCCCGTCGGGCGCCAGCTCGCGCACGCGCCCGGCCAGCCCGTCCCCGTAGGTGACGGGCTCGGCGCCGAGGCCGCGCAGGAAGTCGTGGTTGCGCTCGCTCGCGGTGCCGATGACGCGGGCGCCCGAGGCGACCGCGATCTGGGTGGCGAGGGAGCCGACGCCGCCCGCCGCCGCGTGCACGAGCACCGTGTCGCCCGCGCCCACGTCCAGCCGCCGCAGCGACTGGAGCGCGGTGAGCCCCGCGAGCGGCAGCCCGGCCGCCTCCGTCCAGCTCAGCGAGGCGGGCTTGGGCGCGAGCATGCGCACATGCGCCGAGACGAGCTCGGCGTAGGTGCCCTTCTGCGCCCAGTCCTTGCGTACGTACCCGACGACCTCGTCGCCGACGGAGAACTCGCCCGCGTCGAGGCCCACCCGCTCCACGGTCCCGGACACGTCCCAGCCGGGCACGAGCGGGAAGCCCACCTCCATGAGCGGGTCGAGATACCCGGCGGCGAGCTTCCAGTCCACCGGGTTCACCCCGGCAGCCCTCACCCTGATGAGGACTTCGCCGGGTGCGACCTTCGGGTCGGGGAGTTCGGTGAGGCGGAGCGCGTCGGGGCCGCCGTACTGCTCTAGTGCGATTGCCTTCATGCACGGCACAACGGCGGACCGGACGCGCACATTCCGCCCACTCCCCCGTTCGGCCCCGCACATGGGGCCACCCGGGGCAGGGGCGTGCCGGGAACCGGGCCGGAGCCCGGCGCGCGGCCGGTCAGGGGACGACGACGATCTTCCTGCCCTTCCCCTCGGAGAAACGTTCCAGCGCGGCGGGGTAGTCGTCCAGCGGCATGCGGTCGCTGATGAAGACGTCCGGGTCGAGCACGCCACCGGCGAACAGCTCGGCGGCCCGCTCGTAGCTGTGCAGTACGGCCATCGAGCCGGTGATGGTGATCTCCTGGTTGTAGATCTTGTACGGCTCGATGGTCGCCGTCGTCGCGTAGTCCGAGACGCCGAACTGGAGGAAGGTGCCCGCCTTGGCGACGCGGCCCAGGCCGTCCTGGATGGCGGCGGCGTTGCCCGTCGCGTCGACGACGAGGTCCCAGCCCCGCGGCCGGTCCAGTTCCTCGGCCGTCGCGGCGGCGCCCGAGCAGCCCAGCAGCCTGGCCGTCTCCAGGCGGTCGGGGTTGAGGTCCAGGACCTCGACGCTCGCGGCGCCCGTCCGCTTGGCCAGCTCCAGCATCATCAGGCCCATCGTCCCGGAGCCGTAGATCAGGACGTGGGCTCCGAGCTGGCTCTTGAGGACGTCGTAGCCGCGCACGGCGCAGGACAGCGGCTCGATGAGGGCCGCGTCCTGAGTGCGCACGTGCTCGGGCAGCTTCACGCAGTTGGCGACGGGCGCGACGGCGTACTCAGCCGCGCCGCCCGCCGTGGTGACGCCGATGGCGGCCCAGCGGTCGCACATGTTGTTGTGGCCCTGGCGGCAGTAGCGGCACTCGTGGCAGTAGAGCGAGGGATCGACGGCGACCCGGTCGCCCTCGGCCAGCTCCGTCACCTGGCTGCCCAGCGCGACGACCTCACCCGCGAACTCGTGCCCGGGGACCAGGGGCAGCGACGGGGCGAACTCGCCCTGAAGGATGTGCAGATCGGTCCCGCACAGCCCGCACGCCGCCACCCTCACCACGACATCGCGGGGCCCCGGGGTGGGGTCGGGCACGGTCGTGAGGGATACCTTGCCGACGGACTCGACGAGTGCGGCCTTCATTTCACGGCTCCTAGAGACAGGCCCTGGACCAGCTTGTCCTGGGCGGCGAACCCCGCGGCGAGAACCGGCAGGGAGATCACGAGAGACGCGGCGCACACCTTGGCCAGGAAGAGGCCCTGGCTGGTGATGAAGCCGGTCAGGAAGACGGGCGCGGTCTGCGCGACGACGCCGGTCAGAACCCGGGCGAAGAGCATCTCGTTCCAGCTGAAGATGAAGCAGATCAGCGCGGTGGCGGCGATGCCTGGGGCGGCGATCGGGGCGATGACGCGCGCGAGGATCACGGGCAGCCTGGCGCCGTCGATCTGCGCGGCCTCGATCAGCGCGGTGGGAACCTCGGCGAGGAAGGACTGCATCATCCACACCGCGATCGGCAGGTTCATCGAGGTGTAGAGGATGACCAGGAGCCAGATGTTGTCCAGCATGCCGGTGTTCTTGGCGAAGAGGTAGATCGGCAGGATGCCCGCGACGATCGGCAGCATCTTCGTCGAGAGGAAGAAGAACATCACGTCGGTCCACTTGCGCACCGGACGGATCGACAGCGCGAACGCGGCGGGCAGCGCGAGCACCAGGACCAGCGCGGTGGACACGAGCGAGGCGGTCAGCGAGTTGGCGAGCGCGAACCAGGGGCTGGCGCCGCCGCCCGCGCCGAAGAACTCGCGGTAGCTGTCCAGGGTGAGCGGTGCCGTCAGGGACGGCGGGTTGGTGGCGGCGTCGCCCTCGGAGTGGAACGAGGTCAGGGCCATCCACAGGATCGGCAGCGCGAAGAGTATGCCGACGATCCAGGCGAGCAGCCCGAGCGCGGCGTTGCGCCTGCGCACGCTGCGGGGCTGGGTGTTCGGGTCCACCTTGGCGGCGGGCTTCTTGGGTGCGGTCGTGGGGACGCTGTCGACGGCGCTCATGCGCGTGCCTCCTCGCGGAAGAGGGACGAGACCACCCGCAGGGCAATGGTGGCGATGATGAGGGAGCCGATCACGACCAGCACGCCCGCGGCGGAGGCCAGCCCGTACTCGTGTCCCTGGTAGAAGGTCTGGTAGATCGTGTACGGCAGGTTGGCGGTGCCGAGGCCGCCGGAGGTGATGGTGAAGACGGCGTCGAAGTTCTGCACGATGTAGATCGTGCCGAGCAGGCCGCCCAGTTCCAGATAGCGGCGCAGGTGCGGGAACGTGATGTAGCGGAAGATCTGCCAGGCGTCGGCGCCGTCGATCCGGGCCGCCTCGATGGCGTCGGACGGGCGGCTCTGGAGGCCGGCGAGCAGGATCAGCATCATGAACGGCGTCCACTGCCAGATCAGCGAGGCTTCCACGGCGCCCAGCGGCATCTCGGCGACCCAGTCGGGCTGGGCCGCGCCGTCGCCGAAGATCCAGTGGAGGACACCGTTGAAGAGGCCGTACTCGGGGTTGTAGAGCACGTGCTTCCACAGCAGCGCGGCGGCCACGGGCACCACGAGGAAGGGCGCGATGAGCAGCGTGCGGACGATGCCGCGGCCCTTGAAGGTGCGGTCGAGCAGCAGGGCGAGCAGCAGCCCGAGTACGAGGCTGACGAGGACGACCACGACGGTCAGCACGATCGTGGTGAACACGGACTTGCGCAGCGCGTCGTCGCCGAGCACCTCGGCATAGTTGGCGAACCAGTCGAAGGTGCGGGCCTCGGGGTAGAGCGCGTTCCAGTCGAAGAAGGAGATCACCAGCGTCGCCACCATGGGGAGCTGGGTGACGATGATCATGAAGACCAGCGCGGGCAGCAGGGGTGCGCGGGTCACCCACGCCTTCAGCTTGCCGGGCGGCTGCGGGGGCGCGGGGCGGGTGGGTGGTGGTACGGGCGTGCTGGGCGGCGTCGTCGTCGCGGTGGTCATCGTCCTCGTCCCTCGTAGTCCTCGGAGATCTCTTCGGCGAGCTGCTGCGACTTCTTCAGCGCGGTGTCCACGGACTGGCGTCCCGCGATGGCCGCGCTCAGCTCCTGCGAGACCTTGGTGCCCAGGTCGGAGAACTCGGGGATGTCAACGAACTGGATGCCGATCGTGGGGCGTTCCTGCACGCCGGGGTCGCGCGGGTCGGCCTCGGTGATGGCCTTGCGGGTGACCTCGCCGAAGGCACCCGCCGTCTTCTTGTACTGCGGGATGTCGTAGGTGGAGGCGCGCTTGCCCGCGGGCACGTTGGCCCAGCCGAACTCCTCGCCGACCAGCCGCTCGTACTCCTTGCTGGACGCCCAGGAGATGAACTTCCAGGTCTTGTCCTTGTTGCGGGACGCCTTCTGGAGGCCCCAGGCCCAGGTGTAGAGCCAGCCGGAGGACTCGGTCTTGACGGTCGGCGCCGGCACGTAGCCGATCTTGCCCTTGACGGGGGACTTCGCCGCCTCCAGGGAGCCCGCGCCCGCCGTCGCGTCGTACCACATGGCCGACTTGCCCTGCGTCATGTTGTTGAGGCACTCGGCGTAGCCGGACTGCGCCGCTCCGGCCTCACCGTGCTCGCGCACCAGCTTGACGTAGAACTCGGTGGCCTTGCGGAAGCCGGGGTCGGTGAGCTTGGCCTTGTAGTCCTTGTCGAACCAGGTGCCGCCGAAGGTGTTCACCATGGAGGTCAGCGGGGCGATCATCTCGCCCCAGCCGGGGAGCCCGCGCAGGCAGATGCCCTTCATGCCCTTCTCGGCGCCGTCCGCCTTCGCCGCCAGGTCCGCGACCTCGTGCCAGGTCGGCTTGTCGGGCATCTTGAGGCCCTTCTTCTCGAAGACGTCCTTGCGGTACATGAGGAAGGAGGACTCGCCGTAGAAGGGCTGCGCGTACATCTTGCCGTCCTCGCCGGTCAGCGACTCGCGCAGCGAGGGGAGGATGTCCTCCTGGTCGAACGCCTTGTCCTTCTTCGTGTACCTGTCGAGCGGCTCCAGCCACTCGTTCTTCGCGTAGATCGGCGCCTCGTAGTTGCTGATCGTGGCGGCGTCGTACTGGCCCGCCTGGTTCGCGAAGTCCTGGCCGATCTTGTCGCGGACGTCGTTCTCGGGCAGCGTCGTGAACTTCACCTTGATGCCCGTCTTCTTGGTGAAGTGCTTGGCGGTGAGCTTCTGAAGCTCGACCATCTGCGGGTTGTTCACCATCAGGATGTTGATGGTGTCGCCGCCTGTGCCGAGGCTGCCGGCTCCGGCACAGGCGGACAGCAGCGCTGTCGCCGTGCCTATGCCGATGGCTGCGCGCGTCCGGTGTCGGCGCTGACTGCGACTGCGCATGGGGGCTCCTGGTCGTATCGGGATATAGCGGGCGCGGGGAGGCGCCGGAGGGCGTGCGGGGTGGGGCGTTCCGGTGGGGCGTTCCAGTGGGGGTGAGGCGGTCCGGTGGGGGTCAGGCGGTCCGGTGGGGGTCAGGCGGTCCGGTGGGGGCCGGAGCGGGGTGTTCCGGGTGCTTCGGGGTGCTCCGCGAGGGGGAGGGGGCGGGCCGGGGCCCGTGTCAGACGCGGATCACCTGCGGTCCCTGGAGCGAGTAGCGGTGGGCCTCGGAGGCGGGCAGCCCGGTCGAGGTGATGATGGCTTCGAAGTCGCCGACCTCGGCGAACCGGCAGAAGCTCACCGCGCCGAACTTGGTGTGCATGCCCGCGAAGACCCGCCGCCGCGAGGCGCGGATCGCCTGCGCCTTGACCTCGCTGACGGCCGGGTCGGGCGTGGTCAGACCGTGGTCGCGGGAGATGCCGTTGGCACCGATGAAGGCGAGGTCGATGACGAACCCGGCGAGCATCTTCGTCGTCCAGTGCTCGACGGTGGCCAGCGTCCCGCCGCGCACCCGCCCGCCGAGGAGCAGCACGGTGACCTTCTCGGCCGACGCGAGTGCCCCCGCCGCCGCCAGGGATGCGGTGACGACGGTGAGCTGACGGTCCTGCGGCAGTGCCTCGGCGATGAGCTGGGGGGTGAAGCCCTCGTCGATGAAGACTGTTTCGGCCTCGCCGAGCATCTCGGCGCAGGCGGCGGCGATCCGCCGCTTCTCGGGGACGTGCATGGTGGTACGGAAGGCGAGCGTCGTCTCGAAGCCCGCGCTCTCCACGGGATAGGCGCCGCCGTGGGTACGGCGCAGCAGCCCGTGCGACTCCAGGACGCGCAGGTCACGGCGGACCGTCTCCTTGGCCACGCCCAGTTCGGCGGCGAGTTGGGCCACGTCGACGGAGCCCGTGCGACGGGCCGCCCCGACGATCTCCCGCTGACGTTCCTCCGCGCTCATGGCGTACGCGCTCCCTCTCCGTTCGGTCACCCGGGTGCCCGTTCGGGCCCGTGTGGAGAGTTGTACAGGCCCTCGAACATCCGGGCCAGGTTCGTCACGAGGCGGATCATGACCGTCTCCGCCCGTTTACCCGTGCTTCGACTACGCTTCGCACCTGCGGAATCGTGTCCCACGCCCCCTCCTTCGGTGCCCGTTCCCATGCGCGCAGGCGCCCGTTCGCCGTCCGCGCGGCTTCGGGCGGCGGGCCGACGGAGTCCGTACGGGCACTTCCGGTGCGGGTGGGGCATGTGTTCCGCGACGTTCCGGATGCCCGAACGGTCAGCCCCGGATACGGAGTCCGTTCCGCGAGGGTGGCCAGGAGCGGGACGGAGGCGGTCCGGGCGTCGTCGGGCGGGATTCCGGCACCGACGGGCACGGCGCGGGCAGACGGGCGCGGGGCCGGGCGGATGCGGGCAGTCACGGGCAGGGCGGAGCGGCCTGCGGGCAGTCCGGGGCCACGGGGGCCGGGACGCGGGCGTCCCCGGGCCGGGGGGCGAGGGCGGGGCCCCGGTCAGTTCTGGGCCGGGCGCATCCGGAAGTCGTAGCGTGCGGGCAGCGGTTCGTCCGTCAGCGCGGCCCAGGTGTCGCTGAGCACCTCGTCGCCCTCGCGGAGGTCGGCCACCTCGAAGCCGTGGTCGAACACCGCCCGCGCCCCCTCGCGGTCACCCCGCGCGAGCAGCACCCGCGCGTGCAGGAGCCGGAAGCGCCCCCGCTCCCTGATGCCGGGGCGCAGCCCCTCCAGTACGGCCGCCGCCTCGTCGGCGAGCCCCGCGGCCAGCAGCGCCTCGACCGTCTCCCGGCCGAGCGCGGCCATCGCCGCCGTCCACGGGCCGCCCTCGCGGCTCTCCTCCCGCGCGTCCTGGAAGGCGGCGAGATAGCGCTGCGCGGCCCGTACGGTGTTGCCCTCCTGGAGATCGGCGACGGCGAGGCAGCGCAGCGCGGGCCAGTCGTCGTCGTGGGTGAGGGCCCGCTCCCAACTGCGTACCGCCTGCGAACGGTCACCGGCGGCCCACTGCGCCACCCCCAGGTGGTAGTCCAGCTCCGTCCCCGCGGGCACCGTCGGCTGCGCCGCCTCCAGCAGTTCGCGCCACTCGCGCGAGACGGGCGTAGGGCCCGGCGGCAGCACCTTCGCGGGCGCGGGCAGCACGCCCGTGCGCAGCAGCTCGATCCACGGCTCCTGGTCGGGGCCCAGCGTGTCCGCGTCGAACGGTGTGCCGGGCAGGTGGTGGCCGCCGCGCTCGGCCTCCAGCGCACCCCATCCTGAACCCGTCGCCAGGCGCGGCCCCTCGGGCTCGGTGTCCGCGTACGGGCGCCAGGCGGCGAACGCCGCCTCGACGTCCGCGCGGGGCAGCGCCGACTCCAGCCGGTCCGCCGTGTGGGCGCGCGCCTCGGCCCAGTCGGCGCCGTGCACGGTGCCGGGGTCCGTCGCCAGCGGTCCGTACGCCTCCAGCCACGCGAACTCCTCCCCGGCAGGCAGTGCCACGTGCTCCAGTTGCGTGCGCGCGAGCCCCGCCTGGATCTCCGCGTACCCCGGTGTGCCGGGCTTCGTCAGCCACTGCTGCCAGCGCCGCCCGCCGGGACCTCGGCCCCACACGAACAGCTTCCGGCCGCTGAGCAGGTCGGTCGAGGTCTGCACGAGGCCGCGGCCCTCCCCGTCGAGTGCCGCGATCCACTTCCTGGAGGCGCGCGGCACCTCGTAGAAGTAGTCGGCGGGGAAGTCCCCGCGCGCCGGATATGTGCGGTCCACCCCCTCCCACTCGGGGACGGGGACGTTGCGCAGCCTGCCCTCGTACGCGAAGTACCAGGTCTCCTCGGCCGGGACGAGCACGCGGGTGCGCTCGTCCTCCGGGACGGCGATGTTGGACCACCAGTAGACGGGCACAGGGCGGTCGTGGGGATTGCGGATACGGACGCCGACGTGGAGGAAGTCCGAGCCCTCCGGCAGCCACAGATCGACCTGGAACGGGGTGTCGCGCAGCCGCTCCCACTCCCACAGGCGCAGCATCTCGCCGCTCCCGTCGGGCGCGGGGACGCGCGCCGCGTGCACGGGCGCGCAGGAGAGCGTGGTGTGCCCCGTCGCGCCGATGTTCCACTCGACGCCGCCGGAGAACCACGCGCCGTTGAGCGCGAAGCAGGCGGGCTGGAACACGGGGTTGGAGTAGAGCAGTTCGCGCCCGGTGGGCTTGTGGTGGAGGGAGTGGATCCGCCCGCCGAGACCGGGCAGCACCGTCGCCCGCAGCCGGTCGTTCTCGATCACCAGGGTGTCGAGGTCCGTCGGGACGCGCTCGCGTCCGTAGCCGTCCAGGAGGCGGGTGGGCAGTACGGTGCGCAGTGGCTCGTAGCCGACCTGGCGCGCCATGTCGGGCGGCAGCACGGCGCGGTCGCGGTCCTCGACGGTGTGCGGCTCGTCGAGCGGCACGAGCGCGGGAAGCGGGTTCTCCTGGCCGAGGGGCGCGGCGGGAAGGGTGAGGGTGCTGCGTCGTACGGTCGTGGCCACGGCGTCCTCGCTCTCGTTCACGGGCGCCGCCGCCAGCCGGGACCCCCGATGACCATGGAACACGGTCCGCTACGGCTTGAACAGCCCCTGTTCCGGGCACGCTTGCGGCTCCGGCGGGCCGGGCGCGGGACCGGTGCGGGACCAGTGCGGGACCGGCTCCGGCGGCGGTGCCGTCGCGGGCCGGAGCGGCCCTTCTGACCGCGCGGTTACGCCCCCGTACCGTCCGGGCCGTCCGTACCGCCCTTACCGTCCGGGCCGTTCCCCTCTCGGAGGGCGAGGGCCGAGGCGGCGGCGTAGCCGGGGGGCGCGTCGATGTCGTCGAGCCGCCAGCCGGGGAGGACGCCGGGGTCCTCGCCCGTGCCGACGTAGCTGACGGACGGCGCCTCCGCGAGGCCGGTCCCGGTGCCCTTGAGATACGCCTCCTTGCGGGTCCAGCAGCGCGCGAACGCCTCCGGGCGCCGCGCCTCGGGGAGCGCGAGGCACTCGTCGCGCTCGCGCGGGTGGAGGGTGGGGATCAGCTCGGCCACGGCGGCGGCCCGCGGGTGTTCCTCCACGTCCACGCCGACGGGGGTGGCGGCGAAGCCGAGCAGCACCACGTCACCGGCGTGGGAGAGCGAGAAGTGGAGGGGGTCGCCGGGGACCGAGGGCCGTCCGTGCGGCCCGCCGCACACGGGGCAGTCGGCGCGGGTCAGTTCGAGAGCGGCGGGCTCCCCGCCGAGGCGCGCGGCGAGTTCGCGGCGCAGGGCGACGTGCGCGACGCGGTAGCGGTCGCGGTCCGCTTCCCGTACGAACGCGGCGGCGCGGGAACGCTCCGCCTCCGAGAGCATCGCCTCGTCACGGGCGGCCTCGGCGGCGTACTCGGAGACACGCAGCAGGCTGAACTCGACGGTGCCGGGCGGGGGCGCGGCCCCGGGCGCGGGCCGGGCTCCTGGCCCGGGCTCGGACGACGGTGGTGTGGGCGGCGGCATGGGCATGGGTGTGGACGGCGGCATGCGCCGAACGTAACAACTCGGAGGCATCCCCGGATCGCCTCGTGCTATACCGGCACCGTTCCTGAAGACTGAGCATGGGTTGCACGTGCTCAGCCGAACGTCCCGAACGGTCTTGGGCGTTCTGGTCCACCGCGTTCCGCTGCGCGTCCGGCGCCATCGGATCGTGTCCGTGGTCCGTGGATGCGGGGGCGGCTTCCCTCGCTTCCTCGGTTCCCGGATGAGGCCTGGGCGGTCCGATGCCCGCCGGCATCGCTCTGGTGCTGGCGGGGCGGTGCCGTCCGTCGCCTGATCCGGTGGCCGAGGGAGCGTCGTCCGATCGCCACCGAGGCGGCGGCGTGTCGGCTGGTCTTGCGGTTCTTGCCGGTGAGGGGCTTTTGCCAGTGCTCGGTGCCCCACATCGAGGTATAGGCGGGATCGACGGCGATCACGCTGATGCCGGCCTCGGCGCACATACTGAGCAGGCGGGCGCGGAGCTTGCCGGTGGGGATGCCGGAGACGAGCTGCCGGAACTTCTTCTTCCGGCCGTGCTTCTCCCGCGTCTTGGAGTCGGTGAAGTCGAGGTCTTCGATCGCGATGGCCCGCACGCCGGTCGCCCTGGCCCAGTGCAGGAGGCGACTGAGGGCGTGGCGGAGCTGGGCGTCGCGGTGAGTGGCGGTGCCGGTCAGGTCGTAGTCGAAGCGGCGCGGGCTGCCGACGGGGTTGCCGTGCTCGTCCAGCAGCCAGGCGGCAAGGTGGTCGGCGTTGGTGTCCACGCCGATGACGCCTCCGGCCCGCAGCGCATCGAGCGGGATCACGGGGAGGTCTTTTCGCCTCCAAGAGGCGTCCAGGTACCAGCGGCCGGAGGCGGTGTCGTGGTGGATGCGGTAGGACACGGCCCGGTTCGCCTGGACGCGGTCGCGCCACTGTGTGCCCCGGTGGGGGAAGCTCACGCGGGCGCCGAGGACGTAGCGGCCGTTTTTCGCGTTGGCCATGCCAGCGAGCGGAGCGGGGAGCTTGACGCTGACCTCGCCGTGCGGGGCGACGCGGATCGTCTCGTTGCCGTGCCGCTTGCCGGACTCGCCGTCAGCGGCCAGGAACCAGCGCGCCGCCTCCCACTCGGACCGCCACTGCCCGGATGTCTTGTGTGCGGCGTCCAGGTTGTGGCGCTGGTGGAGCAGACGGCGGCCACCGCGCACCACGGAGACCTGTCCCGCCTCCCGCTCGGCGCGCACTCGCTCGTAGCGGCCTTCGAGGATCGTCAGGCGGCGCGTCTTGACGAACCATTCGTGCTTCGACCGGTAGCCGCCGGGCTTGCCCCGGCTGCCCTTCTCCCCGACCGGCAGGGAGAGCCGGTGCCGGATCATGCGGATACCGGCGTCCAGGGACTGGAGGTGCTGGTGCTGGGCGCGGCGTGAAAGGCCCCACTGGTCGTGGGTGCTGGAGGTGACCGACCCGGCCCACCGGGACGAGGAGAGGGCAGTCAGGTCCCGCTTCCGCCCGGCCCAGGTGTCGGTGGAGTGGTCCAGGCCGTCACGGCACCTGCGGGCCAGATCAGCGCAGGCGAGACGCCCCATGTGCCCGCCCACGGCACGCAAGACCTTCACATCCTCACCGGTCAGGCCCTTGAGGCGGTCGCGGATGCTGACGCCGGACGGTCCCTCGGCCACGAACGGACGGGCGATCTGCCGCAGCGTCCTGCGCTGGTGGTCAGCCACGCTGCGCGGCCTCCAGCGCCTTCCTGGCACGGTTCTTCGCCGAGCGCCGCCCGTACAGGCGGGCGCAGAAGGACGTCAGCACCTCCACCACATCGCGCACCAGGTCGTCTTCCACCTCGTCTTCCACCTCGCCGTCGTCCAGGACGACTAGGCGACGCGCGTGCGCGGACAGCGCGGCCTCGACGAGTTCGACGTTCATCCGCCCGAGGCGGTCTTTGTGCTCGACCACGACCGTGGCCACTGTCGGGTCGGCCAGCAGCCGCTTCGCCTTCGGCCGGGCGCCGTTCACCCCGGAGGCGATCTCCGTCTCCACACGGACCACGCGGTGACCGGCCTTGGCAGCCCACTGCGACAGCCGGGCGACCTGACGTTCCAGGTCCGCCTTCTGGTCGCGGGAGGAGACCCGGGCATACAGGCCCAAGCCCCCGGCCGCCTCCGGGACCGCGGCGGCGATGTTCACCAGGATCGTGCGCGGTCCCACACGCTGAGCGGGCACAGGAAGCGTCCCGTTCTTGAACCAGCGATACGCGGTATGGGGACTCACCCCTTGGGCCCGTGCCCACTCAGTCAGATTCACACGAAGACCATAGCGCAACTAAAGGAAGGCCATGCACACTTATGCACACTCAATCAACGGCAGTTCCTCACCCCTCGTGGTCTCCCGTCGGCCCCACAGCCCTCGCGGACCTCACAGAGCCCCGCTGTCCCCGTCGCCCGCCGCCCGCCACCCGTCGCCAAAGAGGAGCGCCCGCCCGTGCCGCCGTCCTGGGCCACCGCACCGCTGATCCCCGACTCCCTCCCCGTCGTGACGACGATGCGGCGCCACGCGAGCGGCCGGGAGTGGCTGGCCCGGCTGCCGGGGCTCATCCGTGAGCTGGCGCTGCGGTGGGAAGTGGAGCTGGACGCGCCGTTCCACGGGGGCAGCTGCTCCTGGGCCGCGCCCGCGCGCACGGCGGACGGCGGCAGCGCCGTCCTCAAGGTGACGTGGCCGCACCCCGAGGCCGAGCACGAGGGCGAGGCGCTGCGGCTGTGGGACGGGCGGGGCGCCGTGCGGGTGTACGCGGCGGACGCCGAGCACTACGCGCTGCTGCTGGAGCGGTGCGAGCCGGGCACGGAGCTGGGCCGGAGCGGGCATCTGCCCGCCGAGGACCGGCTGCGCCAGGCCGCCGCCGTGCTGCGCGAGCTGTGGGAGGCCGTCGCGCCCGGGGCCGCGTCCGGGCCCGTGTCCCGCATGAAGCGCGTGGCCGACGTGGCGGCCGAGTGGGCCGGACTGGCCGAGGAGCGCGCGGCGCGGCGCGTGTGGCCCGCCGAACTGGACAGCGGGCTGTTCACGACGGCGGCCGGGCTGCTGCGGGAACTGCCCGCGACGGCGGGCCGCGAGGTGATCGTGCACGGCGACTTCAACCCCGGCAATCTCCTCGCGGCCCGCCGCAGCCCGTGGCTGGCCATCGACACCAAGCCGATGAGGGGCGATCCGGCCTTCGACCCGTGGCCGCTGCTGGAACAGGTCGACGACCCGTTCGCGCACGCAGAGCCGCACCGGGTGCTGGCCCGCCGCACCGCGCTGATCGCCGACGAACTGGGTCTGGACGTGGACCGCGTACGGGCGTGGACGGTGGCCCGGCACGTCGAGTACGTCCTGTGGTCCGTGGACGAGGACGACGACCTCTCCGGCAGCGTCCGCATGATGCGCCAGGCCCGGATCCTGGCGGACGTGGCCGGGCTCTGACCCGGTTCCCCGCCCGCCCCCTCCGGACCGACGCCGCCGCGTCACTCCCCCGTGCTGCCGTCGGCCAGCTCCCGCGCGACGTCGAGATGGCCGAGGTGGCGCCCGTACTCCTGGAGCAGGTGGAAGAGGATCCAGGCCAGCGACGGCGCCCGTTCCCCGTCGGGGAAACGGCCCCCGGTCCGCGCACGCGTGCCCAGCGGCACCCCCGCCACCACGCTCCGCGAGCGCGCGCACTGCTCGTGGAAGGCGGTGAACACCTCCTCGGTGGCCGTCCCCTCCGGGACGTACCACCGCCCGTCCGCTTCCCCGCCCGCGTGATCGCCCCACGGGTCCGGCACGGGCTCCGCCGCGAACCCCCAGGACAGCCAGCGGCGTTCGACGTAGGTGAGGTGCCGCAGCAGTTCCAGCGGCGCCCACCCGGACGGCAGGCGGCTGCCGCGCAGCTCGTCCTCGGACAGTCCGTCGAGCTTCCGCAGCAGCGCGGCACGGTGGTAGTCGAGATAGCCGGACAGGAGGGCGTGCGGGTCCGCGACGGTGGGCTCGGGCTCGCCCGGCGGCAGCGGCGGAATCACGGGTCCGGTCACAGCAGGCCCGGCGCGTCGTACGTCAGAGTGCGGGCATCGGCGTCCAGGACGGCGGGGACGCCCAGCGGCAGCGACAGGGTGGAGGGGCCGTGGCCGAAGCCCAGCTCCTCCACGACGGGGACGCCCAGCGGCGCCAGCCGCTCCCGCAGCACCGCGCGCACCTCCTCCGGCGGCCCGCACCCGGTCCAGGAGCCGAGCGCGATGCCCGCGACGCCTTCCAGCCAGCCCGAGCGCAGCAGTTGCGTCAGCATCCGGTCCAGGCTGTACGGGGGCTGGTCCACGTCCTCCAGGAGCACGATCCCTCCGGCGGCCGACGGGCGCGCGTTCGGCGTGCCGCGCTCGGCGGCGAGCAGGGAGAGGTTGCCCCCGAGGGTGATGCCGCGCGCCCGGCCCGGGACCAGGGTGCGGGTGGCGGGTCCGGGGCCCACCTCGCGCATCGTCTCCGGCTCGAAGAGGGTGCGCCGCAGATGGTCCTGGGTGGCCTGGTCCTTGAGGAAGGAGGCGGTGGCCGTCATGGGCGCGTGGAGGGAGGCCAGGCCCAGGCGCAGGGCCAGGGCCTCGTGCAGGACGGTCAGATCGCTGTACCCGACGAACAGCTTGGGCCCCGCGGCGCGCAGCGCCTCCCAGTCCAGCAGATCGAGGACGCGCTGGGTGCCGTAGCCGCCGCGGGCCGCCAGGACGGCGGTCAGCGAGGGATCGCACCAGGCGTCCTGGACGTCGCGGGCGCGGTCGGCGTCCGTGCCCGCGAGATAGTCGCACTCCGGGTGCCTGTCGCGCACATGGGGCATGACGACCGGCTCCAGGCCCCACTCGGTGAGCAGTTCCACGCCCGCCTCCAGCCGCTCGCGGGGCACGGGCCCGCTGGGCGCGACGAGGGCCACGCGATCGCCGGGGCGCAGCCTGCGCGGCCTGGCGAGGGAGCCGAGGGTGACGGTCATTTGCTCAGCTCCACCATGGGCACGTCCTCGCGGGGGATCCCGAAGGTCTGCGCGTACAGGGAGAGTTCGGCCTCGACTGCGCGCACGATGGTCTCCGCGCGCCGGAACCCGTGCCCCTCGCCCTCGAAGGCGATGTAGGCGTGCCGGACGGCGCGCCCGTCCACCTTCTCCAGGAACCGCTCGCACTGGACGGGCGGGCAGATCACGTCCTCCAGGCCCTGGAGCAGCAGGAAGGGCGCGGAGATGCGCTGGGCGTGGTTGATCGGCGAGCGCTCGCGGTACCGCCCCGGGTAGTCGGCGAGGGGGCCCACCAGCGACTCCAGGTACCGCGACTCGAAGTCGTGGGTCTCGCCGGTGGCCCAGCCCGCCAGATCGAGGATGGGGTACGTGATGGTGCCGCAGGCGTAGAGCCCGGCGGCGGCCGGGGAGGTCAGGGATGCGGCGCTGGTCCAGCCGCCCGCGCTGCCGCCGCGGATGGCGAGCCGCCGGGGGTCGGCGGTGCCCTCCTCGGCCAGGGTGCGGGCGACGGCGGCGCAGTCCTCGACATCCACCACGCCCCACTGCTCGCGCAGTCTGTTGCGGTACTCCCTGCCGTAGCCCGTCGAGCCGCCGTAGTTGACCTCGGCGACGCCGATGCCGCGCGAGGTGAAATAGGCGATCTCCAGATCGAGGACGAGGGGGGCGCGGCTCGTCGGGCCGCCGTGCGCCCAGACCACGTACGGCGGAAGCTCGCCCTCGGCCGCCGTGCGCTCGGGGTGGTGGGGCGGATAGAGGTGGGCGTGGATGTCGCGCCCTTCGGGGCCGGCGAAGGTGCGGATGAGCGGTTCGGGGTAGTAGGCCGGATCGATCGCGTCCTCGTGCCGGGAGGCGACGACGAGGCTGTGGCCCGTGCAGGTGTCGAGTTCGACGATCTCGTACGCCGTGCGGGGGCTGGCGGCGACGCCGGTGACGCGGGTGCCGGTGACGGCCAGCGTCGGCCCCCACTCGGTCCAGGGGCCCGGCGCGTCCACGAGATCGCCCGTCTCGGGGTCCAGGATGCCGAGCGTCATGGAGCCGCGGCCGTGCAGGGTGGCGATGAGTCCGCTCGGCAGCGGCTGGAACCACTTCTGGCCTATCCGCCACAGCCCCGCGGCGAACTCCTCCTCCCTCGGGCACAGTGCCGTCCCCGAGGCGGGCCCGCGCTGCCACGCGTCGGGCTCCAGGCGCCGGAGGTTCCACCAGCCGCTCGCGTCCGAGGCGTAGAGCAGCGCGCCGTCGGCCGCCCACTCGATCTGCGGCACCGACTCCTCGGGTCCTCCCGCGACGGTGCACACCCCGGTGAACTCGCCCGCCTCGGTCACCAGCGCCGCCTTGACCTCGGTGCCGTCCCAGGGCATCGCCGGGTGGTCCCAGGCGATCCAGGCGACGTGCCGCCCGTCGGGCGACAGGCGAGGCCCTGTCACGAAGCGGCTGCCGTCCCCGTGCAGTTCGCGGACGCGCGAGCGGTCGTCCGCCGCCGATCCGTCCAGAGGCACGGCCACGAGGGCGCGCCGCAGCTCAGTGGGGCCCGGTCCCGTGAACTCCTCCATGACGCACCACACTTCGCCCCGCTCGGGCAGCACGACGGGATCGCACCAGCGCAGTCCGTCCTCCACCACGGCCGAGAGCGGGGTGAGCGGCACGGGGGCCGCGCCGGGGGCGTCGGGCTCGTAGGCGTAGAGGCGCTGATCACCGAAGTGGGTGAAGACGACGAGGGGCCCGCCGTCGGCGCGGGGAGCGCCCGCCCAGGGCTGGCCGCCGTACTCGATGACGCGGTTGCGGACGTTCCACGGCGCGGGCAGGACCGAGGCGGGCTCGCCCTGACCGTAGGGGGCGAGCCGGACCAGGGCCCTTCGGCCGCCCTCCTCGGGGCGGGGCTCGGTCCACCACACCTCCTCGCCGACGGAACCCAGATACTCGGGCCGCCCGTCGTGCGCGGCGACGAGCCGCGCGTCGATGGGTGACGGCCAGCTGCCGAAGGGGGCCTGGATGGTCGCCATGGGGTGTCAGCCTCCTGGAAGAGCAAGAGCTAGAGCGCGAGCAGTGTGCGGTCGAGGACGCGTACTCCGAAGTGGAGCGCGTCCACCGGCACCCGCTCGTCGACTCCGTGGAAGAGCGCCTGATAGTCGAAGCCCTCCGGCAGCCGCAGCGGCGAGAAGCCGTACCCCGCGATGCCCAGCCGGGAGAACTGCTTGGCGTCGGTGCCGCCCGACATGCAGTACGGCACGACGTGCGCGTCCGGGTCGAAGTGCTCCAGCGCCTCCTTCATCGCGGCGAACGAGGGGGCGTCCACGGGCGCCTGGAGGGGGACCTCCCGGTGGTGGAACTCCCACGAGACATCGGGCCCCGTGAGCCGGTCCAGGGTCTCCTGGAACTCCTCCTCGCCGCCCGGAAGCATCCGCCCGTCCACATAGGCGGTGGCACTGCCCGGGATGACGTTGACCTTGTAACCCGCCTCGACCATGGTCGGGTTGGCGCTGTTGCGCACCGTGGGCTCGACCAGGGCGGCGGCCGGGCCCAGGCGGGCGAGCAGTGCGTCGACATCGAAGCCGGGCGCGTCCAGCTCTGGCACCCCCAGCCCGTTGAGCCGCGCCAGCTCCGTCAGTGCCGCGCGCACGGTGGGGGTGAGCCGCACGGGCCACTCGTGCTCGCCGATGCGGGTGACGGCGGCGGCGAGCCTGCTGATGGCGTTGGCCCGGTTCACCTTCGAGCCGTGCCCCGCCCTGCCCTTGGCGGTGAGCCGCAGCCAGGCGGTGCCGCGCTCTCCGGCAGCGACGGGATACAGCCGCATCCCCTCCCCCGCGTGGAAGGTGAAGGCGCCGGACTCGCTGATGCCTTCCGTGCACCCTTCGAAGAGGGCGCTGTGCTGGTCGGTGAGATAGCCCGAGCCGAAATCGGCGCTGTCCTCCTCGTCAGCGGTAAAGGCGAGGACGATGTCGCGCCGGGGGCGCACCCCGGCCCGCGCCCAGGCCCGGACGACGGAGAGCACCATCGCGTCCATGTTCTTCATGTCGATGGCGCCGCGGCCCCATACCACGCCGTCCCGGATCTCACCGGAGAAGGGGTGCACGGTCCAGTCGGCGGGTTCGGCGGGCACGACATCGAGGTGGCCGTGGACGAGGAGCGCGTCCGCCGTCGGGTCGGTGCCCTCGACGCGGGCGACGACGTTCGTGCGGCCGGGTGCCTTCTCCAGGAGGGTCGGCTGGAGACCCGCCTCCACGAGCCGCTCGGCGACGTACTCGGCGGCGGGGCGCTCGGCTCCCCGGCCGCCGCCGTAGTTGGTGGTGTCGATACGGATCAGCTCGGAGGTGTAGGTGACCACCTCGTCCAGCGCACGCTGGTCCACGTGCCCTACGGGCACGGCGGGACCGGCGTGCGCGAGGTGTTCCCCTTCCTCCGCGCCCTCCGTCCCGTCCGCTGCCCGCGCGGCCCTGGCCGCTCCTCCGGCGCTTCCGGCCCACTCAGCCATACTGTTCCTCCACCGCTGACGACACGACTGTGGTGACAGCCTTGAAGCAGCGAATCCCCTCGTACATGTCCGGCGAGGTGTACGCCACGCGGCGCTCCCCCGCCCTTTCCACTCCGGGGACCACGGTGGCGGCCCCGGCCAGGTGCTCGGCGTCGAACTCCATCTCCACGGTGCGCTCCTGCGGGGCTGCCGGGGTGGTACGGCCCGCCAGCGCCAGCGCCTTGGCCGCCGCTTCCCTGATGTCGGCCGCGGTTCTTCCCGGGGTGCGGCACACCGCGGCGTACCGCGAGACGTAGTCCTTCACGGCGACGCCGAGGGCTTCCGGGGCATAGCCCTTGGCGTCCTCGACGGTGCGGTCGTCCCCGGTGACGAGGATGACCGGCACTCCGTACTCCGCGACGACGAGGGAATTGAGCAGGCCCTCGCTGGCGCGCACGCCGTCCACCCAGACGCCGGTGAGCGAATTGGCGAGATAGGTGTGGGCGAGCACGCCCTCGTCGCCCGCGCCGGTGTGATAGCCGACGAACGCTACGCCGTCCACGTCACCGTGCTGGACGCCCTCGACCATGCTGAGCGACTTGTGCCTGCCGGTGAGCATCTGGGCCCTGTCGTCCAAGCGCTCCAGCAGCAGATTCCGCATGCTCCAGTGCGCTTCGTTGATGAGGACCTCGTCCGCGCCCGCGTCGAAGAAACCGGCCACCGCCGCGCTCACGTCCGAGGTGAACATCGAGCGGCAGCGCTCCCACTGCGGGGTGCCGGGGAGCACGTCCGCAGGCCAGGTCACACCTGTGGCGCCCTCCATGTCGGCGCTGATGAGGATCTTCATGCCCGGAAACGTTACGCGGTCGGCACAGACCACGACAGCCCTGTGGATAACTACAGAGGTATGGACCTCTTCACGTCATCCGTTCCGCCCAACGACCAGCCAGTTGGCGGGCAGCGCGACCGGTGATCCGTCGGCTCCCGGGACCGTCAGGACGAGCGGCAGCGACCCGCTGGCGAACACCCGCAGGCCTCCGGCGCGGAACAGTCCCGGCACCGAGCCGTCGTCCATCCCGACGGGCGCGATGCCGTGCGAGAAGACGGCGGCGAGCGCGGGCGGCGGCCCCTCCTCGCGCCGCATCAGGCGCAGCAGGACGTCCTTCGCCGCCCTGGCGGGTTCCACGACCAGGGCGCGCCCGTGGCGTCCGACGAGCGTGGCGACGGACGCGGCGATGCGGGCGCGGTCGTCGGGCCCGCACTGGTGGAGCACGCCCCGCAGATAGACGTCGGCGTCCCCCAGCTCCTCGCCCAGCTTGCCCACCTGTGCCGGGTCGGCGGCGTCCAGCCGCCGGAACTCCACCGTCCCCCGGGAGACCGCCGTCCCCTGGGAGGTCCCTTCCCCCGTTCCCTCCGTCTCCCCGCGCGCCCGCTCCACCGCCGTTCCCGACAGGTCCACGCCGATCACGCGCGCGTAGTGCCGCGCCAGGAAGCGGGTCTGGGTGCCGTTGCCGCAGCCGACGTCGACCAGGGGCAGCGTGCCCGGGGTGTGCGAGAGCAGCAGGGGCAGGTGCAGGGCCGCGACCTCTTCGGGTGCCGCGTCCCAGAGGACGGCCCCCTCGCCGGGCGGCGCGTCCCGCCAGAAACCGTCCCAGGCGTCGGCGTACTCCGTCAGTGCGTTCATCCCTGCCCCCTGAGCGCGCGTGGGAAAACGAGCCTGTGTTGGTTGAACATTCGAGAACACAGCGGGCCCCGTCAACCCCCGCCGGAGCCCCTTCCCGTAGCCCCTTCCCGACGCACGCGCCCGGACGGCGACGCGCGCGCCGCCCGGCGCTCAGGGCCGCCTCAGCGTCCGGGCAGCGACAGCTCGAACCACACGGTCTTGCCGCGCACGGAACGGCTCGTTCCCCACTCGCGCGCCAGACGGCTCACGACGCGCAGCCCGCGCCCGTACAGGTCGTCCTCCGCCGCCTCCACGAGCACCGGGAGCGCCGGATCCTCGTCGGACACCTCGCACAGCAGGACGTCGGTGCGCACCAGGCGGAGTTCGAACCGCTCGCCCCGCGCGTGCCGCACGGCGTTGGTGACGACCTCGCTCACCAGCAGTTCGACGGCGTCCCCCACCGTGCCGACCGCGCCGCCGTCCAGTTCCGCCAGCCCCCAGCGCACCAGCCGTTCCCGCGCCAGCCGCCGCGCCCGCGCCACCTGCCGGGGCTCGGCGGGCAGCTTCCAGCCCGCCACGTCCTCGGGCCCGATGCCGTTGAGGCGGGCCATCAGCAGGGCCACGTCGTCCTTGCGGCCCGCGCGGCCCGCCGTGGTGGTGCGGGCCAGCTCGCGGATGATCGTGTCGCAGGCGTCGTCCATGGAGGCGGCGGGGTGCGCGGCCGACTCGCACAGCGCGGCGAGCCCCTCGCCGATGTCCTCGCCGCGC
The DNA here is from genome assembly GCF_053611545.1 of Streptomyces sp. NPDC054796. Taxonomy (NCBI): domain Bacteria; kingdom Bacillati; phylum Actinomycetota; class Actinomycetes; order Kitasatosporales; family Streptomycetaceae; genus Streptomyces; species Streptomyces sp. NPDC054796. Next base: position 64,699 of record NZ_JBSHAO010000001.1, on the reverse strand, counting down.
ACCTCCACGAGCCCGTCCGTGCACAGCACCAGCCGGTCACCGGGCGCGACGTCCAGCGTCACCGTCTCGAAGGGCACCTCGCCGACCCCGATGGGCGCGCCGGTCGGCAGCTCCAGCAGTTGGCTGTTCCCGTCGGCCGCGCGCACGAGAACGGGCGGGATGTGACCGGCGTTGGCCATCTGGAGTTCGGCCCTGATCGGGTCGTAGACGGCGTAGAGACAGGTGGCCAGATAGTTGTCGCCCAGCCGCTGCGCGAGGTCGTCCAGCTTGCGCAGCAGCCGCGCGGGCGGCAGATCGAGGGCCGCGAGGGTCTGTACGGCCGTACGCAACTGGCCCATCATCGCCGCCGAGTTGAGCCCGTGCCCCATCACGTCGCCCACGACCAGGGCCGTGCGCGAGCCGGGGAGCTTGATGGTGTCGAACCAGTCGCCGCCGACGCGGCCCAGCCGGGTGCCCGGGAGATAGCGGGTGGCCGTGTCGCAGCCCGCCGTGCGCGGCTGGACGCGGGGCAGCATGCTGTCCTGGAGCGTCTCCGCGACGTTCTCCTGATACGCGTACATCCGCGCGTTGTCCAGGACGAGCCCCGCACGCGCCGCCAGCTCGGCGCCCGTCACCCGGTCCATGTCGTTGAACTCGGCGCGCGAGCGGTGCCGCAGCAGGATCATGAAGCCCAGCACCACATGGCGCGCCTTGAGCGGCACCACGAGCATGGAGCGGTTGTTGATCAGCGGGCTGATGTCCCGCTTCTCGAACTGCGCCGCGATGGCGTGCCCCATCTCCTCGCTGATCCGCGGCACCAGCACGGGCTCGCCCGTGGTCATGCACTGGAAGAACGGCGTGTGCACGGGGAAGGGCATCGACTCGCCCACCGGCACCACGTCGTCCCAGCGCCCCGGCTCGTCGTTGTGCTCGACGGCGACCCGGTGCCACATCGTCGTCGCGTCCGGCGCCCCCTCGGGGAACCCCTCCCCCGCGACGACCTGCTCCCGCAGATAGGTCCCGGCCACGTCGGTGAAGCGGGGCACGACGGCCTCGCTGACCTCCTGGATCGTGCGGGCGAGGTCGAGCGAGGAACCGATGCGTCCGCTGACCTCGTTGAGGAACTCCAGGCGCTCCCGTACGGCCGCGTACTCCAGGTCCGACTCCAGCTCGCGCGCAGCCGACTCGGCGTCCTCGGGGGCCGCCTCCTCGACGGCGCGCAGCAGCCGCGTGCGCCGCTCCACCCGCCGGGGCACGCCCCAGTCGGGAGTGACGGGGACCCTCTCGTGCTGACTGATCTCCAGCACGGGATAGCCGAGTTCGAGGACCTGCGAGACGATCCGCGCGCTCTCCTGGGGGCTCATGCTCGGCAGGATCTCGGGGAGCCTGCCGGCCAGCTCGTCGGAGCCGGGGAACTCCGTGTGCAGGGCGAATCCGGGCGCGACGCGGTGGTGTTCGGCCTCGTCGGCCGCCTGGACACGGGACGCGTCGGCGGCGAGCACCAGCAGCCGCCCCGGGTCGGGCCCCACGAGGGGGTACGCCCACCAGACGACGTCCCCTGAGCCGCTGCCAGGATCGGCCGTACGGGCGCGTCCGGCCGTCGCGTACGCCGTCCTCCCGCAGCCCCGCTCCTCGCTCCGCACGGAGTGCCCCGGGTGGTCGAACCCGCCGGTCAGCCCCTCGTCGCCACGCCAGCCCGCGACGTTGCCGAAGGCCCCGGCTATCGGCATGAGTTCGACCGCGAGCGCGCCGACGGCTTCCTCGCGCGCGTACCCGAAGAGCTTGCGCGCGCCTGTGCTCCAGTGCGAGACGAGTCCCTCGCCGTCGACGACGACCACCGCGAGCGGAAGGCGTCCCAGCGGGAGGGGTCGCGCCCCCTCCGCGGTCTCTCCCGCTCGCTCCATGGGGACCGTTCTCCCTTCCCGTGGCTCCGCGTCCACGGTACGGCGGCGCGGGGGCGCGGTGCGGGGCAACGGGGAATCCCGGGGGCGTCCGCCACCGATCGCACCGCAGAGCGCACAGCCGACCACCCGGCGCCCGGAGGCTCAGGGGCCCGCCGGGCGCCGGGGGACGTGAACGCTCCGCGTCACTTCTCCGTCTCTGCGGCGAGCTTGCCGAGCAGCTCGTCGTAGATCCGGGCGAGCCCCTTGGGCGCGAAGGTCTTCTCGAAGAAGCCGCCGATGCCGCCCGCGCCGTTCCACACCGTCGTCACCGTGACGCGCGAGGTGCCCTCGGCGGTGCCGGGGGTGACCTTCCAGGTGGTGACCATGGAGGAGTTGCGGTCCTTCTCGACCAGCTCGCCGTCGGTCGGCTCGGTGACGTCCAGCAGGCAGTCGCGCACCCGCTTGCTCGTGGCCTGGAGCTTCCAGTGCACGACGGTGCCGTCCCCGTCGCCGCCCTCGCGCACCTCGTACTCGCTGAAGTGCTCCGGCAGCAGCTTGGGCCGGGTCCCGCTGTAGTCGGCGAGCGCGTCGAACACGTCGTCCGGCTTGGCGGCGATCTCACGCTGCGTGGTCGCCTCGACCTGCGCCATCAGTCCTCCTGTCGTAGCCACCTGAAGGGGCTCACTGGTGGTCACCACGGCCCCTGGCGGCAAGCCAATCACCCCCGGGTCCGCCGCCCAAATCCGGGTTGACAGACTCGAAGGGAACAGGTGTTCTATTCGGGTACGAGAACGTGGCACCGGTAGGAGGAGGCTCCATGCGCTGGGAGAATCTGAACGGCGACGGAGCGGCGGCCGACCCCGTGCTCTTCGGTACCGATGCCGTGACCCGTACGTTCGACACCCCGGAGTTCCGGGGCATCACCTTCCACGAGATCCGGGCCCGCTCACTCGTGAACCGGGTGCCCGGAGCCTCGCGGATGCCGTTCGAATGGACGGTGAACCCGTACCGCGGCTGCACCCACGCCTGCGTGTACTGCTTCGCGCGCGGCACCCACCGCTATCTCGACCTCGACACGGGCCAGGACTTCGACTCCCAGATCGTCGTCAAGGTCAACGCGCCCGAGCTGCTCCGCCGCGAGCTGGGCTCCCGCCGCTGGCTCGGCGAGCACATCGCCATGGGCACCAACGTCGACTGCTATCAGCGCGCCGAGGGCCGCTACCGCCTGATGCCCGGCATCCTCACGGCGCTGCGCGACTACGCGAACCCCTTCTCGATCCTCACCAAGGGCACGCTGATCCTCCGCGACCTCGATCTGCTGCGCTCGGCCGCCGCGATCTCGGACGTCGGCGTCTCCGTCTCCGTCGGCTTCACGGACGAGGAGCTGTGGCGCACCGTCGAGCCGGGCACGCCAGCGCCCGAGCGGCGCCTGGACGTCGTGCGCACGCTCAGCCAGCACGGCATACCCTGCGGGGTCCTGATGGCCCCGGTCATCCCTTTCCTCGGCGACTCGCCCGCGCAGTTGCGCGCCACCGTGCGGGCCGTGGCCGCCGCGGGCGCGACGTCCGTCACGCCGCTGGCGCTCCATCTGCGGCCCGGCGCCCGCGAGTGGTACATGAGCTGGCTCGGCCTGCACCACCCGCATCTCGTGCGGCACTACGAGGCGCTGTACGCGGACGGCGCCTACGCTCCCAAGTGGTACCAGCGCCGCATCACGCGCCAGGTCCACGAGCTGGCGGCCGAGTACGGCATCGGGCCCTCGGCGCCCGGAGCGGCCCGGCGGATCTCGGTCAGCCCGGAGGATCCCCAGGAGCCGGACTCCCCGCACTGCACGCAGCTCACCCTGCTCTGACCCTGCTCCGACGGACGCCCCACACTCCCCGGGCGCCCCGTAAATCCGGTGGCCGGTCCGATACCGCGCGGGTGATCATCTGCCGCATGTCCTCACTCACCCACATCACCGCACCGTCCGGCGTCGCACCGGGCAACGGATACAGCCATGTCGTCTGGGGCGAGGGCCGCTTCGTCGCCGTCTCCGGGCAGGTCGCCCTCGACGGGAACGGCGAACTCGTCGGCCCTGGCGATCCGGCGGCCCAGGCCCGTCAGGTCTTCGAGAACCTGCGCCGCTGCCTCGCCGAGGCGGGCGCCACCTTCGAGGACGTGGTGAAGCTGACCTTCTACACGACCGACGTCGGCATCCTCCCGGCGATCAGGGAGGCCCGCGACGCGCACATCGACACCGCACGGCCCCCGGCCAGCACCGCCGTCCAGGTGGCCGCGCTCTTCCGGCCCGATCTCCTGCTGGAGGTCGAGGCGTTCGCGCTCGTGAGCGGTGGCGAGGGCCGCGGTGAAGGCCGGGGCGGGGAGAGGCCCGGGGCATAGTCTGGGGGCATGCGCATCGGTGCTCTCGCTCACGCGGCCGGGGTCAGCACGAAGACCATCCGGTGCTACGAGCAAGCGGGACTCCTTCCCGCGCCTCCCCGCACACCATCCGGATACCGCGACTATCCCCCGGACGCCGCCGAACGCCTCGCGCTCATCCGCGCGGCGCAGACGGCGGGTCTGACGCTCGCCGAGGTCGGCCGCGTCCTGTCCCTCCGCGACGCGGGACACGTCACCTGCGGACACGTCGCCGCGCTCATCGAGGAGCGCCTGCGCCACGTGGAGGCGCGCATCGCCGCGCTGGAGCGGGTGAAGGCGTCGCTGCGGCGCCTGACCGAGGCCGAGGCCGAGGTCACCGGCGACCGCTGCGGGCAGGGCGACAACGGCGCCGTCCGCCCGGCGCTCGACGGCGGCCGTACGGGCTGACCCGCCCGGCCCGTGTGCGGGCCCCGTTCAGCCCCCGGCCAGCCCCCCCGTCCGGCCCGCGCCGGGTCGGCGGCCGGGCGAGCCGCCGGGCGGCCTCCGCGTGGGCGTCGGCGTCGGACGTCAGACAGCAGCCGCGCCCGGGTACCCCATGACGGCGCGCACCGTCTTGCGCCCGCTCCCCCGCTCCCGCACCGTCCAGCGGCAGGCGAGCGCGTCGACGATGGCGAGGCCGCGCCCATGGCCGCGTTCGACGCTCGGGGGCAGGGGCACCGGACGGCCGGGGCCGATGTCGTCGACCTCGACCAGTACGCCCCCCGGGTGCCGGATCAGCCGGAGTTCCTCGGGCGCGATGGCGTGCTGAACGGCGTTGCCGACGAGTTCGCTGACGACGAGCGTCACGTCCGAGGCGAACCCCGGATCTTCGAACTGCCAGCCCTCCAGACACTGACGGGTGAAGGTGCGCGCGGTGTCGACGTCGGCCTGCGCGAGAGGCAGCCGCTGGATGTGTGGCCTCGTGTACTCGCGCGGGGCGAGCGCCGTATGGCCGCTGTCGGATTCCGTGGTGGCCATGGTGGCCGCGGAAGCCATGGTGATCACGCTCCTGCCGGTCTGCCGAGCTTGCTCGATGGACAACCTTGCTCGATGGACAACAGGGCCCTGTCCGGCGTCCTACCCGCCGTGCGGGGTGATCCACCTCCGGCACGCGCACAATCCGGACAGAAGATGTCGGGTATCCGCGCCAGCATGACCGCATGACCTACGACCCCTGCAACTGGGCCGCGTTCGCCGCCGCCGAACCCGGCCTCGCCGAGACCGCCGTGAAGCGCTTCGCTCCGTACAAGCACCACGTACTCGCCACGCTGCGCGCCGACGGGTCTCCGAGACTGAGCGGCATCGAGGCCGACTTCAGCCGCGGCGAACTGTGGCTCGGCATGATGCCGAACTCCCGCAAGGCCCTGGACCTGCGACGCGACCCGCGCTTCTCGCTGCACGTCAACCCTGGCAGCGGCACGGAGATGGTGACGGTGGCGCACGGCGGCGACGTACGGATCTCGGGGCGCGCCATTGAGGTGACGGACCCCGAAGTGCTCGCCGGCTTCGCCGAGGCGGCTCCCGAGGGCGAGGTCCCGGAGGTGTTCCACCTCTTCAGGACCGAGCTGACGGAGGTCGTGCGCACATACGTCGAGGGCTCCGACATGGTGCTGGAGACCTGGCGCCCCGGACGCCCGCTGCGCGTCGTGCGCCGCGGCAACGACGACAGCCCACCGCGCGAGGACGGCTGACAAGGGCAGGGCCCTGGGCGCGGCGCTCTGCCATCATCCGCTCGTGCGCGTACGGGAGATGAGGGCGGACGACAGCGCGGCGGTCGCGGAACTGACCGTGCGCGGCTGGCAGCACGCGTACGCCGGGCTGATGCCCCAGGGGTATCTGGACGCGATGTCGGCCGAGGAGAGCGCCGTGCGGCGGCGGGAGATCTTCGCGGCCACGCTCGGCCGGGTCAGCAACCTCGTCGGGGAGGACGCGGCGGGCACCGTCACGGGCTGGGCCGCGGTCGGCCCGTACCGGCAGGGGGCCGGCGCGGGCAGCACCGCCGCCGACGACGCCGCCGAGCTGTACGCGGTCTACGTACGGCCGGAGCTGATCGGCACCGGCACGGGGCGCGCGCTGATGGACGCCGCGCTGGAGCGCGCCCGGGCGCGCGGATTCCGTCGGATACTGCTCTGGGTCGTGACGGGCAACGCGCGTGCCCGCCGGTTCTACGAACGGGCGGGCTTCACGGCCGACGGCGCCGAGAGCACGTACGAGGTGGACGGCACACCGGTGCCCGAGATCCGGTACGGGCGCCCACTCTGACGCCCCCGCACCGCTCCCGTACCGCCCCCGTCTGCGCCCCGTCGAAGATCCCCTCAGCGCCGCCCCCGCACCGGCGGGGGTATGCGGGCGCGGGCCGCCTTCGCCGCCGGGGAGAGGCGGTGGTGTTCGGCCGCCGCGTCGAGGACGGGGATGGCGCGGCGGTCGCCCAGCGCGCCCAGCCCCTGCACGCACGCCTCCGCGATCGGCCAGTAGTGGACCGGGCCCATCAGGAGCCGCTGGAGCACGGAGATCAGGGTGGGCACGGATTCGGGGGCGCGGAGCGAGGTGAGGAGGCGGACCGCGTGCAGGGCGTACGCGGTCCGCAGTTCGTTCGTCGCCAGGGCCGAGGCGGCGCGCGCTGTGCGCGGGTCGCGCAGCCGCGCCAGCGCCTGCGCGGCCGTGGCGCAGCGGACCGGGTCGCGGTAGTTCAGCATGAAGATCAGCGTCTCGAAGGCCCGCGCGTCGCCCGCGCTGCCCAGCGCGAAGGCCGCGAACTCCAGCGCCCACAGGGGCCGCCCCGGCTCGGTCAGCACGGAGGCGAGCTGGTCGCGGGCCTCGGGCGTGTTCTGCCTGGCGAGCTTGATCAGCCGCTCGTACTCGGCCGGCTCCGCCTCTCCTCGTAAACGATCGATCAACGATCGGAATGGGTCGCCCACTTACGCCTTCCTCCCCACGTGGTCCCTGCCACAGCCTTGGGTGTGCCATACCCCTGGCGCATTGGTTACCCACGAGTTACGGTGCTCATCAGAGCGGTACCCCCGCTCAGGCGGCCTGGTGACGCAGCCGCCGAGAGTGCAGTCGGTTCGGTATGTCGAGTACGGCCGGGTCCCGGGACAGGACCCGCCGCCGGGGTCGGCGTCCACGCGGCACAGCCGCCGTCGGACGCAGCTTCCCCCGGAAAGCACAGGCTCACAACTCCCTCGCCGTACGCGTGTTTCCGCGTGCCGCGCCGTGCGTTCCACGCCTGGCGCGCGCGTGTGTCCGCGCCCCGGTCCCACCCTCATCTGCACGCCCCTCCGGGGGCCTGTGTCACCGAATTTCCTGGAGTCCCGTGATGGACCGTCCGCCCCTGAAGTCCCTGAACACGATCGCTGTCGTCGGCCTCGGCACCATGGGCACCGGCATCTCCGAGATCCTGGCCCGCGCGGGCCGCGAGGTCATCGGCATCGACACCGACGACGCGGCGGCGCGCAACGCCGCCACAGCGCTCGAAGCCTCCACAGCCCGCGCCGTGCGCCGCGAGCGGATGACCGAGGCCGAGCGGCGGGACGCGCTGGCGCGCTTCCGCACCTTCCCCGACCTCCAGGCCGCCGCCGAGGCAGACCTCGTGATCGAGGTCGTGCCCGAGGACTACGACACCAAGTGCCAGGTCTTCGCCACCCTCGACACGGTCGTCAAGCCGGACACGATCCTCGCCACCGGCACCAACGCGCTGTCCGTGACGCGGCTGGCCGCCGACTCCGACCGCCCCGAGCGCGTGCTGGGCCTGCACTTCTTCAACCCGGCGCCCGCCATGAAGCTCGTCGAGGTCGTCTCCTCCGTCCTGACCTCGCCCGAAGCCGTGGCGGCGGTGACGGCGCTCGCACAGGAACTGGGCAAGGAGCCCATCGCGGTGGGCGACCGCCCCGGCTTCGTCGCCGACGGGCTGCTCTTCGGCTACCTCAACCAGGCGGCGGCGATGTACGAGTCGCGCTACGCCAGCCGCGAGGACATCGACGCCGCGATGAAGCTGGGCTGCGGGCTGCCGATGGGCCCGCTCGCGCTGCTGGACCTGATCGGCGTGGACACGGCCCGCACCGTCCTGGACGCGATGTACGCCGAGTCCCACGACAGGCTGCACGCGCCCGCGCCCGTGCTGCGCCAGCTCAGCGAGGCCGGGCTGACGGGGCGGAAGGCGGGGCGCGGCTTCTACACGTACGAGGCGCCCGGCAGCTCCGTGACGGTCCCGGACGCGCTGAGCCCCGACGCGACGGGCACCGGCGCTTCCGCGCGCCCCGTGCACGCCGTCGGCGTCGCGGGCTCGGGCACCATGGCCAGCGGCATCGCGGAGGTCTTCGCGAAGGCGGGCTACGCGACCGTCCTCGCGGCGCGCGGCGAGGCGAAGGCGGAGAAGGCGAAGGCGCGCGTCGCCTCCTCCCTGGACCGGTCCGTGAAGAAGGGGCGGCTGAGCCAGGAGGACCGGGACGCGGCGCTGGCCCGGATCACGGCCGCCGGGAGCCTGGAGGCGCTGGCCGAGGTGGATCTGGCCGTCGAGGCGGTCGCGGAGGACCTGGAGGTCAAGCGGCAGCTCTTCGCGACCCTGGACAAGGTGTGCAAGCCGGGCGCCGTGCTGGCCACCACGACCTCGTCCCTCCCCGTCGTCGCCTGCGCCCGCGCGACCTCGCGCCCGCAGGACGTCATCGGCATGCACTTCTTCAACCCGGCGCCCGCCATGAAGCTCGTCGAGGTCGTGCGCACGGTGCTGACCGGCGACGAGGCGCACGCCACCGTCCGCGAGGTGTGCGCGGCCGTCCGCAAGCACCCGGTGGACTGCGGCGACCGCGCGGGCTTCATCGTGAACGCGCTGCTGTTCCCGTACCTCAACAACGCCGTGAAGATGGTCCAGGAGCACTACGCCAGCCTGGAGGACATCGACGCCGCGATGAAGCTCGGCGGCGGCTACCCCATGGGGCCCTTCGAACTGCTCGACGTCGTCGGGCTGGACGTGTCCCTCGCCATCGAGCAGGTGCTGCACCGCGAGTTCCGCGACCCGGGGCTGGCGCCCGCGCCGCTGCTGGAGCACCTCGTGGCCGCGGGGTGTCTGGGCCGGAAGACGGGGCGGGGCTTCCGCGAGTACGCGCGCCAGTGACGCGGGCCTCCCGGTGGGGCGGGCTGCTGGAGCCCTCGGGCGACGGCGGCCCGTCCCTGGAGTCCGTCACAGCATGTAACGTTCCACACATGTCGGAGCCCGTGAAGCCTTCCCGTTCGCATGCCGCGTCGTCCCAGCGTCTGAAGATGCGCCGTGAGTTGGCGGCGGCGGCGATGGAGCTGTTCGCGACGAAGGGTTACGAAGCGACGACCGTCGATGAGATCGCCGCGCAGGCCGGTGTGGCACGGCGCACGTTCTTCCGGCACTTCCGCTCCAAGGAAGAGGCGATCTTCCCGGACCACGACGACACACTCGTACGGGCCCAGGCCGTGCTGGAGGCGGCGCCCGCGCACGAGAACCCGCTCGACACGGTGTGCCGCGGCATCAAGGAAGTCATGAAGATGTACGCGTCCTCGCCGAAGGGCAGCGTGGAGCGGTACAAGCTGACGCGCGAGGTGCCCGCGCTGCGCGAGCGCGAGATCGCCTCCGTCGCGCGGTACGAGCGGCTGTTCACCCGCTATCTGCTGGGGCACTTCGACGAGGCGGCGCACCGTGACGGGGGCGGCGACTTCGACGAGCCGCTGCTCGCGGAGGTCGCGGCGTCCGCCGTGGTCACCGCGCACAATCATGTGCTGCGGCGGTGGCTGCGCGGGGGTGCGGTGGGGGACGTGGAGGCGCAGTTGGACCACGCCTTCGCGATCGTCCGCAAGACGTTCGGGACGGGGCTCGGCGCGTCCCGGCTCGTCGCCGGGGACGGGTCCTCGGCCACCGCGTCCGCGACCGCGACGGTGTCGCGGGAGGACGAGGTGCTGGTCACTGTCGCGCGCACGGATGCGCCGCTCGGCGAGATCATGCGCACGATCGAGCAGGCGCTCCAGCACGGCTGACGCCTCACAGGGCCGCCGACACATCGCGGGCCGCGCCATGTGACCCGGCGCGCGTTGTGGTCCGGTACGCGTTGTGGCCGCGTTCATCCCTGTCCGGGTCCGGCCTGTTCGGCACCGCCGATATCCGCCGTCGTGGCGCGCCGCCATCGCGGCGGGAAAAGGGTGCAGTCGCAGGCGCCCGCACCCCGCACCCCGGACCTGCGGTGCCGGGCCCCCGCGGCAGGGTCCGCCCCTGCCCAGCGCACCGGGCCCCCGGCCCGACGGGCACCGCCGGAATCCGCCGTCCTGGCGCGCCGCCGTCGCGGCGGAACAAAAGTTGCCCCCGCCCAGCGCACCGAGCACCCGGTTGCCGCGACGGGAAAAGGTTGCGGGCCGGAAAACCGACGGTGACCAGGGCGGGGGTGCCGCCGGAACGAAAAAGGCACGCAGTGTCTTGTGCGCTGGCACTGGGTGTCATACCGTGAAGTAGTCCGGGCGCTGTCCCAGCGGCTCTACCCCGCGTACGTCCGGACGCCTGCGTCACAGGCAACCTCAAAAGGCGCCCCACCCGGCGCCGCCCCTCACGCACCACTGAGCCGAACCGACGGCACTGCCTCACAACCGACGACCCCTCAAGCGTTTCTCCCTCATCAGCGCTTCGCCGGAGGCATTACCGTGAACAAGATCCTCGACGCGATCCTCGCGTCGGACACGACCGCAGACGACTTCGCGAACCTCCCCCTCCCGGAGTCCTACCGCGCGGTGACCGTGCACAAGGACGAGGCCGAGATGTTCGACGGCCTCCCCTCACGGGAGAAGGACCCGCGCAAGTCGCTGCACGTCGAAGACGTCGCCGTGCCCGAGCTGGGCCCGGGCGAGGCACTGGTGGCCGTCATGGCCTCCTCGGTCAACTACAACTCCGTGTGGACGTCGATCTTCGAGCCCGTCTCGACCTTCGCGTTCCTGGAGCGGTACGGCCGCCTCTCCCCGCTCACCAAGCGGCACGACCTCCCGTACCACGTCATCGGCTCCGACCTCGCGGGCGTCGTCCTGCGCACCGGGCCGGGCGTGAACGCCTGGCGCCCGGGCGACGAGGTCGTGGCGCACTGCCTGTCCGTCGAGCTGGAGAGCGCGGACGGGCACAACGACACGATGCTCGACCCCGAGCAGCGCATCTGGGGCTTCGAGACCAACTTCGGCGGGCTCGCCGAGGTCGCGCTGGTCAAGTCGAACCAGCTCATGCCCAAGCCCGACCACCTGAGCTGGGAGGAGGCCGCGGCTCCCGGGCTGGTCAACTCCACCGCCTACCGACAGCTCGTCTCCCGCAACGGCGCCGGCATGAAGCAGGGCGACAACGTGCTGATCTGGGGCGCCAGCGGCGGCCTCGGCTCGTACGCGACCCAGTTCGCGCTGGCAGGTGGCGCCACCCCGATCTGCGTGGTCTCCAGCGACCAGAAGGCGGAGATCTGCCGCCGGATGGGCGCGGAGGCGATCATCGACCGGAACGCCGAGGACTACCGGTTCTGGAAGGACGAGCACCACCAGGACCCGAAGGAGTGGAAGCGCTTCGGCAAGCGCATCCGTGAGCTGACCGGCGGCGAGGACGTGGACATCGTCTTCGAGCACCCGGGCCGCGAGACGTTCGGCGCGAGCGTCTACGTCACCCGCAAGGGCGGCACCATCGTGACCTGCGCCTCCACCTCGGGCTACGACCACTCCTACGACAACCGCTACCTGTGGATGTCGCTGAAGCGGATCGTCGGCTCCCACTTCGCGAACTACCGCGAGGCGTGGGAGGCGAACCGGCTGATCACCAAGGGGAAGATCCACCCGACGCTGTCGAAGACGTACCGCCTGGACGAGACCGGGCAGGCCGCCTACGACGTGCACCGCAACCTCCACCAGGGCAAGGTCGGCGTCCTCGCGCTCGCCCCCGAGGAGGGACTCGGCGTGCGCGACGAGGAGAAGCGGGCCCGGCACATCGACGGCATCAACCTCTTCCGGAACGTGTGAGGCCAGTCCGTGACTGATCCAGCAGAACCCCTCGGGGTGAGTGAGCCGAAGGGCGCGCGCCCGGAGGCGAGCGAACACAGGAAAAAGGACCGTCCGTGGCTGATGCGGACCTACGCAGGGCACTCCACGGCCGAGGCGTCCAACGAGCTGTACCGGCGCAACCTCGCCAAGGGACAGACCGGTCTGTCGGTCGCGTTCGACCTGCCGACGCAGACCGGATACGACCCCGACCACATCCTCGCCCGTGGCGAGGTCGGCCGGGTCGGGGTCCCGGTCTCCCACCTGGGTGACATGCGGCGGCTGTTCGAGGGCATCCCGCTGGAGCAGATGAACACCTCGATGACCATCAACGCCACGGCCATGTGGCTGCTGGCGCTCTACCAGGTGGTCGCCGAGGAGCAGGGTGCCGACATCTCCCAACTCCAGGGGACGACGCAGAACGACATCGTCAAGGAGTACCTCTCCCGCGGGACGCACGTCTTCCCGCCGGTGCCGTCCCTGCGCCTGACCACGGACATGATCGCGTACGCCGTCAGCCACATCCCCAAGTGGAACCCGATCAACATCTGCTCGTACCACCTCCAGGAGGCCGGGGCGACGCCCGTCCAGGAGATCGCGTACGCGATGAGCACGGCCGTCGCCGTCCTCGACGCCGTGCGCGACTCCGGGCAGGTGCCGCAGGAGCGGATGGGCGACGTGGTGGCCCGCATCTCGTTCTTCGTGAACGCGGGCGTCCGCTTCGTCGAGGAGATGTGCAAGATGCGGGCCTTCACCCGCATCTGGGACAAGGTCACCCGCGAGCGGTACGGCATCGAGAACCCCAAGCAGCGCCGCTTCCGCTACGGCGTGCAGGTCAACTCCCTCGGCCTGACCGAGGCCCAGCCCGAGAACAACGTGCAGCGCATCGTGCTGGAGATGCTGGCCGTGACCCTGTCCAAGGACGCGCGCGCCCGCGCCGTCCAGCTGCCCGCCTGGAACGAGGCCCTGGGCCTCCCCCGGCCCTGGGACCAGCAGTGGTCGCTGCGCATCCAGCAGGTGCTGGCGCACGAGAGCGATCTGCTGGAGTACGAGGACATCTTCGCGGGCTCCCACGTCGTCGAGAAGAAGGTGGAGGAGCTGATCGACGAGTCCCTCACCGAGATGCGGCGCATCGAGGAGATGGGCGGCGCCATGGCGGCCGTCGAGTCCGGCTACCTCAAGTCCCAGCTCGTCGCCTCGCACGCGGAGCGGCGCGGCCGTATCGAGTCGGGCGACGAGAAGATCGTCGGCGTCAACTGCTACGAGTCGACGGAGCCGAACCCGCTCACCGCCGACCTGGACACGGTCATCCAGACCGTGGACCCGGCGACGGAGAAGCAGGTCGTGGAGGCCATCGGGCGGTGGCGTGCCACGCGCGACGAGCCGTATGTGCACCCGCGCTCGGCGCAGGCGCTCCAGTTGCTGAAGGAGGCAGCCGCCACCGACGCCAACCTGATGGAGGCCACCCTGGAGTGCGCCCGCGCGGGCGTGACCACCGGCGAGTGGGCGGGCGCGCTGCGCGAGGTGTTCGGCGAGTTCCGGGCCCCTACGGGCGTGAGCAGCGCGCCCGTCGCCGTACCCGTCGAGGAGGGCTCGGTCCTGGACGGGGTGCGCAGGAAGGTCGACGCGACGGCGGCCGACCTCGGCGTCGGCAAGCTCCGGCTGCTGGTGGGCAAGCCCGGCCTCGACGGGCACAGCAACGGAGCCGAGCAGATCGCCGTACGGGCCCGCGACGCGGGCTTCGAGGTGATCTACCAGGGGATCAGGCTCACCCCGGAACAGATCGTCTCGGCGGCCGTCGCCGAGGACGTGCACTGCGTCGGCCTGTCCATCCTCTCCGGCTCGCACGCCGAGCTGGTGCCGGACGTGCTGGCGCGGCTGCGGCGCACGGGCGTCACCGACATGCCCGTGATCGTCGGCGGCATCATCCCGTCGGCCGACGCCGAAGCGCTCAGGGCCGCCGGAGTCGCGGCGGTCTTCACCCCGAAGGACTTCGGCATCACGGAGATCATCGGCCGTATCGTCGACGAGATCCGCACAGCGAACCAGCTCGACCCCCTGGAGGTCCCCGCATGAGCCCCGTCAACCGTCTCCGTCCGCGGCGGTCCTGTCTCGCCGTACCCGGGAGCAATCCGCGCTTCCTGGAGAAGGCCCAGGGCCTCCCCGCCGACCAGGTGTTCCTCGACCTGGAGGACGCCTGCGCACCGCTGGCGAAGCCCGACGCACGGCACACCATCGTCAAGTTCCTCAACGAGGGCGACTGGACCGGCAAGACCCGGGTCGTGCGGGTCAACGACTGGACGACGCACTGGACGTACCGCGACGTGATCACGGTCGTGGAGGGCGCGGGCGCCAACCTGGACTGCATCATGCTGCCGAAGGTGCAGGACGCGCAGCAGGTGCAGGCACTGGACATGCTGCTGACCCAGATCGAGACCACGATGGGCTACGAGGTCGGCCGGATCGGCATCGAGGCCCAGATCGAGAACGCCAAGGGCCTGGTCAACGTCGACGCCATCGCCGCCGCCTCGCCGCGCGTGGAGACCATCATCTTCGGCCCCGCGGACTTCATGGCGTCCATCAACATGAAGTCCCTGGTCGTGGGCGAGCAGCCGCCCGGCTACCCGGCGGACGCCTACCACTACATCCTGATGCGGATCCTGATGGCGGCCCGTACGCACGACCTCCAGGCGATCGACGGGCCCTACCTCCAGATCAAGAACGTCGACGGCTACCGCGAGGTCGCCCAGCGCGCCGCCGCGCTCGGCTTCGACGGCAAGTGGGTGCTGCACCCGGGCCAGGTCGAGGCGTCGAACGAGATCTTCTCGCCCTCCCAGGAGGACTACGACCACGCCGAGATGATCCTCGACGCGTACGAGTACTTCACCTCCGAGAAGGGCGGCAAGAAGGGCTCGGCGATGCTCGGCGACGAGATGATCGACGAGGCCAGCCGCAAGATGGCCCTGGTCATCTCGGGCAAGGGCCGCGCGGCGGGCATGCGCCGCACCACGACGTTCGAGCCCCCGGAGGCGTGATCATGCAGTTCGGCCGCACCTACGAGGAGTTCACGGTCGGTGACGTCTACAAGCACTGGCCGGGCAAGACGGTCACCGAGTACGACGACCACCTCTTCTGCCTCCTCACCATGAACCACCACCCGCTCCACATGGACAGCAACTACGCGGAGCGGACGACGGACTTCGGCAAGAACGTCGTCGTCGGCAACTACGTCTACTCGCTGCTGCTGGGCATGTCCGTGCCGGACGTCTCGGGCAAGGCCATCGCCAACCTGGAGGTGGAGTCGCTCAAGCACGTGGCCCCCACCTTCCACGGGGACACGATCTACGGCGAGACGACGGTGCTGGACAAGACGCCGTCGCGGTCCAAGAGCGACCGGGGTGTCGTGCACGTGGAGACCAAGGGCTACAACCAGGACGGCACCCTGGTGTGCGTCTTCCGGCGCAAGGTGATGGTGCCCACGGAGGCGTACATCAAGGAGCGCGGCGGAGAACAGCCGGGCCGCCCGGAGCTTCGTGAGGCTCCGGCCGCGCGGAAGGGAGAGAAGTGAGATGGGACGTCTCGCGCAGACCGACGGGCTGACGGAGATCCAGCGGGAAATCCTCTCCACCGTCCGTAGTTTCGTCGACAAGGAGATCCTGCCTGTCGCCACGGAGCTGGAGCACAAGGACGAGTACCCCGCGGAGATAGTCGAAGGACTGAAGGAACTCGGGATCTTCGGCCTGATGATCCCGGAGGAGTACGGCGGCCTCGGGGAGTCGCTGCTCACTTACGCGCTGTGCGTGGAGGAGATCGCCCGCGGCTGGATGAGCGTGTCGGGCATCATCAACACGCACTTCATCGTGGCCTACATGCTCAAGCAGCACGGAACGCGGGAGCAGAAGGACTATTTCCTGCCGCGGATGGCGGCCGGCGAGATCCGGGGCGCCTTCTCGATGTCGGAACCCGCGCTCGGCTCCGACGTGTCGGCCATCTCTTCCAAGGGCGTGCGCGACGGCGACGATTTTCTGCTCAACGGACAGAAGATGTGGCTGACGAACGGCGGCTCCTCGACGCTCGTCGCGGTGCTGTGCCGCACCGACGAGGGCCACCCGGAGGGCACGGCCCCGCACAAGTCCATGACGACCTTCCTGGTGGAGAAGGAGCCGGGATTCGGCGAGGTCAAGCCGGGCCTGACCATCCCCGGGAAGATCGACAAGATGGGCTACAAGGGCGTCGACACTACCGAGCTCATCATGCAGGACCTGCGAATTCCGGCCGACCGCGTGCTCGGCGGAGAGACCGGCCGCGGCTTCTATCAGATGATGGACGGCGTGGAGGTCGGCCGGGTGAATGTCGCGGCGCGTGGTTGCGGTGTGGCGCAGCGTGCCTTCGAATTGGGCATCGACTACGCACAGCAACGCCACACTTTCGGAAAGCCGATCGCCCAGCACCAGGCCATCCAGTTCAAGCTGGCCGAAATGGGTACCAAGGTCGAGGCCGCGCACGCGCTCATGGTGGGCGCAGCCCGCAAGAAGGACTCCGGGCAGCGCAATGACCTTGAGGCGGGTATGGCCAAATATCTCGCCTCCGAGTACTGCAAGGAGGTAGTGGAGGACGCGTTCCGTATCCACGGCGGGTACGGTTTCAGCAAGGAGTACGAGATCGAGCGGCTCTACCGAGAGGCGCCGATGCTCTTGATCGGCGAAGGAACCGCCGAGATCCAGAAAATGATCGTGGGCCGCCGCCTGCTGGAGGAGTACCGCTTCCAGGGGTGAATGTCCTTTTTCGGGGTGTTTTCTTGGGGATCAAGATCACACCCCGATCTGGGACTTCGCACACTGACTGGCGCTCTGGCTTGCCCAGTTGCCACCAGTAACCGATAGCATCCCGGAAAGCCGCCGTCCCCCCGTCGAATACGCGGCTCCCTCCGCTACGAAGGTCATCCATGCCCCACAGCCCATCCTCTGCACCCAGCGGTCGCGTCCGCCTCGCACGCGGGGCGTCGCCGTGGCTCCTCCCGACAGTGGCCACGGCCGCCGTCAGCCTGCTCCGGGCCCGCCGCTCGGGCAAGGCGGCAGCGGTCGCCGTGCCTGCCACCGCGCTCGCGGCGGGCATGCTGTGGTTCTTCCGCGACCCGGAGCGCGAGATCACGCAGGGCCGCGTCATCTCTCCCGCCGACGGCGTGGTGCAGAGCATCATGCCGTGGAAGGACGGGCGCACCCGCGTCGCGATCTTCATGAGCCCGTTGAACGTCCACGTCAACCGCGCGCCCCTGGCGGGCTCGGTGACGTCCGTGGAGCACATCCCCGGGGGCTTCGTGCCCGCGTTCAACAAGGAGAGCGAGAACAACGAGCGCGTCGTCTGGCACTTCGACACGGAACTGGGCGACATCGAGATGGTTCAGATCGCCGGTGCCGTGGCGCGCCGGATCGTTCCTTACGTGGCGCAGGGTGCCAAGGTGGAACAGGGCGAGCGCATCGGGCTGATCCGCTTCGGCTCCCGGGTGGACATCTATCTGCCGGAGGGAGTCGAGGCCGCCGTCGAGGTCGGCCAGACCACGACCGCGGGGGTGACTCGAATTGACCGTGATTGATCCCGATACACAGGCTTCGTGGGTCCCGGAGACCGACGAGGACGACGACGAGATGCCGCTGTCGACGCGGCTCTCGATAGCGGACACGCTGACGCTGGGCAACGCGACGTGCGGCTTCATGGCGGTGTACTTCACCACCACCGGCGTGCTGATCCCGCACCTCACCGGCAGCGAGGACGGCGGCATGGCGCGGCACAGCGCCGCGACCGCCGTCGTGCTGATGCTGCTCGCGTCGGTCTTCGACCTCTTCGACGGCCTCGTGGCCCGCAAGCTGCGCAGCTCCGCGATGGGCGCCGAGCTGGACAACCTCTCGGACCTCATCAGCTTCGGCCTGGCGCCCGCGTACTTCGTGAGCGTGTGGGGCATGGTCGCCAACGACGCGAACCAGCGGGTCTCGCTGGTGGCCGCGGTGGTGGTGCTGCTGGCTGTGGTGCTGCGGCTCGCGCGATTCTCGTGCGTCACGCTGAGAGACGGCATCTTCCAGGGGATGCCGAGTCCGTTCGGGGCACTGACGGTCGTCTCGATCGTGCTGCTGGAACTTCCCTTCCTGCCGACGCTGCTGGCCATCATCGGTGTGGCCTGGCTGATGGTGAGCCGGGTCGAGTACCCGAAGCCGCGGGGCAGCCTCGCTGTCGCCATGCTGGGCTGGATCGTGGCGAGCATGGGGCTGCTGGCGGCCTGGGCGTTCGACGCGCCCGGCGGTGAGCTGCTGCTCCAGACGGGGTGCGCGCTTCAGGTCGTCCTCGGCGCGGTGATCCCGCTGTTCGCGACGGCGCGACGGGTCAACACGTTCCGCGACAACCGCCGCGAGGCACGGACTGCCGCGCAGGGCTGAGCCCCCGAACAGACGGCAACGCCGTGGGCCCCCGAGCTTCTGCTCGGGGGCCTTTGGCGTTTCTGAGGGGTGTTGCGCGGGACGGTTGGCCGGTGTGGCGGGTTCCGCAGGGTCCCGCGCTGATTTTTGTGCCGCAGCACGCCTGGGCGGGGTCCCCTGCGTTGTGGGGTTCGCCGTTTCCGGGTGCGGCTGCGTGGCTACGGCGCGGCGTGTGGTCGCGTTGCGTCGCGGCTTGCGCCGCGTGATTCCGGGTTCCTGTTGGGGTTGTGGGCGGGCGCGCCCCCGAGAGGCCGGGCACCCCGTGAGGCGGTCAGCCTCGTGCCCCGTGTGGGGGTGCGACCCGGTGAAGGGGGAACCCTGGGTTTCAGCCGGCGGACTGCGCGTCGCGGACCACCACCAGGCCGCCCTTTGCCTTTTCGTCCGGCTTGAGGATGTAGCTCTCGCGGGTGGAGGGCTCGTCCGGGTTCGAGAAGTCGTGGGTGATGCCGAAGCCGTTGCCGTAGGCGCGCAGGGACAGCAGGGCCTTGGTGACGCCCTCGCGGGTGAGGTCCTTGGCCTCGCACGCCTTCTTGAGGGCCTGGACGTAGACCGCGGTGGCGTTGTAGCCCGCGATCACGCCGTTGTCGAGAACGGCCTTGGGGTACTCCGCGGCGTACGCACGGGCCAGCTTGCTCGGCCCCGGCTCCTCGGAGCCGATCGGCAGGGTGGAGGCGGCGACGTAGTAGTCGCCCTGGAGGGCCTTGCCCGCCTGGGTCTTGAGCAACTGCGGCGCGAAGGCCGAGTTGTTGCCGGCGATCGGTATCTTGAGCCCGCTCGCCGCCGCCAGCCCCACCAGCGACGCGGCCTGCCGAGGCCCCGCGCTGACGAGGGCCGCCTTGACGCCCGCCTTGTCGAACGCGGAGACCTGGGCCGACATGTCCTCGTCCGTCGGCTTGATCTTCTGCTTGACGAGGGTGAGCCCGTGCTTCTTGGCCGCCTCCTCGGCGCCCTCCAGCGCGTTCTCGCCGTAGTCGCCCTCGAAGTAGACGTGGCCGACCTTGTCGCCCTTCTTCAGGCCCTTCTCCTTCACCAGGAAGTCGACGGCGTTGGCGGTCTCCACGTCGTAGGTCGCGCCGATGACGCGGATGTGCTCGTCGCCCAGCAGGGAGGCGGACCAGGCCATCGGGATGACCAGGACCTTGTCCTCCTTCTCGATGCGGCTCTTGGCCGCGCTGACGAAGGGCGAGCCGAGGAACTGGACAAAGCCCAGGACCTCGGGCTCCAGCTCGGTGTAGGCGGGGATGGCCTTGCCCGCGTCGTAGCCGTGGTCGCGGACGGTGAGGTCGAGCTTGCGGCCGCAGATGCCGCCGTCCTTGTTGGTCTGCTTGATGTAGAGCTGCTGCGCCTGGGTGACGCTCTTGCCGAGCGAGGCGTAGACGCCCGTCATGTCGGTGAGGGCGCCGAGGGTGATGGTCTCCTCCGTGACCCCGGCGCCCGTCTTGACGCCCTGCGCGTCCTGGCCGTCGCCCCCTCCCGCCGTGGACTTGCCGCTGCACGCGGAGGCGGCGAGGAGCGCGAGCGCGGCGGCGAGCGCGGTGCGGGTGACCGCGCGGGTACGGGTACGTGTACGGGTGTGCGTCGTCATGAAGGGGACCCTCCGTCAGTGGCGTGCGGCGAACGGTGGACGGCGAGCCGGACGAGGCCGCCTGGCAGGAAGAGGACCACCGCGACTACGGCGGCGCCGTAGAGATAGCGGGACATCTCGCCCGGCGCGACCCCGCCCGTGCCGGGCGCGGAGACGAGGGGCAGGACATCGCTGTAACGGGTGAGCAGTTGGGGCAGCAGGGCGATGAAGGAGGCGCCGAGGACGGCGCCTGTGACCGAGCCGAGCCCGCCCACCACGATCATCGCCAGGTATTCGAGTGACAGGACGAACCCGAAGTAGTCGGGCACCGTACGCTGGAAGACCAGGGCCAGCAGGACCCCGGCCAGGCCCGCGTACATGGACGAGAGCACGAAGACGGCGCCGCGGTAGCGGGCGACGGGCACCCCCATCACCCCGGCGGCCACCCGGTGGTCGCGGATCGCGTTCATGGCCCTGCCGGGGCGTCCGCGCAGCACGCCCCGGGCGAACAGCGCGCACAGGGCGAGCAGGACCAGGCCCGCGTACCAGAGCTTCTCTGACGACTCGAAGGGCACCGAGGCCACCACGACCGGACTGTCGTCGAAGGTGAACCCGAAGAGCGAGAGCCGCGGCACCTCGCGTCCGTTGTAACCGCCGGTCAGATCGCCTGCGTTGAAGAGGACATGCTGACCGATGAAGATCAGCGCGAGCGTCGCGATGCCCAGGTACGGGCCGTGCAGCCGCCCCGCGATGGGGCTGAACAGCCCGCCCGCCGCGCCCGCGAGCAGCACGGCGAGCACCACGGCCAGCCACGGAGGCGCCCCGAGCCCGGTCAGCTCGTGGCCGCTCTCCGTACCCCCGACGCCCGCGAAGGCGCAGTAGCCGTACGCGCCGACCGCGAGGAAGAACGCGTGCCCCAGGGAGAGCTGCCCCGTGGATCCGGTGAGCATGGTGAGGCCGATGGCGCCGATCGAAGCGGCCATGGCGAAGAGCCCGGCCTGGAGCCAGAAGCGGTCGAGATAGAAGGGGAGGGCGAGGAGGAGCACCGCCGCGAGGGCGCCGCCGATGAGACGCGTCGGCGAGTACGGGAGGCGGTCCGCAAGACGCGGGGCACGGTTCTCCGCCGACGGTGAGGCGTGCGCGGTGCGGCGCGGGCGGTCAGACACGGGTCAGCTCCCTCGTACCGAAGAGCCCGGCCGGGCGGACGAGGAGCACCAGGACCATGACCACGTAGGGGGCCAGTCCGCCGATGCCGCGGCCGAGGAAGGTCAGATCGCTCTGGTAGCCGGTCACCAGCGCCTCCGTCACACCGACGATGAGCCCGCCCGCCAGGGCCCCCGTCGTCGAGTCGAGGCCGCCGAGGATGGCCGCTGGAAACGCCTTGAAGGCGGCCAGCGAGGTGCCGCGCTCCAGTCCCGGTGTGGGGAAGACGGTGAGGAACAGCGCCGCGACGGCGGCCAGCCCGCCCGCCACCGCCCACGCGGAGGCGGAGACCCGGCCCAGCCTGATGCCCATCAGCGCCGCCGTCTCGGGGCGTTCGGCAGCGGCGCGCATGGCCACGCCCCAGGGCGTGAAGCGGAACGCGAGCAGGAACGCGGTGATGAGCAGCGCGGCGACGACGAAGGCGGCGACGCGGGTCTGCGGGAGAGTGACGGGGCCCAGGGAGAGCACGCGGTCGCCCCACGGGTCGCCGAGGCCGTAGACATGGGAGCCGATGCGCCGGGTCAGGTCGGTGATGAGCAGGATGTCGACGCCGATGGTGACGATGGCGATCAGGCTCTGGTCCCGGCCCCGGTAGCGGCGCAGCACCAGGAACTCGACGCCCGCTCCGAGCACCGCCGCGCCCGTGACGCCGACGGCCAGCGCCGCCCAGAAGCCCAGGTCGTCCTGGAGGACCGCCGTCAGATAGCCGCCCGCCAGGAGGAGGGAGGCGTGGGCGAAGTTGACGACCTCGGTCGCCTTGTAGATGACGACGAAGCCGAGCGCGATGAGCGCGTAGACGGCGCCCATCGAGAGCCCGCCCAACAGGAGTTCGGTGAAGGTGGTCACGGGGCCTCCTGCGTGCCGGTGCGGTTGCTCTTGTCAGGGGTCCCGCTGTCTTCGCCGTCGCCCTGGGCCTCTTCGTCGTCCGTGGACGCTTCGCCGAGGTAGGCGCGGATGACGGCGGGGTCGCGGCGCACGTCGTCGGGGTGCCCGTCGGCGATGCGGCGGCCGAAGTCGAGCACCGTGACGGCGTCGGCGAGCCGCATCACCATGCCCATGTCGTGCTCGACGAGGACGAGGGAGATGCCGAGGCTGTCGCGTACGCCCGCGATCACCGCGGCCGTGCGGCGGCGCTCGTCCGCCGTCATCCCCGCGACCGGCTCGTCCAGCAGCAGCAACCGCGGCTCCATGCACAGCGCCCGCGCCAGCTCGGCCAGCTTCTGGAGCCCGTACGGCAGCGTGGCGGCAGGCTGGTCCAGATACCGGTCCAGGCCCGTGAACTCCGCGATCTCCTCGACGCGCGCGCGGTGCCGCGCCGCCTCGCGGGCCGCCGACGGCAGCCGCAGCCCGCTGGCCAGGAAACCCGCGCGGGTGAGCCGGTGGCGGCCCAGCAGCAGCGTGTCCGCGACGGTGATGTGCGGGGACAGCGCGAGGTTCTGGAACGTACGGGCCACGCCGAGCCCCGCGATGCGGTGCGGTGCGAGCCCCGTCAGCTCGGCGTCCCCGAGGCGGACGCTGCCCTCGGCCGCCCGGTAGAGGCCCGAGAGCACGTTGAGGCAGGTGGACTTGCCCGCGCCGTTCGGCCCGATGACCGCGTGCACGCTCCCCGGCTCGACGGTGAACGAGACCCCGTCCAGCGCCGTCAGCCCGGCGAAGCGGACGGTGAGACCCCGTACGGCCAGCGGCGGCACGAGGGGCTCCGAGGCCGGGGAGGGTGCGACGGGTGCGGGTCGCGAGGACGGTACGGGCCTCGCGCTCGCGGAATGCGCCGGCCGCTCGGGCGCCGGTACGCGGGAGTGCTCCGTACCGCCCTGCCGCCCCGTCACGCGGACCACCTGCGCAGGACGGGCACGGGGCGCGGGGCTCCGGCGGGCGCGTCGAGACCGGCTGCCGGGGCCTGCGGGGGCTCCTCGTCGGCGATCCCGAGATAGCGGCGCCGTACCTCGTCCGACGCGGCCAGCTCGTCGGCCGGACCCCGCAGCGTCACCTCGCCGACCTCCAGCACACACGCCGAGGACGCCAGCCTGAGCGCGACTGCCGCGTTCTGCTCGACGAGCAGGACCGAGGTGCCCTGCGCGTTGATCTCCCGGATGGTCTGGGCGATCCGGGCCGCGGCGAGCGGGGCGAGTCCCAGGGTGGGCTCGTCCAGCAACAGCAGCCTGGGCCGCGCCATCAGGGCGCGGCCGAGCGCGAGCATCTGCTGTTCGCCGCCCGAGAGCAGGCCCGCGCGCTGGCGGGACCGCTCGGCCAGTACGGGGAAGAGCGCGTGCACCCGGGCCAGCGCCTCCGCCGTTGCCGCGCCGCGACGGCCGCGCGCTCCGGCACGTAAGTTGTCCGCCACGGTCATGCGGGCGAAGATCTGCCGCCCCTCGGGCACCTGCACCACTCCCGCGGCGACCACCTGGTCGGGCGGGAGACCGTCCAGGCGTCGCCCGCCGAAGGCGAGGGTGCCCGAGCGGATCGCTCCGCCGTGAAAACGCAGCGTGCGGGAAACGGCCCGCAGCAATGTGGACTTGCCCGCGCCGTTGCCGCCCAGTACGGCGACCACGGCTCCCTCGGGCACGTCCAGGGAGACCTCGCTCAGCGCCCGTACCGGCCCATAGCCGACGGACACCTCCCGGACCTCCAGTGAAGCGGCCGCCATCGGCCCTCCTTCCACCGGTGCTCGGCGCTCACCTCAGCACCGGCGGAAGCCCCCGTCCACGGCATCCCCCAGGTTCGCTGCCCCCGACCACCCGACGGACGCCCGGCCTGTGCGACGGCACAACGGGGCCCCTTCGCGGGGGGGGGCGGAAGGAAACGGTGGGTTCCCGCTTCACGGGGGTGTTGCGCGGGACGGCTGCCCTCCCAGGTGGGCACCGTAGGGTCCCGCGCTGATTTTTGTGCCGCAGCACGCCTGGGCGGGTCCCTGCGTGGGGCGATGCGCCGTTTCCAGGTGCGGGTGTGTGGCTTCGGCGCGGCGTGTGGTGACGGTGCGTCGCGGCTTGCGCCGCGTGATTCCTGGTGCCTGCCGGTGGCCGTGTGGGGTACGTGGGTGCGGGGTGTCCGGTGCCGCGCCGGGGTGTCTCCTCGGCGTGAAGGTCTCGTTGTCGGCTTCCCGCCGGTGACTTTCTCGACCTGCGGGGACACCCCGCCACGTCCCCGTCCCGCCGGTGGCCCCCTACCCGGTTCCGGGTGCGTGAGCGTCCAACCCCAGTCCGGTGCCCGCTTCACGGGGTGCGCGTTCCCGGGTGTGCGGCTGCGGGCCGGGGGGAGGGCGGGCACAACCCGTGCCACCGGCCCCCAACACGCGAACGAACCCCCAAGAAGCAACCAGAACAGGCGCACCCTCACAGGAGAGAAGCACCCCGTGAAGCGGTCAACCCCGTACCCCGTGAAGGGGCACAACCCGGTGAAGGGGGAACCCTTCGTTTCAGAGGTAAGCCGCAGCCAGGCGTGCTGCTGTGGATTCCAGGAGCGGGCCCGCGTTGGCGATGCAGCGGGACGTGTCGGGTTCGAGATCGGTGAGGGGGTACGCCTTCTCGATGCCCGCCCCCTTGAGCGCGGGCTCGTCGATCGCGAGCCTGCCGCACACCGCGACGACCTGCTTGCCCGCCTTGCGCGCCGCCGCCGCGACCCCCGCCGGAGCCTTGCCGTGCAGCGTCTGCTCGTCGAGCGAGCCCTCGCCCGTGATCACGAGGTCCGCGCGGTCCAGGGCAGGGGCGAAGCCCAGGACGTCGAGCAGCACCTCGATGCCGGGCCGGAAAGAGGCGCGCAGGCCGACCAGCGCCCCGTACCCGATGCCCCCCGCAGCGCCCGCGCCGGGCGCCCGCGCCGCCTCCGTCGCGCTGGGCCCGACCGCCTCGGCCAGCACCTGCGTGAAGTGGGTGAGCGCCGTGTCGAGGACGGCCACGTCCTCCTCGCTGGCCCCCTTCTGGGGTCCGTAGACCGCCGGGGCGCCCTTCGGCCCCGTCAGCGGGTTGTCGACGTCGCTGGCGAGGACGATCTCGACGTTCTTCAGCCGCTCGTCCAGCCCGGAGAGGTCGGCGGAGACCATCTCGATGAGCGGGCCGCCGCCGTGCGGCACGGGGTCGCCGTCCCGGTCGAGGAAGCGTGCCCCGAGCGCTTCGAGCATGCCCGCGCCGCCGTCCGTCGTCGCCGAGCCGCCGACGCCGAAGACGATGGTGCGCGCCCCCGCCTCGACCGCGGCGAGCAGCACTTCGCCCGATCCGTACGTGGTGGCCGTCAGCGGCGCGAAGACGCCGGGCGGCATGAGCTGGAGGCCGGACGCCTCCGCCATCTCGACCACGGCGGTGTCGCCGTGCAGTGCGAACGCGGCGGTGACCGACGCGCCGAGCGGTCCGGTGACCTCCACCTCTCTGCGCTCGAAGCCGCCCGCGACGGCTGCGGCCACGGTGCCGTCGCCTCCGTCGGCGACGGGCAGGGCCTCGATCTGGGCCTCGGGCCGGGCTCTCCTGATACCGGCCGTGACACGCTCGGCGACCTCGACGGCCGTCAGCGATCCCTTGAACTTGTCCGCGGCAATCAGCACGCGCGCCGTCGTTGTCATGGTTCTGCCCCTGGGTCTCTCTTGCGTTCGAACAGGCAGTCGCGCCGCTGCGACCCTATCCGCAGCCCCCGCCCGCCGACTACGGCGCACCGTCCGGCGAGGTCCCGGTCCACGGCGCGGCACCATCAGAAAACAGCGGGAATCGCACCATAGTGGGGCGGCATGAGCACCGATACGACCACCTTCCCGGAGCCGCCCGGGCAGGACGGCCCCGGCACGCCCGGTGACGGTACCGGCACCTCCGGCGAAGGCCCGCCCGTCGACCCGCCCCCGGACAAGGCCGTGGTGACCCTCGGTGTCCTCGTCGTCGCGGGCGTCGTGCTGTGGGCGGCGCTCGGCAAGGGCTCCTTCGACTCGTTCACCGACGGCGCGCTGAACTGGGTGCTCGGCAACTTCAGTTGGCTGTTCATGATCGCCGCGAACGTCTTCCTCGTGCTGTGCCTCATGCTGGCGCTCGGCCGCTTCGGGCGGCTGCGGCTCGGCAAGGACGACGAGGAGCCGGAGTTCGACAACCTCGCCTGGATCGCGATGATGTTCAGCACGGGCATGGGCATCGGCCTGATGTTCTACGGGGTGGGCGAGCCGCTCCAGCACTACGCGGATCCGCCGCCCTTCGGCGACGTCGCGCCCCGCTCGGGGGCCGCCGCGCAGACGGGGCTGGAGTACGCGCTGTTCCACTGGACGCTCCATCCCTGGGCCATCTACGGGATGGGCGGGCTCGCCCTCGCCTACGCCACGTTCCGCAAGGGGCGCGGCAACCGTGTCAGTTCCGTGTTCGTGTCCCTCATCGGGCAGCGGCGCGCGGACGGCTGGCAGGGCCGGGTCATCGATCTGCTGGCGGTCTTCGCGACCGTCTTCGGCACGGCCACCAGTCTGGGTCTGGGCGCGCTCCAGGTCGCGGAGGGGCTGCATCTCTCGGTGGGCGTCCCGCACACGACCACCGTCGAGCTGCTGGTCATCGTCGTGCTGGGCGCCGCGTTCGTCGTCTCGGCGTTCTCCGGGCTGCACAAGGGCGTCAAGTGGCTGAGCAGCATCAACATCGTGCTCGCCGCGCTGCTGATGGTCTTCGTCTTCGTCGCGGGCCCGACGGTCTTCCTGCTCGACTCGATCCCGGCGACGGTCGGCCCGTACCTCCAGGAACTCCTGGTCACCTCGTCCCGCACCGGCGCCTTCGGGCACGGCGACTGGCTCGGCACCTGGACGATCTTCTACTGGGCGTGGTGGCTGTCGTGGGCCCCGTTCGTCGGCACGTTCCTGGCCCGTATCTCGCGGGGCCGCACCGTCCGCGAGTTCCTGCTGGGCGTGCTGCTGGTGCCCAGCGGCGCTTCGGCGGTGTGGTTCTGTGTGATGGGCGGTACGGCGATCAGGCTGGATTCGACGGGCCGCGCCGACCTGGCGGGCGAGGCGGACAACGCGGAGAAGTCCCTCTTCGCCACGCTGGAGGCGCTGCCGTTCCAGTCCGTGACCTCGGTGCTGGCGATCCTGCTGGTGATGATGTACTTCATCACCAGCGCCGACTCGGCCTCCCTGGTGATGGGTTCTCTGACGAGCAGGGGCGCGCTGCATCCGCGTACGTGGCTGGTCGTCACGTGGGGCGTGCTGATGTCGGCCGTCGCCGCCGTGCTGCTGCTCGCGGGCGGCCTCGAATCCCTCAAGTCCGGCACGATCCTGGTGGCGCTGCCCTTCGTGCTGGTGATGCTGGCGCTGTGCTGGGCGCTGCTCAAGGAGCTGCGCGAGGATCCCGGCGCCGGGCCGCCCCGGCACCATCCGCTGCACGGGCTGCGGGACGCGGTCCGCGCGATGGTCGGCGACGCCCTCCACGGCGGCGGCTCGACCCGGCTCCGCCCCTGACCGACGTTCGCGCGCGGCGGTTCACCCCGGCGGGCGGCGTGCCAGTGCCGGCAGGGCGACGCCGGGGTGGAGGAGGTGGGCCGGGGATTTGGCGAGGGACAGGACCCGTACCAGGTGCGCGCAGGCCCGTGGGCTGCGCGAGGCAGCCTGGGCGACGCGCCACACGTAGCGCTGGCGGGCGCCGAGCCACCGGCCGCCGACGTCGCCGGTCGTCCCCTCGTAGCGCTGGTCCTCTGCGGCGGCGACGGCCCACGCGGTGGTGGCGCAGGCGGCGAGGCGGCGTTGGACGGGGCGGGTCGCGATGACGCCCGTCGTGTTCCGTAGGTGACGGTCGAGGGCAGCGGCCTGCAAAGCGGAGACGGTGAGGCCCTGCGCGTACAGGGGATTGAAGCTACAGGCGGCGTCACCCACGGCGGCGAAGCCGTGGAGCGTCGCGGGCATCCGGTCGAAGCGGCGTCGGCGGTTGGCCGTGCCGCGGTAGCTGATGACCCGGGTGAGGGGCCGCGCTTCACGGATGGCGTCGTGGAGGTCGGGGCTGCGCAGGCTCCTGGTGAAGTCGAGGAAGTCCTCGTGAGTGCGGGGCGGAGTGTCGTCGCGGAAGGCGGTGAGGCTGCACAGCCAGCGGTCGCCCTCCTGGAGGTACATGGCCCCGCCGCGCCGGCAGCCGTGCGGGGAGGGCGGGAGGAAGACCCCTCGCCACGGGGGGCGGGGCCCGGCCGGAACGGTGAAGGCGCACGTGGCGTAGGTGAGGCCGGGGTCGATGACCTGCTCGGCGGGCGCCGGGAGGTCCGCCGCCTCGAACCAGCGGGGCGCGTGCGACGTACGGCCCGTGGCGTCCACCACGAGACCGGCCGCCAGCTCCTCGCCGGGCCCGCCGTCGCGGGCCGCCCAGCGGACTCCGCGCACGCGGTATCCGCTGGTCAGCAGCCCGGTGACGCGGTGCCCCTGGAGGATCGTGACGCCCTGGAGCCGTGCACGGACAGTGGAGTCGAGGAGGGCTCGCGAGCAGGTGAGCAGCCGCGTGGCGCTGACGGCCCGTAGCCAGGCGGCGGGCCCCAGCCAACGGATGTCCCTGGGGACCCGGGCCTCGACGGCACCGGCTTCGCCGAGGGCTCTCCCGAGGCCGGGGAACAGTTCCTCGGCGACGCGTGCGCCCGCGTCCCAGAGGATGTGCAGATGCTGGTGCTGGGGCGACGTCGAGCGGGTGGCGCCCTCGGTGAGGGCCGCGCGGTCGAGCAGGGTCACCCGGGTGAAATGCCCGGTGAGGACGCGGGCGGCGAGCAGCCCGGCGAAGGAGCCGCCGATGACGACGGCGTGCTCGCGCGAGGCGTCCGCGCCGGGCAGGCCAGAGCGGATCATGACTGTCCCGGGTGGGCCCATTCGCCGACGCCGTAGGGGTCGGCGGCGGGGATGGAGTAGTGGTCGTGTGCGATGGCCCACCGGTCGTCCGTGCGGCGCAGGATCCAGGTGACGCCGAAGCGGACGGGCAGTTCGGTGCCGGGGGTCCTGACGCGGGCGTCGACGGCCCCGGTGATCCAGGCGATGTCGCCGCTGCGCTGCTCGAAGGGGCCCTCGGCCCAGGTGACGTCGAGCAGCCGCAGCCCGCTCGCGAACCAGCCCTCCCAGCCCTCGCGCAGGCGCCGGTCCCCGTGGAGGGAGGTGGAGGGTCCCTCGATGAGGGAGTACGTGTCGGGGCCGGGTTCGTAGTGGGCCAGTGCACGGTCGACGTCCGCGGTGATCATGTGCTGGACGAAGGCCGTCACGGTCTCGGCGGGGCCGGACATGGGACCGGACATGGGGCTGGTCATACGGGCTGTCCTTCCGCTCGCTCCCGGTTCTGGCGCGGGGGAACGCGGTGGGGGATCTCGACCCGGGCGATGAGCGCGCCGCGCTCAGGACCGGCTCCGACCACGGAGAGGCAGACGAGGTCCCCGTTGGCGACGCGCCCCGTGTGCAGGTCGTCGTGGAGCATCTTGGTGGTGGCGGTGGTGATGAGGTTGCCGAACTCCCGGGCGTTCGACGGGGCCTTGTCCGGGTCCAGCCCTGCGGCGTCGCGGAAGGACTCGACGAGGGCCGGGCTCGCCTGATGGGTGTAGACGCGCGCCACGGTGTCCTCGTATCCGGGCAGGGACGCGGACAGGTCGCGGTGGTTGAGCATCATGGCGCGGGCGTAGAAGTCCGCGAGGGCCGGGCCGTCCAGCCCGAAGCAGGACAGCTCCTCGCTCGACGCCGTGCCCGGCGGATGGTTGAGGCCGCCCGCGTAGTGGCGCACGAGGGGGTTCTCACCGAATGTGTCCGTGTCGCGCGAGTACAGGACGGTGCCGGTACCGGTGTCTGTGCCCGTCCCGTCGTCACGGGTGCGCTTGAGGACCAGGGCGCTGGCGCTGTCGGAGAAGGTGCCGGCGGTCGCCCACATCGTGTCGCTGTCCGGGTGCCGGGTGTTGAACCGGTAGAGGTCGTTCAGGTGCCCCTCCGGCGATCCGGCCAGGACGCTGGGCACGCTGTACGTGAGGATGAGGACGGCGTCGACGTCCAGTTGGGAGGCGACGGCGGCGGCCCGTGCCAGACCGGCGCACCCGGCGGTCATCTGGAGGGGCACCAGGGTGTCGTCCAGCCCCAGGCGGCGGCTGATCTTGAACGCGTCCTGGTCGAGCATGACTTCGTACGGGGTGCAGGGAAGCGCGATGAAAGCGCCCACCTCGGACGGGGCCACCCCCGCGGAGCGCAGGGCCTCCCCGCCCAGGCCGACCATGCCGTCGATGTCGCCGAGCACTTCCGGGTCCCAGCTCTTCGCCCTGATCCCGAGGATGTTCCGCATCTCCTCACCGGTCAGGTGCTCGCCCGGCCGGTGCCGGTGCGGGACTTTCATCTTCTCGGCCCATTCCTCGATGGGCACGGGCTCGGGTACGAGGGTGGCCAGTCCGGCGATCTCGTACGGGAAGGGCTGCGGCCGGGATATGGACATGGGAATCCCCCTCCTGTCCGGAAGCTCAGGAACACGGGACGCGCTCGGCCAGGGACGGCGGACGGGTCACAGGGGACGCGTGACGGCGTGCACATCTGGCGGCGACGCGGGAAGGGCCCGCGGTGTTCCTCGTGGTCCCAGGTCTCTCCCGGCGCTCTCCGCGGAAAACCGCCTCCCGGCGCCCTCAAGGAGGACGGTCCGCACAGCCCCGGGCAGTCGGTTGATGTGATGAGCGCCCCCGCCCGAGCCCCCGCGCCCCGAGCCCCGCCCAGAGATCCGGCGGTCAGGGGGGAGCAGGCGGCCAGGCGGTCAGCCGGTCAGGCGTCGAAGGGCACATGGACATCGCGCCCGGTGCCGCCCAGTGGCAGCGGTCAGCGGCGCTGGCGCAGACGGCGCCAGACCGCGCGGGCCGCGTGGTGGCCGCCCATCCCGTGCACCCCCGCACCCGGCGGCGTCGCCGAGGAGCACAGATACACGGCCGGGTGCGCCGTCTCGTACGGCACTCGCGTGAGCTTCGGGCGCAGCACCAGTTGCAGCGACTGCGGCGACCCGCACGCGATGTCGCCGCCCACATAGTTCGCGTTGCGCGCCGCGAGTTCGGGCGGGCCCGCCGTCGCGCGGGCCAGCACCAGATCGCGGAACCCGGGCGCGAACCGCTCCAGTTGGCGCTCGACGGCCTCCGTCGCGTCGCCCTCCCAGCCGTTGGGCACGTGTCCGTACGCCCAGAAGACGTGCTTGCCCTTGGGCGCGCGCGAACCGTCCACCAGCGACGGCTGGGCCGTGATCAGGAAGGGCCGGCCAGGGGCACGGCCGCCCACCGCTTCGCGCATGGCCGTGTCGATGTCGCGCGCCGTCGGCCCGACGTGCACGGTGCCAGCGCGGCGCGCCTCCTCGCTGGTCCAGGGGACGGGCCCGTCCAGCGCGTAGTCGATCTTGAAGACGGAGGCGCCGTACCGGTAGTTCGCGTACGCGTTGCCGAGTCCCGCGATGCGCGCGAGCGCGGTCGGTGAGGTGTCGAAGACGTAGGCGCGCGCCGGCGGCAGTTCGTCGAGGCGCTTCACCTCGGTACCGGTGTGGATGACACCGCCCAGCGCGCGGAAGTACCCGGCGAGCGCGTCCGAGATGGCCTGGGAACCGCCGCGCGGCAGCGGCCAGCCGTTGGCGTGCGCGGCGAGCGCGAAGACCAGCGCGGGCGCCGTCACGGCGGGCGTGGACAGCGGTGCGATGACGTGTCCGGCGAGGCCCGCCAGCAGCGCGGGGGCCTTCGCGTCGCGGAAGCGGCGGTTGACCCAGCTCAGCGGGCGCAGCCCCGTCAGCCCGAAGCGGGCGAGCAGCACGGGGTCGGTGGGGAAGCGGCCGTTGAGGGCCGAGCCGATGCCGAGGAAGTCGGCGGCGAGGGTGTCCCACTTCCCGGTGAAGGGCTCGACGAGGCGGCGGTACGTTCCCGCGTCGCGCGGCCCCAGCGACATCGCCGTCTCGCCGACGGAGCGCGCGAGCACGGCCGCGCTGCCGTCGGGGAAGGGCTGGGCCATGGGGAGTTCGGGGTGCAGCCACTCCAGCCCGTACCGCTCCAGGGGCATGTCGCGGAAGGCGGGCGAGCCCGCGCCCGTGGGGTGCACGGCGGAGCAGGGGTCGTGCCGGAAGCCGGGGAGGGTCAGTTCCTCCGTGCGGGCGCCGCCGCCCACGGCGTCGCGGGCTTCGAACAGCTCGACGGAGAAGCCGCGGCGGGCGAGTTCGACGGCCGCTGTCAGCCCGTTCGGCCCGGCTCCGACGACGACCGCGTCACGGATCGATGGCACTGTCGGCTCTCCCCTCGCCCCTCGTCCTTGAGGTCGGCGGCGTCAGCCGCCCCCGTCACGCGCACGGCGGCACGGGCCGGTTCCGGTTCCGGTCCGGATTCCGGTCCGGATTCCGGCCGCGGGCGCCGCCGCACGGGCGCGTCAGCGGCCCGCGCGCAGCAGCCCCACCATACGCCGGGCCGTGGCGGCGTCCCGCGCCGCGGTGAAGGGCAGCGCGTTGCCGCCCGCGAGCCGGAACGGCTCGTCCGCCACCGTCGCGCTCGCGCCGCCCGCCTCTGCGACGAGCAGCAGCCCGGCCGCGTGGTCCCAGGCCGCCTCCCAGCTGAAGGCGACGGCGTCGAGTTCGCCGCGCGCCACCGCCAGATATTCGAGCCCGGCCGAGCCGCAGGGGCGGGGCTCGACACCCTCCGTGCGGAGGCCGAGCAGCGCCCGCTTCTGCTCCTCCGTGGTGAAGTCCGGGTGGGAGGTGGCCACCCGGAGCGGGGCGCCTGGCTCGGGCGAGCCGGAGCGCAGTGCCTCGCCGTCGAGCAGCGCGCCGCCGCGGCGCCGTGCCGTCGCCATCACGTCGAGCGCGGGCGCGTAGGTCCAGGAGGCCAGCACCTCGCCGAAGCGGGCGAGCGCCACGAGCGTGCAGAAGCCCTCTTCGCCGCGCACGAACTGGCGGGTGCCGTCGACCGGGTCGACGATCCAGACGGGCGCGTCGCCGTGCAGCGCCTCGTACGTGGCGGGCTTGGCGTGCACGGCCTCCTCGCCGACGACGACGGAGCCCGGCAGCAGCTCGGACAGCGCGTGCGTCAGATGCTCCTCGGCCCGCTGATCGGCCACGGTGACCAGATCGTGCGGCCCGCTCTTCTGGACGACCTCGTCGTCCCCGAGCTGCCGCCAGCGCGGCATCACCTCGTCGGCCGTGGCCTTGCGGACGGCCTTCTCGACCTGTGCGATCAGCTCATCGTCGATCATGTCTCCATGGAAGCACGACGGGGGGCGGTCGGCGCCGTCCCCTTCGCGGGGGGCGGAAGGAAACGGGGGTTGCCGGTTCGTCGGGGGTGTTGCGCGGGACGGTTGGCCAGTGTGGTGCGCACTGTAGGGTCCCGCGCTGATTTTTGTGCCGTGGCACGCAGTGGGGGTGGCTTGGCGCCGTTTCCGGGTGCGGCCCGGTGGCTCCGGCGCGGCGTATGGACCGGTAGTACGCGGCTGGCGCCGCGTGATTCGTGGCTCGCGCCGGTGGCCGTGTGGGATTGCTGTGTGGTGGGGGGCGGCGCCGCGCCGGGGCGTCTCCTCGGGCGGCGACAAGTGCGGGTCTCGTTGTCGGGTTTCTCCCGGCACTCGTCGCCACCACTTGCGGGGACACCCCACCGCACCACCTCCCACCCGGTGGCCAACCTCCGGTCCGCTCCAACCGTTGTGGGCACCCGTTCTGCAGGGCGAGGGGGCACCTCCCAGCGGTAGCTGGGGGAGGGTGGGCACAACCCCACCACCGGCCCGCAGCACGCCAACGAAACCCCAAAGGGGCACCCCCGGGCTGCGCACCCCCGACAGGGGGAGTTGCGCGGGACGGTCGGCCCGGGGAGTGGGGACCGTAGGTCCCGCGCCGGGGGTGTGGCCGGGCTCAGCCGACCCGGAGCGGAAGCGGGCCACCGGCGGGACGGGGACGGGGTGGGGTGTCCCCGCAGGTCGAGAAAGTCACCGGCCGAGAGGCGACAACGAAAGCTTCACGCCGAGGAGACACCCCACCCCGGCACCGGACACCCCCCACCCACGCGCCCACAACCACGGCGGAAACCCAGAATCACGCGGCGCCAGCCGCATCGCACCCGCACCACACGCCGCGCCGAAGCCACGCAGCCGCACCCGAAAACGGCGCACCGCCCAGCGCAGCGCCCCGCGCCCCGTGCTGCGGCACAAAAATCAGCGCGGGACCCTACGGCGCCCACCTGGGAGGGCAGCCGTCCCGCGCAACACCCCCGTACAGGCCGGGACCGGACCGCCGATGGCTGCGCTGGCGGGATGGCAGCGCAGCAGCAGACGCCGTCAGGCCGCCCGCAGCAGCCGCGACGCGGTGACGGCGTCCGGGGAGGTGGCCACGAGCGCCTCGGTGAGCGCGTCGCCGGCGGCGGTCAGCGCCGCGTCGTCCATCGGGCCGAGTGCGTCGAGGATGAAGACGGCGCGGGTCGTGTCGTGGGTGAGCCGGGTGCGTACGCACTGGCGCCAGTTCCAGCGGCGGCAGGTGACCCCCGCGTCGTCGCGCCAGACGACCTCGCCCGCCCTGGGGTGCTCCACCACCGTCTCGCCGCCCGAGGTGACCTCGAAGGATTCGGTGCCGTCGGCGCGCACGAGGCGGAGCGGGCCCGTGTAGTGGTCCAGGTCCTCGCCGCCGAGCGGGAGCACGTGGGCGACGGAGACGGCGTTGTAGATGTCCGTGAGCCGGTCCACGCGCGGCAGCCCGTCCGGCACCCGGCGCAGCAGCGCGTCCACGCTGGGCCGGATGCGCTTGGGCTTGGCGCCGAAGGAGCGGAACGCCTCGTGCCAGGCGGCGATGTGCGGGTGGCTCTCCGGGTCGGCTGCGCCCTCCTCTGCGGCGGCGAGCAGGCGCTCGCTGGACTCGTCGCCTGGGCCCGGACGCAGGCCCTCGACGGTGATGAGCAGCGCGCGGTAGTCGGGGCGCAGCTCGGCCACCTCGGGGCTGATGGAAGCCGCCGCGAGCCAGCTCCCGGTGTCCCGCACACCGGTTCCGGCCGACGGCCCGTTCCGTGTCTCCGGCTCTGTCGCCATGTCCGTCCGCCTCTTCCCGCGCCTGTGGCGCCTGCCGCGCTTCTCGTGTCTCCCTGCCGCCGGGCCCCGGATACTGCTCGGGACCCGGGCAGGCCAATGCAATGTACCAGCCAGTGCACTATTCACGACAAGCGCGAGCCGCGGCGCCAACCCCGCCCCTCCCCCAACGCCACGTCCGAATCCCGCCGGATCCCCCCGTCCCGCCCGACAAGGATCGACGACGTGACCGGGCGCGGCCCGCGCGCCGGCACCGAGGAGAGCGAGCAGACCATGAACACCGACCGGACCCCCGCCGCCACCGCCACCTCCGTCGTCGAGGCCGCCCGTCCGCTGCGCGGCAAGGTCGCGCTGGTGACCGGCGGCAGCCGTGGCATCGGCGCCGCCACCGCGCTCCGGCTCGCCGAGGAGGGCGCCGACGTCGCCCTCACGTACGCGACGAACGCCGCGAAGGCGGCCGACATCGTCGCCCGCGTCAAGGCGCTCGGCAGCAGAGCCCTCGCGCTGCGCGCCGAGAGCACGGACGCGGCGGCCGTACGGGCCGCCGTGGAGGACGCGGTCGCCGAGTTCGGGCGGCTCGACATCCTCGTCAACAACGCGGGCACGGGCGCCGTCGGCCCCGTCGAGTCGGTGCCGCTGGAGGACCTGGACCGGGTGCTGTCCGTCAACGTAAGGGCGCCGTACCTCACGACCCAGGCTGCGGTGCCGCACCTCGCCGAGGGCGGGCGCGTCATCAGCGTCGGGAGCTGCGTCGCGGAGCGCGTCGCCTTCCCGGGGATGTCGCTGTACGCCACCAGCAAGGCGGCCGTCACCGGCATGACGAAGGCGCTCGCGCGGGAGCTGGGGCCGCGCGGCATCACGGTCAACGTGATCACGCCGGGTCCCGTCGACACCGACATGAACCCCGCCGACGGCGAGGGCGCCGGGACGCAGGCCGGGTTCACGGCGCTCGGCCGCTACGGCACCGCCGACGAGATCGCCGCCACCGTGGCCCACCTCGCGGGTGACGGCGGCCGGTACATCACCGGCGCCTCCCTCGCGGTGGACGGCGGCTTCGCGGCCTGACGCCTTCGGCGCGGGCGGGGCGGGACTCCCCCGCCCCGCCGGACCACCCGGACCACTCGGACCGCGCCCCGCCCCGTAAAAGCGCCGGTCAGAACCTGCCGGTGACCTTGTCCGGGGTGACGCGCACGACGATCCGCTCGCCGTCGTCCTTCGAGGCCGGGTTGAACGTGGCGTAGTCCTGGCCTGTGTACTTGCGGGCCAGCCTGTTCAGCAGTTCGCCGGAGGTGTCCGGCGTGACGGTGGCCGTGCCCCGGACCTCGGCATAGGTGTACGGGTTCTCGGGCGGGTTGACCAGCACGGTCACCCGGGGATCGCGCGCGACGTTCTTCCCCTGCACCCGGTCGACCGTCGTGGAGAACAGCAGGTCGTCGCCGTCGCGCACGATCCACACGACGGTGAGATGGGGACGCCCGTCGGGCAGGAGCGTCGCCACCGTCGCGAAGGCCCGCGAGTCGTCGAGATACTTCTTCAGGTCGTCCGAGAGACCAGCCGCCACGGTCGGAGCCCTTCGTGTGAGGTGGAGGTACGCGGCGCCGTAGGGCCGCACCCTCCCCAACGCCCCGCCGCCGCGAGGAATTTCCGCGCGCGGAAGTACCTCGACGACGTGCGGGGCCTGTTGTCCCGATGAGCAGCATCCCGGCCGACAGCACCTACCGTGTGCCGATGGTGGCCCGACGGCCCGGTCTCACTTGAGGTGCCTGGTGAAGAACTGGCCCGCCGCATCCCCCGCGTGCTGGGGTACGCCGGTGTGTCCGCCCATGTTGGCGTTCAGGGTCTTTTCCCTGGAGCCGAAGGCGTGGAACAGGTCGAGGGCGGCCTGCCGGTCGTTGCCCTCGTCGTCCCATTGCAGCAGGACGTGCAGCGGAACGGTCACCTGTCGGGCCTCCTCGAATATGACGCGAGGGATGAAACTCCCGGCGAACAGAACGGCGGCCGAGATGCGCGGCTCGATCACCGCCAGCCGGGTGCCGATGGAGATCACTCCCCCCGAGTAGCCGACCGGGCCGCCGATCCCGGGCAGCGACAGGAGGGCGTCCAGGGCGGCCTGCCATTCCGGGACCGCCTTGTCGACCAGGGGGAGGATGAGGGCGTCGATGATCTCGTCACTCACCGGCTCGCCGGCCGCCATGGCCCGGCGCAGGTCGGCGACGGCCCGCTCGGTGCCGGGCAGACGGGGCCGGTCGCCCTTTCCGGGGAGTTCGATGGTGGCCGTGGCGAAGCCGTCCGCCGCGGCATGCCGGGCCCGTCGCACCAGCCGGGGGTACTCCTTGCGCAGCCCGACAGGAGGGGGGCCGAGCAGGATGATCGGCGATACCGGCGCGGACGCGGATTCAGGCGTCCACAGGATGCCGGGGACCTCGCCGAGGGTGAATTCGCGCTCCAGCACACCGTCGTCGAGGTGCTGTTCGGAAGTGAAATGCATGGTCGTGCCTTTCGGGAGTGCACGGAACGGCGCTCCCGGACGACGACCTATCGCCCGACCGTGACCCCGGAGGGGAGCACCCATGTCGATACGTTCACGGGTACCACCTCCTCGTTCTCCGGCACGGCCGCTGGAAACGTAGCAGCGGTCGCCCTGGTTCGCCAACGGATTCTTGCGGAGGCCCCGCCACCTCGTACACTCGAACACATGTCCGAGCTGCCGCCTGATCTGCCCCGTCTCCACGCCATCGCGGACTGGCTTCGGCACCGGCTCGCCGAGCACGAGACGATCGGCACCTATCTGCGGCTCCAGGCCGAGAAGGTCGGCAGCGCGATCGAACGCGCGGCGACCGATCCCGGCGACCGCCCTGGTACCGGTGTCAGCGCCGGTACCGGCACCGACGCCGAAGAGCCCCGCTTCCGGCTCCAGCCCATGCGCGTGCCCGAGGGGCGGGCCACGCTCCACCTCGACGACTGCTGGATCACCGACGGGCACCCCGTCAGCCACGACGAGGCCCTGCTCGCGCTCCACGAGCCGATCATCGAGCTGTGCCCCGCCTGCCGACCGCGTGAGGCGCTGCGCGAGACGCCGACACCGGCGCCGACACCGATGGCGGCGCCGACGCCGACCCGGCGCGGCACGGCCGGGTGACCGTCGCGCGGGCGCCCGCATTAGGCTCATTTCGTACGGGTCGACGGACCCGTACGGGATGAGCGCAAGAGGAGCGGTGGCCGTGCACGGCGAGTACAAGGTTCCAGGCGGCAAGCTCGTCGTCGTCGACTGCGACGTCCGGGGCGGTGTCCTGCGCGACGTGCGCGTCGCCGGTGACTTCTTCCTGGAGCCCGACGAGGCGCTGCACGCCATCGACCAAGCGCTGGAGGGCGCGCCCGCCGACGCGGACGCGGCCCAGCTCGCGGCCCGCGTCGAGGCCACGCTCCCCGAGGGCACGGTGATGTTCGGCTTCTCGGCGGGCGCGGTGGGCATCGCGGTACGCCGCGCGGTCGCCGAGGCCACCGACTGGACGGACTACGACTGGCAGCTCGTCCACGAGCCGCCCCAGCCGCCCGAGCTGCACATGGCGCTGGACCAGGTGCTGACGGAGGAGGTCGCGGCGGGGCGGCGTCCGCCGACGCTGCGGGTGTGGGAGTGGGCGTCGCCTGCCGTGATCATCGGCAGCTTCCAGTCCCTGAGCAACGAGGTGGACGCGGAGGGCGCCCGCCGCCACGGCGTCTCCGTGGTGCGCCGGGTCAGCGGCGGGGGCGCGATGTTCGTGGAGCCCGGCAACACCATCACGTACTCGCTCAGCGTCCCGGACGCCCTCGTCCACGGGCTGTCCTTCGCCGACAGCTACGCCTACCTCGACGACTGGGTCCTCACCGCGCTCGCCGACATGGGTATCAAGGCGTGGTACCAGCCGCTCAACGACATCGCCTCCAAGGACGGCAAGATCGCGGGCGCGGCCCAGAAGCGCCTCGCCTCGGGCAGCGGCGCCGTTCTGCACCACGTGACCATGTCCTACGACATCGACGCCGACAAGATGCTGGACGTGCTCCGCATCGGCAAGGAGAAGATGTCGGACAAGGGCACCAAGAGCGCCAAGAAGCGCGTGGACCCGCTGCGCCGCCAGACGGGGCTGCCCCGCGCCGAGGTCATCGACCGCATGATCGGCTCGTTCCGCGCCCGCTACGGCCTGACGACGGGCTCCGTGACGGACGAGGAGATGGCACGCGCCCAGGAACTCGCCCGCACCAAGTTCACCAGCGAGGAGTGGACGGCACGCGTGCCGTGAACCCCGGGGGCCCGGCGCCCCCCGTCAGCCGTCGCCCGTCAGCCCGCGCCCGTCAGCCGTCGCGGTGCACGCGGAAGCGCAGCGCGAAGTGGTCGAGCGTGGCGGGGACCGGGGCCGTGGGGCGCAGCTCCGGGTGGGAGGCCAGGGTGTAGGCGTGGTGCGAGAGCAGTTCCTCCAGGAAGGTGCTGGTGGTGAGCAGCACGAGGTTCTCCCCCGGGCACCCGGCCGCGCCCGAGCTGAAGGGCAGCAGCGCCGGATTGGCGCGCGCCTCGTGGGCGGTCTCGTCGGTCCAGAGGTGCGGCGCGAAGCTGTCGCCGTACGACTTCGCTGGCTCCCCACGGTGCAGGTAGGGGGTGTAGAGGGCGAACGTGGTGTGTGCCGGGACGGTGCCGCCCCGCCACGTGGTCTCCTCGTTGCTCTCCCGGAGGATGAGCGGGGTGGTCGGCCACAGCCGTACGGACTCCAGCGCGCAGCCGCGCAGATACGGCAGCTCGCGCGGGCCCGCGAGGTCGTGGGCGCGGGCCTCCTCGCGGGCAGCGGTCGCCTGTTCGGGGTGGGTGGCGAGCAGCGCGAGCGCGCGCATGGTCGCCATGCCGGCGGCGTCGTAGGCGAACAGCCAGTGCGGGATCTGCCCCGCCGGATCGACACCTTCCGCTGCGGGGGTGCGGGCCACGAGCGAGGTGAGGCCGCCCGTCTCCCCCTGGGAGCCGGGTGCGGCGGCGGTCTCGACGTACGACCGCACGCGCCGGAGGAACGCCGTGCGCAGCTCCTTGCGCCGGGGGCTGAGCACGGACCAGTTGGCGGCGGCCCGCAGCCGCTGGAGCTGGGCTGTGAGGGTCTCGTCGTCGCGTGCCGCGTCGCCGAGCACGATCCGGCGTACGGTGCGCCACCAGGCCGCGTTGAACTCGTCCCAGGTGAGCTGGCCCGTACGTTCGCTCTCGGCCAGCAGGCGCCGGGCCTCCTCCCGCACGGTCGCCGTCAGCGGCTCGGCCATGCGGTGCAGGGGCTGCGGCGTGTCGAGGACGTCCTCGGCGAGGCTCCTGCGCGCGGCGCGCTCGCCGGAGTCCGAGATGAGGAGGCCGTGCGGCTGGAACTGTGCCAGTGCTCCCCGCTTCTCCGGCGTCGCCGGTGTGAACGTCTCGGGGGTCTCGGACAGCACCCGGTGCGCGTCCTCGGGTTCCAGCACGAGCGCGTACCGGTGGCCGCGCACGGAGAACGGGAGCGGGTCGGGGCCGTACCGGTTGCGCAGGGCGCGGGCCTTCTCGATGCCGCGCCGGTCCCAGCCCGTCCGCTCGACGAGCGACATCATCCGCGGGCGCCGCACGACGACGCCGCCCGCCAGCACCGGCAGCAGCACGTCGCCCACGACGGCCGCGGCCTCCCCCGGGCTCAGCGTGGGCAGTGGTCCATGACCGTTCGGGTTCCGGGGTGCCTCGGCCGTCTCCGTCGTCCGTGTGTTCACGCACCTCACCTGCTCTGTCGTCGGGTCGTCAGGGTCGTGTGGGGCACCGGGCGGGTGGCCGGTCCGGGCGCGCCGAAACGTCGGGCGGCGACGTCAGCGTCAGCGGAGCGGTCCGGCGCCGTCAGCGTCCGCGCAACGGCCCCGCGCCGTCCTTGACCGCCGAGAGGCGTTCGATCACGCCGAGGCTGTAGCGCTCACGGGCGGTCACGGTGAACCCGGCCTCGCGCAGCAGGTGCAGCGGGCGCCGCATCTGGTGGTCGCCGACGCGCCTGACCATGACCGGGTCGAGGAGGCGCTGGCACGCGCGGACGGCGACGTTGCCGCCGACGACGTGGTCCAGGAGCAGCAGTGTGCCGTCCGGTCTCAGCACCCGGTGCATCTCGGCGAGGGCGGCGCGGTCGTCGGGGATGCAGCACAGGGCCAGGGCGCAGACCACGGTGTCGAAGGCGGCGGCGGGGAAGGGCAGTTCGGTGGCGGAGGCTTCGGTGCCGTGTCCCATCGCGCCCTCCGGCGTCGTGCCGCTGCCTCCGACGGTTCCAGCATCGCGTTCCCCGCCGGGCGGAGGCGACAGCTCCGCGCGGGAAAGCGTGTGGGGAGGCGCGCGGGAAGGCGCGTGGGGCGGTCCATTCGTGGTACCCGCGAGCTGGTCGGGGCGTTACGGTCATTGACGCGTGACCCGGTTGAATTAACCTGAGCCGAGTGGTGAATTCGGCCGACTGTTCCCTTCGGCGAGTCGCGGACCGTGAATTCTTGATCCGGAAGCGGGTGGGCAGGGTGACGGAACGGAGTCCCGGTATTCCGACGGTGACAGCCGGTGAAGCACCCGGCCCCGGTCCCGATTCCGGTTCCCATTCCGGTTCCGATTCCGCGCACGGGGATTTCGCGTGACGTCGGATCCCTCGGTATCGAGGGACGATGCCGCGGAGACGTCTGCTCCGCCCGCCTCACCCGTCTCTTCGCACAACGAGTGGGATCCGCTGGAAGAGATCATCGTCGGACGTCTGGAAGGCGCGACGATTCCCTCCGACCACCCCGTCGTGGCCAGCAACATCCCGGCGTGGGCAGCGCGCTTGCAGGGGCTCGCCGCAGGTCACAAGTATCCGCGCAGGCTGATCGAGCCCGCGCAGCGCGAACTCGACCAGTTCATCGAGCTACTGCGCTCCCTCGGCGTCACCGTCACCCGCCCGGACGCGGTCGATCACTCGCGGGGCTTCAAGACGCCCGACTGGTCGTCGCGGGGATTCTGCAACACCTGCCCACGGGACAGCATGCTCGTGATCGGTGACGAGATCATCGAGACCCCGATGGCGTGGCCGTGCCGGTATTTCGAGACCCACTCCTATCGCGAGATCCTCAAGGACTATTTCCGGCGCGGGGCACG
This sequence comes from Streptomyces sp. NPDC054796, assembly GCF_053611545.1. Classification (NCBI taxonomy): domain Bacteria; kingdom Bacillati; phylum Actinomycetota; class Actinomycetes; order Kitasatosporales; family Streptomycetaceae; genus Streptomyces; species Streptomyces sp. NPDC054796. The sequence goes on along the minus strand of NZ_JBSHAO010000001.1, from coordinate 22,143 downwards.
CTGGACGGCGGCGCCCAGACCGCAGCTCACCGACGCGCTGTTCGACCCGGATTTCTCCCTCCCGGAGCCCGGCGAGCCCGTGCGCTACATCCTCACGGAGTTCGAACCGGTCTTTGACGCGGCGGATTTCGTCCGCGCCGGACGCGATCTCTTCGTCACACGGAGCAATGTCACCAACGGCATGGGAATCGAGTGGCTGCGCCGCCATCTCGGGCCCGGCTACCGCATCCACGAGATCGAGAGCCGCTGCCGTACGCCCATGCACATCGACACGACGTTCCTCCCCCTCGCACCCGGCAAGGCGCTGATCAATCCCGAATACGTCGACGTCGACCGGCTGCCCGCCGTCCTGGACTCGTGGGACATCCTGACGGCGCCCGAGCCCGAGCCGATCCAGGAACGCCTGCTCAGGACGACGTCGATGTGCGGCAAGTGGCTCAGCATGAACGTGCTCATGGTCGACGAGAAACAGGTGATCGCGGAGCGGCACCACACCGGCATGCTGCGCGCGCTGGAGAAGTGGGGCTTCGAGCCGATCCCGTGCGATCTGCTGCACTACGCGCCCTTCGGCGGCTCGTTCCACTGCGCGACGCTCGACGTCAGACGGCGCGGCACGCTCGAATCCTATTTCGCCTGACGGCCGGTCACTCCCTCGTCACCGGCCGCGCGGCGAGGTCGGCGGCCGTCCACGCCATCGCGAGGGCGCCCTCGACGACGGCACGGTCGGCGGCCGGGGTCACGCACGCGGCCGTGAACTCGGGCTGGTGGTTGACGGCGGGCGCGCAGTCGAGGCCCAGCATCGGATGGATGGCGGGCACGGCGTGGGAGACGTTGCCCATGTCGGTGGCGGCTCCGACTGCCGCGCCGCCGGGCAGTTCGGGGAAGCTCCGGCCCAGGGCCTCGGCGTTGGCCCGGTACAGCGCCAGCAGCCCGGGGTCGGGGCGCATGTCGGCGTAGTCGGGCCCGGCCGGGACCGTCGAGAGTTCGCAGCCGGTGGCGAGGGCCCCGGCCTCGAAGCAGCGCCGTACCCGCTCCGTGAGCGGTGCGAGCGCCTCCAGGGTCTCGGTGCGGACGTTCCAGTGGCCCCGGCTGACGTCCGGGATGACGTTCGACGCACTGCCCGCCTCGGTGACGATGCCCTGGATGCGGTCGGTGCCCGTCGTCTGCTGCCGCAGCAGCCCGATGGCCACCTGCGCGACGGTCATGGCGTCGGCCGCGTTGACCCCGCGCTCGGGATAGGCGCCCGCGTGCGCGGGGGTGCCCCGGTAGGTCACGTCGAACCGGGAGACGGCCGAGCCGGGCATGGCCGCCATCTCGACGGCGGCCGGGTGCACCATCATCGCGGCGTCCAGCCCGTCGAAGGCGCCGCGCTCCAGCATCAGGACCTTGCCGCCGCCGCCCTCCTCGGCCGGTGTCCCGAGCACGGTGACCGTGAGGCCGAGGTCGTCGGCGAGCGCGGCGAGTCCGAGGCCCGCGCCCACCGCCGCGGCGGCGATGACGTTGTGCCCGCAGGCGTGGCCGATGTCCGGCAGCGCGTCGTACTCCGCGCAGACGGCGACGTGCACCGGCCCCGAGCCCGCGCGGGCGCGGACGGCTGTGGGCAGCCCGTAGCAGCCGTGCTCGACGTCGAACCCGGCGCCGCTCAGCTCCTCCGCGACCCAGGCGCTGGCCCTGACCTCCTCGAAGGCCAGTTCCGGATGGCCGTGGACGCGGTGGGACAGGGCCACCAGGGCCTCTTCCGCGCCCCTGATCCGGCGCTCGATCTCGCGCTTGGGGTCCGTCGGCATCTGGGGTCCCTTCCCGGTGGGTGGTGGGGTGGTGCGGGGGTGGGTGGTGGATGTACGGCGGTCCGTCGACGCGGTCAGGCGATGCGGTCCGCCATCAGCTCGCCCGCCATGATCGTGGCCAGGTTGGTGTTGGCGCGGGGCACCGACGGGAACACGGAAGCATCGACGACGCGCAGCCCGTCGACGCCGAGGACCCGGCACTCGTCGTCCACGACCGTGTCCGGCGCCCCGGCCGCGCCCATCCGGCAGGTGCTGGTGCCGTGCTGTGCGTCCATGACCGTGGCCAGCAGGTGCGCGTCGAGGCGGTCGTCGCTCTCCAGCACGGAGAACAGCGCCTCGTTCGCCGTCTCGACCGACCCCGGTCCCTCCGTGACGGCCCCGGTCTCCGGCCGCAGCGCCAGCTCGGCCAGCGCCCGCACGCCCTGGCGCAGCAGTGCGCGGTCGCGTTCGTCGGACAGCATCCGCTGCCGCACCAGCGGCTGTGCGACGGGGTCGGCCGATGTCAGCGTCAGCGTGCCGCGCGAGTGGTTCAGGTTGAGCCAGACGCCGTACGCGCCGGAGGCGGTGCTGGTGGAGGCGGTGGCCATGGCCAGCACGTTCTGGTTGAGGGACACGAACATCAGGTCGTTGTGCGGGGCTCCGGGGGCGCTGGTCCAGCGGACGCAGACGTTGGTGTGCCGGTCGTGCGGCGAGGTGATGGCAGCGCGCTCCGTCAGCGGGAGGGACACCATCGCCATCGGATGGTCCTGCATCCCCCGCCCCACCGGAAGCGCGTGGCGCACATCGATGCCGAGTGCGCGCAGGTCGTCGGCGGGGCCGATGCCGGAGCGCATGAGGATCGCCGGGGAGTGGATGACACCGGCGCTGAGGACGACCGTCTCCGCGTGCTCCGTCACCACCTGTCCCCCGGCCCCCACCACCCTGACCCCGACCGCCCGGTCCCCCTCGAACAGCACCCGGTCGACCAGCGCGTCTCCCCTGACGGTGAGGGTGCTCAGGTCCCGTGCGGGCTCCAGGTAGGCGTCGTTGACCGACACCCGGCGTCCGTCGCGCGAGTTGACCGGGTACGGCGAGACGCCGGTGGCGCCGGGCGCGTTGACGTCGGGGGCCCAGGCGTGCCCGGCGGCGAGAGCGGCCTCGGCCAGCGCCGTGTCCACTCCGCCCCACGCGCGGCGCGGCATCCGGTGGACGGGCGTCGGCCCGCCGCGGCCGTGGTACGTCTCGTCGCCGAACTCCTCGTCGTCCTCCAGCTTCGCGAAGTACGGCAGCACCTCCTCGGGCGACCATCCGGTGCAGCCCTGTCCTGCCCAGTCCTCGAAGTCCGCCATCGGGGGCCGGATCGCGATCTGCCCGTTGACCGACGAACTGCCCCCGGCTCCGCGCCCGCGCCAGTACGGGGCCTGGGGCTGCGCCTCCGTACGCGAGGAGTTCAGGTCCTCCCAGAGCAGTCCGGCAGCCGCCGTCGGATCCAGCAGCGCGACCGCCGGGTTCGGCGAGCGCCACGCCTCGTGCATGCGGGCCGAGCGGTAGTCGGGGCCCGCTTCGAGCAGCAGGACCCGCTTCCCCTTCGCCGCGGAACGCGCCGCGAGCGCGGCACCGGCGGATCCGGCGCCCACCACGATGAGGTCCCAGCCGATGCTCGTCATTCCTTGCTCTCCCGCCGTAGGGTGACCGGGCCCTGCCGCGAGGCGGGTCCCTGTGGGGTGCTGCGGTTCTGCGGAGTCTTCCGGGGACTCTCCGCCGAGGCGTACATTCAGTCAAGACCGAACGTTCAGATTCAACTGATTTCTCGGAGGCTCCCGTGTCCCCCGAAGCCGAGCAGCCCGAGAACGCCGAGGAAGCCGACGTCCATGACGCGCTCGTCGAGGAGTTCGGCCTGCACATCGGGCGGGCGATGGGCTGGCCGCGGATGGCGGGCCGGGCGGCGGGGCTGCTGATGCTGAGCGAGCGGCCCATGACCCTGGCCCGGCTCCAGGACGCCCTCGGCGCGAGCAAGGGATCGGTCTCCGAGATCACCCGGCTGCTCATCGCCCACGGCACGGTGGAGCGCTACAAGGAGGCGGGGCAGCGGCACTTCGTCTACCGCTGGCGGGACGACGCGTGGGCCGGGTGCCTCCAGCACGTCGTCGACTCGACAGCGCGCCTGCGCGACCTGGCCGACGACGCGCGCGAGCGGGGCGCCGGGATGTCGGCGGTGCGACGGGAGCGGCTGGACGGAATGAGCGCGTACTACCACTTCATGGTGGCCCGTCTCGAACCGCTCCTGGCGGAGTACGCGGCTACGCGGGAGGCGGACGGGACCCGGTCGCCGTCGCCCGGCGCCGGTTCGGGTTCCGGTTCGGGTTCGGGCTTGCGGCTTCCGTAACGTCAACTTCTACGGTCCTCCGTGTGGCCGGAAAGACCGGCCCGGCGAGGGGAGGCGGACCATGGCGTGGTCGATCGCCGACGTGGCCCGGATGTCCGGGGTGACGTCACGGACACTGCGGCACTACGACGACATCGGCCTGCTGCCACCCGCGCGGACCGCGAGCAGCGGGCACCGCTACTACGAGGAGGCGGAACTGCTGCGCTTGCAGCAGATCCTGCTGATGCGGGAACTGGGCCTGGGGCTGCGGGAGATCCGGACGGTTCTGGAGCGGCAGGCCGACGAGGTGACCGTGCTCCGTGAGCACCACCAGCGGCTGCTGGCGGAACGGAACCGGCTGGACACGCTCGTCCGCACGGTGGGCCGCACCATCGCCGAACTGGAGGAAAGCAGGGACGACAACGACATGGCGAAGATCAACAGGCCGGAGAACCTGTTCGACGGCTTCGAGCCCTACCCCGGCGAGGCCGAGGTGCGCGAGCGGTGGCCACGGGCGTGGGAGGAGTCCCGGCAGGCCGTCGAGGCGATGACCGTCGAGGACCAGGAGCGGTGGCAGCGGGAGGTGACGGCGCAGTTGGTCCGCTTCGCGGAGTTCATGGTGGCGGGCAAGCCCGTCACCGATCCCGCCGTGCAGGCCGAACTGGACGACCACTACCAGGGCATCTGCCGTTACTGGACGCCGGACGCGACCGCGTACAAGGGACTGGGGCAGACCTACGTCGACGACCCCACCATCCGCGCGAACTACGACAAGATCGCCGACGGTCTCGCGGTCTACCAGCGCGACGCGATGTTCGTCTACGCCGACACCCGGCTGAGCTGACCGGCGCACACACCGCCGGGGGCCGCGCGCACCCCCGGCGGCATCCGCGCACCTCGCCCGGACCAGCCCGCCGCCGGACACCGCCCACCACCCACCGGAACAGGGCGTTCCCGCCCGGGAGTACGGCGCGGGCGGGATGATCGGGGCATGTCCTCCGACCTCATCGGCGCGGTCGCCGGTCTCCTCGGTCTCTGCCTCGGCAGCGGGGCCACCCTGCTCGCCGCGCGCACCACGGCGCGGGCGAGCGAGAAACAGGCGGCGGCGCAGCAGGCCCAGGCGGTCGCCGCCTACCGTGCGGCGCTCGACTCGGCCCGCGAGCAGGTCAGGGCCGCGACGGCCGGGCAGGCCCTCGCCGCCAGGCGCCCCGTGTACGCCGCGTTCCTGCGCAGCGCGCACACCCTCGCCGACGCGGTGCACACCTACGTCATGGATCCCTCGTCCGAGACCGAGCCCTATCTGCGCGCTTTCGACAAGGCGCGCGCCGCGCACGCCGACCTCGAACTCGAAGGACCCGAGGAACTGGCCGCGCTGGGCGCACGCGTGGTGAACGAGGCCATCGCGGTCCGCGAGCGCGGCAGCGGCTACGCGAGCCTCCTGCTCGCCGCCGGCAAGGTGTCCGCGCTCGTCGAGTCGCCCGGCACCATGGAGCTGGGCCTGGCGATCGAGCGGGACCTCCGCGCCGTCCAGTCGGCGTCACGGCGCCTGCCCGAGGGCTGGCGCGGCAGGGCGCGGGAGCTGTGGCGGCGCCCCGACGACCCGTTCGCGTTCCGGACGAGGCCGGGCCCCGGCGAGGACGCCGAAGAGGTGCCCTCAGATGAGTCGGTGGCCGCGCTGCACGCCGCGCTGGACCGGGCGGCCGAGGGCTCCATGCACACGGCGCTCACGACGGGCGCGCTCACGGAGGACGACGTATGGCGGCTGTACTGGGCGGCGACGCAGTGGCCCGAGGAGGAGCCGGCAACGCATGTACGGGCACTGCTCGCACCCGTACGCGACGCGGCCCGCGCCTTCGCGAGGGAGGCGCGGGCCGCACTGCATGCCCCTGCCGAGGGGCCGGGGTCACGGGGTGACTGACTCCTGCCGCGGCTCCGCCGCGCGCCCCGGGACGATGACCGCGAGGGTGGAACGGGCCTCTCGGCGCAGTTCCCCCCGCCGTGCGAAGGTCGCCGTGAGGGCCAGGAACGAGACGGTTCCGGCGTAGAGGGCGGAAGCGACCGCCGATATCAGCACGATGCCCATCGGGCACGCACCTTTCTCCCCCCGCTAGGGAGCACCGGCCTCCGTGGCCGGGCAGCACTGGCGACGAGTGTACGGGCGCCCCCGCCCCAACTCCAGCCCGTATCGCGCTAGTTGACCCCTCGTCAGGCGTCGCCTTCCAGCACCGGAACGACGTCCGTGCCGTACGCGTCGATCACCGCCTCCACCGCGTCGTGCATCGCGTACAGCGCGAACTGGTCCACGCCCAGGTCCCGGAGTGTGCGCAGCCGCTCGATGTGCGCGGAGGCCGGGCCGACGAGGCAGAAGCGGTCCACGATCTCGTCGGGCACGAAGGCCGTGTCCGGGTTCCCCGTGCGTCCGTGGTGCGCGTAGTCGTAGCCCTGGCGGGCCTTGATGTAGGAGGTGAGCGCGTCGGGCACCAGGTCCGAGTGCTCGCCGTAGCGCGTGACGAGATCCGCGACGTGGTTGCCGACCATCCCGCCGAACCAGCGGCACTGCTCGCGGGCGTGGGCCAGCGCCTCGGGGGTGTCGCCGCAGACGTAGGCGGGCGCGGCGACGCAGATGGCGACCTCGGCGGGGTCGCGGCCCGCGTCGGCCGCCGCGTCGCGCACCGCCTTGACCATCCACTCGGTGAGGTAGGGGTCGGCCAGCTGGAGGATGAAGCCGTCCGCCTCCGCGCCCGCGAGGGCCAGCGCCCTGGGCCCGTAGGCGGCCATCCAGACGGGCAGCCGCCCGTCGCGTACCCAGGGGATGCGCAGGGCGGTGCCGTCCAGCTCGGTCTCCCTGCCCTCGGCGAGGTCGCGGATGACCCGCATGGCCTGCCCCAGGGTGGCCAGCGTGTTCGGCTTGCGCCCCGCCACGCGCATCGCGGAGTCGCCGCGCCCGATGCCGCACACGGTGCGGTTGCCGTACATCTCGTTGAGCGTGGCGAAGGTGGAGGCGGTGACCTCCCACGCCCTGGTGCCCGGGTTGGTCACCATGGGACCGACGACGAGCTTCTCGGTGTGCTCCAGGATGCGGCTGTGGATGACGTACGGCTCCTGCCACAGCACCGCCGAGTCGAAGGTCCAGCCGTAGCGGAAGCCGTTGCGCTCCGCGCGGCGCATCAGGCCGACGGTCCTCGCCCCTGGCGGGTCGGTCTGGAGCACGAGTCCGAAGTCCATGGTGGTCCCCCTTGAGTCCTTGGGTCCTTGAGTCCTCAGCCCAGGAGCTGGCAGGTTCCGCGCGGAACGTACTGGCCGTGCCCCGCGCGCCCCGTGTACGTGCGGCGGTCGATGACCGTCTCGCCGCGCGAGAGCACCGTCTCGACCTGCCCGGTGATCCGCTTGCCCTCGTAGGCGGAGTAGTCGACGTTCATGTGGTGCGTCTCGGCCGACAGCGTCTGCTCGGCGTGCGGGTCGTAGACGACGATGTCGGCGTCGGCGCCGGGCGCGATGGTGCCCTTCTTCGGGTAGAGGCCGAACATCCGCGCCGGGGTCGCGCACGCGATCTCGATCCAGCGGCGCCTGCCGATGTGCCCCTCCAGCACCGCCTGGTGGAGCAGGTCCATGCGGTGCTCGACGCCGGGCATCCCGTTGGGGATCTTCGAGAAGTCGCCGCGCCCCAGCTCCTTCTGGCCGCTGAAGCAGAACGGGCAGTGGTCGGTGGAGACCACCTGGAGGTCGTTGGTGCGCAGGCCACGCCACAGCGCGGCCTGGTGCTCGCGCGGGCGCAACGGCGTCGAGCACACGTACTTGGCGCCCTCGAAGTCCGGCTCGGCGAGGTTGTCCGTCGACAGGAAGAGGTACTGCGGGCAGGTCTCACCGAAGACGGGCAGGCCCAGCCGCCTGGCCTGGGACAGTTCGGCGACGGCCTCCTCGGCCGAGACGTGCACGACGTACAGCGGCGAACCCGCCACCCGCGCCAACTGGATGGCCCGATGGGTGGCCTCGGCCTCCAGCAGGGCCCTGCGGACCTCGCCGTGGTGGCGCGGGTCCGTGCGGCCGGCAGCGAGGGCCTGTTCGACGAGGACGTCGATGGCGATGCCGTTCTCCGCGTGCATCATGATCAGCCCGCCGTTGGCGGCGGTGCGCTGCATGGCGCGGAGGATCTGGCCGTCGTCGCTGTAGAAGACGCCGGGGTAGGCCATGAAGAGTTTGAAGGAGGTGATGCCCTCCTCCACCAGCAGGTCCATCTCCTTGAGCGTGCCCTCGTTCACGTCGGAGAGGATCATGTGGAAGGCGTAGTCGACGGAGCACTGCGCGTCGGCCTTGGCGTGCCAGTGGTCCAGCCCTTCACGGAGCGGGTGGCCCTTGGTCTGCACGGCGAAGTCGACGATGGTGGTGGTGCCGCCCCAGGCCGCCGCCTTGGTGCCCGTCGCGAAGTCGTCGGAGGAGAAGGTCCCGCCGAACGGGAAGTCCATGTGGGTGTGCGCGTCCACGCCGCCCGGGATGACGTACTTGCCCGTGGCATCCAGGCTCCGTTCCGTCTCCCACGCGGCGGCGTCGCTGCCGTGTGCGGCGAGCGCGGCGATGCGGCCGTCCTCGATGAGGACGTCCGCGTGCAGTTCGTCGGCGGCCGTGATCACGAGCCCGCCCCGGATCGCTGTCCGCGTACGCGTCATTCCGTTACGTCCCTTCGTGCCTTCGTGTCCGTACGGGGCACAGCGCCCCTGCTCTCCGCCGCACCCCGGCGGGCGCGTACGCCGTCGCCGCGCGAGTCACCGCGCAAGTCACCGCGGAAGTCACCGCGCCGTGGACAGGTCCAGCTCCGCCGCGCGCAGGGCGCGTCCGAGGATGGCCGCGCCCTCTTCCGCCTCGGCCACCGTGAGGGTCAGCGGCGGCGCGATCCGCAGCACGCTGGCCGTGGAGTGGCCGCCGCCCTTGCCTATGAGCAGCCCGCCCTCGCGGGCCGCTTCGAGGACGAGGGATGCGGCTTCGGGCGAGGGCGTGTCCGTGCCGGGGAGGACGAGTTCGAGCCCGATCATCAGGCCACGGCCGCGCACCTCCCGTACGATCCCGAGCCCCGCCGCCACCGCCCGCAACCGCTCCAGCAGCAGGCCGCCCACGCGGCGCGCGTTGCCCTGGAGATCGTGCTCCAGCGCGTAGGCGAGGTTCGCGTTGCCAGCCGCCATGGTGACGGGGCTGCCGCCGAAGGTGGAGAGGGAGTTGGCGTCAAGGCAGTTCATGACCTCGGCGCGGGCGACGACCCCGCCGATCGACATGCCGTTGCCCAGCCCCTTGGCGAAGGTGAGGATGTCCGGCGGGCCCGCCTGCGCGTGTGCCTGCCAGCCCCAGAAGTGGTCGCCCGTCCTGCCCCAGCCCGTCTGCACCTCGTCGCTGATCCAGAGGATGCCGTGCCGTTGCAGCACCTCGCGGAACGCGCCGAACAGGCCGTCGGGCGGCGAGGTGAAGCCGCCGACCCCCTGCACGGGCTCCGCGATCAGCGCGGCCACCCCGCATCTGGCCTGCCCGAGCACGTCCTCCAGGTCCTCGACGCAGGCGGCGGTGAACGCGGCGTCGTCGAGCCCGGCGAACGGGCCCCGGGTGCGGACCGAGCCGTGCACGTACAGCGTCTGGAGCGGCGAGAGGCTGGTCGGGGACCAGGCGCGGTTGCCCGTGATGCCGACGGCGGAGAAGGAGCGGCCGTGGTAGCTGTTGCGCATGGCCAGGATCTGGTTGGAGCCGCGGTAGGCGGTGGCCAGCATCAGCGCCGTGTCGTTCGCCTCGGTGCCGGAGGTGGTGAAGAAGACGCGCGCGTCCGGGATTCCGGAGAGGCACGCGATCCGTTCGGCCAGCTCCACCATGGGGCGGTCGAGATAGAGGGTGGAGGTGTGCAGGATACGCGCGGCCTGCTCGGCGACCGCCTTGGTGACCTCGGGCAGCGCGTGCGCGGTCATGGTGGTGAGGATGCCGCCGAAGAAGTCGAGATAGCGGTTGCCCTCGGCGTCCCAGACGTGGCGGCCCTCGCCGTGGGTGATCTCGATGGGCCGCTGATAGTAGAGGGCGAGCCAGTCGGGCAGCACAGCGCGGTGCCGCTCCAGCAGCTCACCCGGGTCGTGGTGCTCGCTCCGCGCGCCGCTCATCAGGGGTGCACCAGCCCTCCGTACGCGTCGGGCCGCCGGTCGCGGTAGAAGGCCCACTGCCGGCGCACCTCGTCGATCAGGGAGAGGTCGAGATCGCGGACGACGAGTTCCTCCTCCTTGTCGCTGGCGACGTCACCGACGAACTGGCCGCGTGGATCGACGAAGTAGCTGGTGCCGTAGAAGTCGTTGTCGCCGTACTCCTCGGCGCCGACGCGGTTGATGGCGGCGACGAAGTACTCGTTGGCGACGGCGGCGGCGGGCTGCTCCAACTGCCAGAGGTAGGCGGAGAGGCCGCGCGAGGTGGCGGAGGGGTTGTAGACGATCTGGGCGCCGGCGAGGCCGAGTTCGCGCCAGCCCTCGGGGAAGTGGCGGTCGTAGCAGATGTAGACGCCGATCTTGCCGACGGCGGTGTCGAAGACGGGCCAGCCCAGGTTGCCCGGCTTGAAGTAGAACTTCTCCCAGAAGCCCTTGACCTGGGGGATGTGGTGCTTGCGGTACGTGCCGAGCACCGAGCCGTCCGCGTCGATGACGGCGGCGGTGTTGTAGTAGAACCCCGACTGCTCGACCTCGAAGACGGGGACGACCAGCACCATCCCGGTCTCCCGGGCCAGTTCGCTCATCCGCCGCACCGTCGGCCCGTCGGGCACGGGTTCCGCCCACTTGTAGTGCTCGGGGTCCTGTACCTGGCAGAAGTACGGGGCGTTGAACACTTCCTGGAAGCCGATGATCCGCGCGCCCTGGCGGGCCGCCTCGCGGGCGTGCTCCTCATGCTTCGCGATCATTGACTCGGTGTCGCCCGTCCAGGTGGCCTGCACCAGTGCGGCACGTACGACGTCGGGCATGAGCGGCTCCTTCACGGGGGCGGCTGCCTGTTCGACACGCGTAGATCCACGTGAGGATGTGACCGTAAATCCCGTCACGCACCGTGGCAAGACCATCGGCGTAACGTCGCCGGATCGATCTCGTTTCCGCCGAGGGGTGCTCCTCACGGCGCTTCGTTACCCGTACGTAACCTACCGACGGGTTACTACGGGTAAGCCCGCGAGCTTACTCTCCAGTCACTTCCCGTCCTCCGGCAACGCCGACGTTCTGGAGCAGCTCATGATGGCTTCCCCCGCCCCTCACACCCCTGCCCCTCGCACCCCCGGACACCGCACCGCCGCTGGTGCGCTCGCCGCCGGGCTGCTGGCCACCGGTTCGCTCGTCGCCGCACCGGCGGCGCACGCGGAACCGGCCGCCCCGGCCGCCTCGTCCCAAGCCGCCGCCGAGGGGCTGCGGTTCGTCGAGATCGAGGGCGACGGCGGCACCAAGCTGGCCGCGAACGTCCTCACACCCTCCGGAGCGGCGAAGGGCGCGCGCCACCCCGTCATCGTGCTGCCCACGAGCTGGGCCACCCCGCAGGTCGAGTACCTGGCGCAGGCCAAGAAGCTGGCGGACTCCGGCTACGTCGTGGTCACGTACAACTCGCGCGGCTTCTGGCAGTCGGGCGGCGAGATCGAGACGGCGGGCCCCGAGGACATCGCCGACGCCTCCAAGGTCATCGACTGGGCCCTGGCGAACACACCGGCCGACCCGGACAAGGTCGGCATGGCCGGGGTCTCCTACGGAGCGGGCATCGGGCTGCTGGCAGCGGGGCACGACAAGCGGATCAAGGCCGTCGCGGCGCTCAGCGGCTGGGCCGATCTGATCGACTCCATCTACAGCGGCCGTACGCAGCACTCCCAGGCGGCGGCGCTGCTGGGCGGCGCGGGCGAGCTGACGGGGCGGCCGAGCGCCGAACTGCGGGAGATCCTGAAGAACTTCCTCGGCTCGAACCTCGACAAGGAACAGGAGATGATCGACTGGGGCGCGAAGCGCTCCCCCGCCACCTACCTCGACCGGATCAACGCCAACGGCGCCGCCATCATGATGGGCAACGCCTGGGGCGACACGATCTTCCCGCCCAACCAGTACGCGGACTTCTACGAGAAGCTCAAGGGCCCCAAGCGGCTGGAGTTCCGGCCCGGCGACCACGCGACGGCCGAGGCCACGGGGCTCCTCGGACTGCCGAACGACACCTGGACGAACACCCGCCGCTGGTTCGACCACTACCTGCGGGGCGAGGACAACGGCATCGACCGCGAGGCACCCGTCCAGCTCAAGTCCCGCTCCACGGGCGGCTACGAGGGCTACGCGAGCTGGCAGGACGTGCCCGCGACGCACGAGAGGATCCCGCTCAAGGACACCCGGAACATCGACGGGCACGACTCCGGCGCCAACGGCGGCCTCGTCCTCCTGAGCAACGCGCTCGACCAGTTCCTCAAGCTCCCGCCGACCGCCTCGATGCCGCTGCTGCCGCGCTCGCGGGCTGCGGTCTGGCAGTCCGAGCGGTACGAGGAGACGCGGCGCGTGCGGGGCACGGCCACCCTGCACACGACCGTGACCAGCAAGGCGTCGAGCGGCACGGGCGTGGCCTACCTCTACGACGTGGGCCCCCTCGGCACGGGCAAGCTGGTGACCAACGCGCCCTTCACCTTCCACGGGAAGACGCCGGGCGAGCCCTTCACCGTGGACGCGGAGCTGTTCTCGACGGCGTACGACGTGCCCGCCGGGCACCGGCTCGCCCTCGTCATCGACGGCGCCGACCCCCTCTACATCGACCACAACCCGTCCGACGCGCGGCTCTCCTTCTCCTCTCCGGCCGACGCCCCGTCCACGCTGACGGTGCCGTTCGGGGACTGAGACCGGCTCCCGGCCGGGGGGGGCGGGCCAGCCCGTTCCCGTCAGCCCTTGCCGGGCTCCGGCACGCCGGGGAGGCCCGTGCCGCGCAGCGCGTTGGCGACGGATCGGTAGTGGTGCGGGGAGACGGCACGCGCTGCGTCGAGGAGGGAGGGGACGAGCGTCGCGGGGTCCGCGTGCGCTGCCGCGGCCACCTCGACGGGGGTACGGGCGCGGACGAGCGCCGACAGCAACTGGGCCGCCTCGTCGCCGCGGCCGGCGCCGTGCAGGGCGAGCGCGGTGGCCGACACCTCTTCGACGGGGCGCGCGACGCCCTGGCGCAGCAACTGCGCGCAGTCCTCGGCACGGCCCGTCGCCGCGAGCGCGTCGGCTGCGGCGGCGAGCGCTGCCGGGGGCAGCGAGGCGGCCTCCCACAGCAGGGTCGCCACGTCGGCGTCCAGGCCCGCGTCCGCCAACTCCCGTGCCATGGCGGCGAGATGGAGCGCGGGCCAGGCCGCCGCCTCGCACAGCACGACGTGCGTCTCGCCGGGCCGCCCCGCCTCGCGCAGCCGCGCCATGCGCGCGACGGCGCCGGCCGCCGCGCCGCGCGCCCGCGCCCACTCCTCCTCGTCCGCACCGGGTCCGCCGTACGCGGCGGGCGCCTCGTCCGCGCCCTCAGCCCCGTCCACGTCCACGGCTCCGGCGAAACGTGCTCCGCGCGGGGCACGCTCCACGACGCCGGGCGCACCGGGCGGCACGAGGCTGGGCACGGGCGCGTCGTCGGCCCCCTCTGCTCCCTCCTCGACGACCCCGGCGAACCGTGAACCCCTGGGCCGCCCCCGCCACTTGTCCCGCTTGCCGGACGCCGCCCCCGCACCGGCCCCGGAACCGTGCCCGTCTCCGTGATCGTGCCCGAGCCCGGCGCCCTCGTCGGAGGAGTGCTCGTGCCGGGGGCCCTGGCCGTCGACCGGCGCCGCCTGGGCTCCGGGCGGGGCCGCACCCGCCGCGCCCGCCGCGCCCGCCGCACGGGTACGCGACGCCGCGAGGCGGGCGGTCAGTTCCGTACAGCGGGCGCTCGCGCGAGCGTGGTGGTCGCGGGCCCACGCGAGGTCCGTGCCGGAGCCCCCGGGGAGCGCGACGAGGTCACGCACGCGCCGTGCCGCCTCGTCGCGCTCGCGGCGCGCGGCGTCGAGGCGCTCGCGCAGTACCGGCTCGCCGCCCGCCAGATCGTCGTACGCGGCGACGGAGTCCGCGTACCGCGCCCGCAACCGCTCCCCCGCACGCGCGCCCGCCTCCTGGCCGTGCCGCCCCACGAGGTCCTGGATCAGCGAGACGACCACGTCCCACGGCGGGATCTCCCGCCCTTCCAGGCACTCCCGCATGCCCGCCGGATCGTTGCCGACGAAGACGCCGTACCAGCCCTCGCCGGGGTGGAGCAGTGCGGTCAGCCAGCGCAGTTCGGCGGTGAACGCGCCGACCGCTTGCGGTAGGCGGTGCGCCGCCGCGGGCATGTCAGCCATGCGCGCATTGGACACCAGCCGTGTTACGCGGGGTGTTACGGCGAGGCTACGTACTCCTTTCCTGTACCCGTAGCGCATCGATGCGCTGCCCAGGGACAGGCCGAGGCAGACGCCCACCGCGCGGCGGCCTGTCTGAACGTTCAGTCAGCGTTCCTCGGCGTCGCGCCAGTAGTCGCGGAGCATCTCGCCGGGCCAGGCGGGCTGACGTGGGCCCCCGCGCCGCCGCCGCAGAGGCTCACGGGTTCACGACCATCGCCGCGCCCCCTCCCCTGCGCGTCTTCTCCGCCGCCGCGAGCCAGCGCCCGTCGGGCAGTCGCTGGATGCCCGTCGCGGCGCCGATCTCGGGATTCTGCTTGAAGGAGTGGCCCAGCGCCTCCAGCTGGCCCCGCAGTGCGGTGCGGTTCCACAGGCCCGGTTCCAGTTCGGTCTGGGCCGCGTTGCGCTGGCTGGCGCGGGGCGCTGCGATGGAGTCCACCAGGGGGAGTTTCCTGTCCAGGTGGTTGATGAGGGTCTGGAGGACGGTCGTGATGATGGTGGCGCCGCCGGGCGAGCCGAGGGCCAGCACCGGCTTGCCCTCCTCCAGCACGATCGTCGGGGACATCGAGGAGCGCGGACGCTTCGCGGGCCCCGGCAGGTTGGGGTCGTGGACCGCGGGGTCGGCGGGCTCGAAGGAGAAGTCCGTCAGCTCGTTGTTGAGGAGGAAGCCCCTGCCGGGCACGGTGATGCCGCTGCCGCCGGTCTGCTCGATGGTGAGCGTGTAGGCGACGACGTTGCCCCACTTGTCGGAGGCCGTCAGGTGGGTGGTGCTGTCTCCCTCGTACGTCGTCGGGGCCGCCTTGTCACCGGCCTCGCAGGGGCGCGGATCGCTGGGGTCGCCGGGTGCGACGGGGCTGGTCAGGGCCTTGTCGTCCTGGATCAGGCAGGCGCGCGAGTCGGCGAACTCCTGGGAGAGCAGGCCCTTGGTGGGCACGTCCTCCTGGGTGGGGTCGCCCACCCACCGGCCGCGGTCGGCGAAGGCGAGGCGGCTGGCCTCGATGTAGCGGTGCAGGTACTCCTTCTCGCTGATGCCGCCGAGGTCCGTGCCCTCCAGGATGTTGAGCGCCTCGGCCACGCTGGTGCCGCCCGAGGAGGACGGGGCCATGCCGTAGACCTCGTACTCGCGGTAGTCGGTGCTGGTCGGCTCCTGCTGGCGGACGGTGTACGTCCGCAGGTCGTCGGCCGTCAGATCGCCGGACCGCACCGTGCGCTCCGCGTCGTCGGCGACGGGAGGCTTGCGCACGGTGTTCACCACGTCGCGTGCCATGGCGCCCTCGTACAGCGCGTCGGCGCCCTTGCGGCCGAGGGTGCGGTAGGTGGCGGCGAGGTCGGGGTTGCGGAGGGTCGAGCCGACCTCCGGCAGTTCGCCGCCGGGGAGGAAGAGCTTCGCGGAGGCGGGGAAGTCGCGGAAGCGGTCCTCGTTGTCGGCGGTCTGCTTGCGGAAGGTCTCGTCGACCTCGAAGCCGCCGCGCGCCAGCTTCTCGGCGGGGGACAGCACCTGCGCGAGGGAGCGGTTGCCCCAGGAGTCGAGGGCTTTCTGCCAGGTGGCGGCCGTGCCCGGGGTACCGACGGACAGTCCGCTGGTGACGGCCTCCGCGAAGGGTATGGCCTTGCCGTCCTCGCGGAAGAGGTTCTTGTCGGCGCTCAGCGGCGCCTTCTCGCGGCCGTCGAGCGTGCGGATCTGGCGGCTGGCCGCGTCGTAGTAGACGAAGTAGCCGCCGCCTCCGACGCCCGCCGAGTACGGCTCGGTGACGCCAAGTGCCGCAGCCGTCGCGACGGCAGCGTCCACCGCGTTGCCGCCCTCGCGCAGCACCTCGATGCCCGCGGCCGAGGCGTCGGGGTCGACGCTGGAGACGGCGCCGCCCTCGCCGACGGCGACCGGCGTCTTCTCGGGGGACCCGGCGGCCGTCTCATCGTCGGAGCGGTCCGGCGGCGGCGCGCCCGCTGTCAGCGCGCCCACCGCGACCGCCGCGGTGAACAGGGCCAGGAACCGGGCTGACCGGCGGTGCGTGCGCCGCATGAGTGCCTCCTGTCGACGAGCGTCAGCGCAGCCTAGCCCGCGTGTTCTGCACACGTCAGTAACTCGGCGTTCCGCTTCCGTCGTACGCCTGTACGCTGCCGCCCCATGGATGACTACCTGCGGGAGATCGTGCTCGGCGTGCTCGCGGCGGCCGTCACCACGGCGCTCGGCTGGTTCGCGCGTACGTACCTGTGGCGACGCCGGCTACGGCGCACGCAGCGGTTCTTCGGGCTGCCCGACAACTCCGAGTGCCTGCTGATCGTCAACCGCGACCCGGCCACGGCCGAACTCGCCGTGCACCGGCGCGACGTGTACGCGCTGCTGGAGCTGTCCGCGCTCATCAAGGACTGCCGCGCGCACGCGAACATCATCTCGCACGAGACCGCGCAGCAGGGCTTCGGCGAGCGCACCGAGTTCTGCCTCGGCGGCCCGGCGTCCAACCGCCGCACGCTGGCGCATCTGCGGTCGCTGCTGCCGGGGGTGAGCGTCAACCCGGATCCGGAACCGGGGCCCGACCGTGCCGCGTTCACCATCGGCAGCGAGCGCTACCGGATGGACAAGGGCATCACCGAGTACGTTCTGCTCGCCCGCCTCACCGCGGGCCAGCAGGACGGGGACACCCCGCGGCCCGTGTTCCTGCTGTGCGGCCAGAGCGGGATCACCAACCAGGCAGCGGCCCGCTATCTCGCCCGCCACCACGCCCGCCTGGGCCGCAAGTACGGGCCCACCGGCACGTTCTGCCTCCTGCTGAAGGTCGTCAACTCGCAGGCGTACGGGCCCGACGTGGTGGAACTCGTCGACGACGTCACCCGCGCCGCCACCTCACCGCAGCCCACTCCCCCGCCCGCGAACGGCTCCCGCAGGGGCGGCCACCGCGCGGTCGGCTGACGGCGGGCCAGAGGGCGACGGCCGGATCAGTAGACGATGGACACGATCTCGCAGACCGCCGCGGCGAGTTGACGGTCACCGTCGACGCGGGCACGGGCGAGGGCCGAGGCCGGGCCGATCCCCCGGGTGCACAGCCGCCAGGCGGTCTCCGCGTCCAGCACGACACGCGCCGCGGGCGGCCCGGCCCCGGGTTCGGCCAGAGACCAGCGGCCCTCGGTCGCGGTGACGGTCCAAGCACCACCGGCCGGGCCCTCGACGTCCACCCTGACCTGGGTGCCGACGGGCGCGTGGGTATCGCACAGGGTGTGCGGCAGTGCCCGCAGGAAGGTGTCCAGGACCACCGACAGGGGCCGCGGACCGGGATCGGTGCCCTGGCCGACGGCGTGGCGGATCTGCTGACGGTGTGTCCAGTGCTCGGTGAACTCCCGTGCGCTGTCGAGCCACATGGGGGCCGGGTCCGCACCGGCCCAGGACACGCCCAGCGACGGTTCGTCCGGTTCGGCGGCCTCGAAGTTCCGGGCGACCTGGCCGCCGACCAGCTCCAGGGTGTCGGTGAGCGCGGCCGGGCTGACCCGGCGGTGCGCTTCGACCCACTCGTGGTTGGCGCGGTGGACGAACGCCTCCAGCGTCTCGCCCGGCGCGAAGGCGAGCCCGCCGTCGTGGCCGTCGCGGCGGCCGAGGCGACCGTAGAAGTCGCCGAGCAGGTGCGCTGCCACATCGGCGACGGTCCAGCCCGGCACGGCCTCCCTGCGCCAGTCGGCGGGGCGCAGCTTCCTGAGCGTGGCCATCAGCGCCGCGTGCTCCGGGGCGAACAGCGGGCGTGCGTCGATGGGCCTGCCGAGCCAGGCGTGCCCGTGCGTCTCGTCGGTCTGGGAGGTCATGCCCCAAGCCTGGCAACCGGGCGCCCGGCACACCAACGGAATTCCCGGCGACGCACCGGCACCGATCAGGCCATGGCCATGAGACTCAGGCCCGCGAGCCGGGCATCGTGGAGCCCGCCTCCGCCCTGTTGACCTCGACGGCCTCGGTCTTGACGCTGCGCCGCTCACGCCGCGCGACCCACTGCGCGAACCAGGACAGCAGCATGCACAGCCCGATGTAGATCGCCGAGATGACGATGACGACGGGGATGAACGGCATGGCGTAGTCGAGGTTGATCGCGATGAGCTTGCCCGCGTGCAGGAACTCCTCGAAGGTGATCAGGTAGCCGAGCGAGGTGTCCTTGAGCGCGACGACGAGCTGGCTGATGATCGTCGGCAGCATGGCGCGCACGGCCTGCGGCACGAGCACGGACGTCATCACCTGCGTCTTGCGCATCCCCAGCGCGTAGGCCGCCTCCCGCTGGCCCTTGTCCACGGAGACCACTCCGGTGCGGAAGACCTCCGCGAGCACGGAGCCGTTGTAGAGCGTCAGACCGGCGACGAGCGCGGGCAGCGGCTGGACCTGGAGCGCCACGAACACGAAGAAGATCATGACCAGCACCGGCATGGCGCGGAAGAACTCCACGAGGAGCGTCGCCACCCAGCGCACAGGCCGGTGCTCCGAGAGCCGCCCCGCCGCCAGCACCGCGCCGAGCGCGAGCGAGAGCACGGCGGCCAGCGCGAACGCCTTGAGCGTGCTGCCCAGCCCCCGCAGCAGCAGCTCCTGGATGCCCTCGTAGGCGAAGGGCCGCCACTTGGCCGCCTCGAACTGGCCGGTGTCGACAAGGAGATGAATCAGCCAGGCCGCCAGCGCTGCCAGCAGCAGCGTGGCGACGACCCCGTAGCCCCGGTGCCGGACGCGGGCCCTGGGCCCGGGGATGTCGTAGAGGGCAGTGGGCGTGGCCTGCGAAGCGGCCTTCGACGTACCGTGCGGGCTCACCGGGCGACTCCGTAGCGCTTCTCCAGCGCGTTGAAGAGCGCACTGATGGACAGGGTCAGGACGAGATAGCCCAGCGCGATCCAGACGAAGCTCCAGATGATGCTGTAGCCGTTCTCGTTGAGCGTCTTGTACGTGCTCAGCAGTTCGACGACGCTGAAGGACCCCGCGATGGCGGAGTTCTTGGCCAGCGCGATGAGCGTGGAGCCGATCGGCGGGATGACGGTGCGGAACGCCTGCGGCAGGATCACCGTGGCCAGCGTCTGGCCGAACGTCATCCCCAGACTGCGCGCCGCCTCGCCCTGCCCCACAGGCACCGTGCCGATGCCGGAGCGGACCGCCTCGCAGATGAAGGCCGACGTGTAGCAGCCCAGGGCCAGCACGGCGAAGACCTCGAAGGGCAGCGCCACCCCGAAGCGCGGCAGCCCCAGCAGCATCGCGAAGAACAGCAGCGTCAGCGGGGTGTTGCGCAGCACCGTCACCCACGCGGTGCCCAGCGCCCGCAGCGCCGCGACGGGCGCGACCCGGCAGCCCGCCATCACCACCCCGACCGCGAGCGCGAGGAGCGAGGCGTAGACGGTCAGCCTCAGCGTGCCGAGGAACCCCTCGCCGTAGAGCGAGAAGTTGTCGGTGAGTACGTCGAGTCCGTTCATGGCTTCGGCCGTCCCCCCTTTCAGCTCGTCAGCGAGCGGTCGATGGCGGGCGGCCTGGGCGCCGGTTCACCGGAGAGCGCCAGCGTGGCGTCGTATGCCCTCTTCCAGTCGCCGTTCCTCTCCCGCTCCTCCAGCGCGTCGTCGAGCGCGCGGGCCAGCGCCTTGTCCGGCTTGGGGACGCCGATGCCGTAGGGCTCCTCGGAGAAGGGCTTGCCCACGACCTTCAGCCCGTCGGGGTCCTTGGCCGCGTAGCCGAGCAGGATGGTGTCGTCGGTGGTGACGGCGTCCACCTGCTCGTTGAGGAGGTTGTCGACGCAGATCGCGTAGCTGTCGTACGCGACGGGCTTCGCCTTCGGGTAGTCCGCGACGATCCGCTGGTACGGGGTGGAGCCGACGGCCGAGCAGATCTTCCGGCCCGCCATGGACTCGGGGCCCGTGATCCGCTTCTCGTCCGCGCGCACCAGCAGCTTCTGGCCCGCGATGTAGTACGGCCCTGAGAAGCCCACGAGCTTCTTGCGGCCGTCGTTGATGGTGTACGTGCCGACGTAGTAGTCGATCTGGCCGTTCTGGAGCGCCGTCTCGCGGTTGGCCGAGGCGATGGCCTTGAAGCGCACGCCCTTGTCCGGGTCGAAGCCGAGGGAGGCGGCGAGCATCCTGGCGATCTCGATGTCGAAGCCGGAGTAGGCGCCCGTCGCGGGGTTCATCTCCCCCATCCCCGGCTGGTCCTCCTTGGCGCCCACCGTCAGATACCCGCGCTGCCTGGCCCGCTTCCAGGTGTCCGAGGCGGGCAGCGTGAAGCCCTCGTCGACCGTGTAGGAGGGCGGTCGCGGCGGCTGCGGGCCCCGCGCGGGAGGGCTGCCAGAGCGCCCGCACGCGGTCGCGAGCAGCGCCAGCAGCACCAGCGCGCACAGCCCGGCCATGGCGCGCGAGGCCCGCGCGGCGGCGGATGGCGTACGGACGGTACGGCGCGGTCGTCGTCGCACGGTTCGCCCTCTCAGTGCTTGAGGATCTTGGACAGGAAGTCTTTGGCACGGTCGCTCTCCGGCGCCGTGAAGAACTCCTCAGGCGTGCGGTCCTCGACGATCCGGCCCTCGGCCATGAAGACCACGCGGTGCGCCGCGGAACGCGCGAACCCCATCTCGTGCGTGACGACGACCATCGTCATGCCGTCCTCCGCGAGCTGCCGCATGACCTCCAGGACCTCGCTGATCATCTCCGGGTCGAGCGCGGAGGTGGGCTCGTCGAAGAGCAGCGCCTGCGGGTCCATGGCCAGGGCGCGGGCGATGGCGACGCGCTGCTGCTGGCCGCCCGAGAGCTGCGCCGGGTACTTGTCGGCGTGCGCCGCGAGCCCGACCCGCTCCAGCAGCTCCCGCGCCCTGCGCTCGGCCTCGTCCTTGCGCTTCTTGCGCACCTTGAGCGGCGCGAGCATGACGTTGGCGAGGACCGTCTTGTGCGCGAAGAGATTGAAGGACTGGAAGACCATGCCGACCTCGCTGCGCAGCCGCGCCAGCGCCTTCCCCTCCGCGGGGAGCGGCTGGCCCGAGAGCGTGATGGTGCCGGACTCGACGGTCTCCAGCCGGTTGATGGTGCGGCAGAGCGTCGACTTTCCGGAGCCGGAGGGGCCGATGACGACCACCACTTCTCCGCGGCCGACGGTGAGGTCGATGTCCTGGAGGACATGGAGCCTTCCGTAGTGCTTGTTGACGCCGCGCAGCGTGATCAGCGGTTCCATGGAAACCGCAAACTATCGTCATCAATACGACACTTCCGCCAGGACACGCGGGTCCCCTTCGCGGGGTGCGGAAGGAAACACAGGGTTCCCCCTTCACCGGGCTGCACCGCTTCACGGGGTGCGAGGTTGACCGCCACACGGGGTGCCCGGCTCTTGTTGGGGTGCGCCTTGGCTGGTGCCTCTTGGGGTTGCGTGCGCGTGTGGCGGGCCGGTGGCACGGGTTGTGCCCACCCGTCCCGCCTTGCGGGACGATTGCCCACAACATTTGGCGTCGTCGCCTGGCGGGGGCGGGCCCGGTGCGGGCCGGTGGCTTCGGCGCGGCGTGTGGTTGCGGTTGTTCGCGGCTTGCGCCGCGTGATTCATGGTGCCGGTCGTGGTTATGGGGCCCGTGTGTGGTGGGGGTCGGTGCCGCGCCGGGGTGTCTCCTCGGGCGGCGACAAGTGCGGGTTTCGTTGCTTGCTTTCTCCCGGCACTCGTCGCCACC